>CAXUBX010000073.1:0-16698 GCA_964249405.1 uncultured Acetobacteraceae bacterium | reverse complement strand
AGGATGCGCTCGCTCGCGACATCGGCGAGCAGCAGCGCGCCGTCGGCGAAGCCGGCGGCGACGTTGTCCTGGCGCGGATTGAAGGCGACGCTCGTGCAGAGCGCGCCGGTGCCGCCCGCGAGCTCCAGCGGCGCCTTGCCCATCGGGCCACCCCCGAAGAACGGCCACAGCACCACCGCCTCGGCCCCGGAGGTCGCGAGCCACCGTCCGGTCCGCGAGAACGACAGGGCGTGCGTCTTCGACGGGTAGCCGCTCATCCGCATGTTGTGACCGTCGGACAGGCGCCAGCCGTGCAGCGCGTTTTCCTGCATGGCCGTCACCAAGGCTTCCGCCGCGGGATGCATCGCGACACCGATGTGGCTGCCCTTCCATTCGAACAGGCGCGGCGCCCCGCTGGTCGAGCCGACGAAGGAGACGGAAGCCCCGTTGTAGTGCGAGGCCGCGATCCGCTTGCCACGCGCGTCGAACGCGATCCCGGTGACCGTCGAGGGATGCCCGATCCGCTTCCGCTCGTTGCCGTCCCGGTCGAGCAGAACGACGTGCTTCCCGCTCACCGCCGCCACGATCGCCGCCCCGTGGTCCTCGAAGGTTGCGCAATGCTCGACCCAGCGTCCGCCGAAGGACGCGAGCGGTCTCGCCACGCCGTCGGCCACGCGGGTGAGCACGCCGTCGTCGCCGCCGGTCACGAAGCCGTCCGCGAGCGGGGCGAGCGACAGCAGCGACCCGTCATGGGCCTCGACGTCGGCCCAGGCGTTCCCGTGCCGGGGCAGCACGTGGAGGAAGCCCTCCGCGGTCCCGAACGCGACCGAGGCGCCGGTGCGATCGAAGGCGCAGGCCACGACATGGGCATCGACCGTCCGGGTACGGCCGCGCTCGGCGAGGAACCGCCGAGCCGTCGCGGTCGGAGAGGTCTCCGACCCGGCTCCTCGGGATGGGTCCGACATCGTGATCAGGCCGCGCACGACTCGAAGCCGCGGCGAAGCACCGGGCGGTTCAGGTTGCGGCCGATGAAGACGATGCGCGACGAACGGGGCTCGTCGGGGCGCCACGGACCGATGAAGTCGCCTTCCGCCATCATGTGCACCGCCTGGAACGCATAGCGGCGGTCCTCGCCCTTGATGTCGAGGATGCCCTTGGTGCGGAGCAGGTCGCCGCCTCGCTCCTGGAGCACGAGCGAGATCCAGCTGTTGAAGCGTGGCCCGTCGATCTTCTCCTTCAGCTCGAACGACAGGCTGGACACGTCCTCGTCGTGGCCGTGCTCCTCGTGCTCGAGGAAGTCGGGCGTCGTCCGGAGCACGCGGGCGAGGTCGAAGCCGCCCTGGTCGAGGAGGTCCTCGACGGCGACCGCGCTCCGCTCGGCCCGGTGGATGCGCGCAGCCGCGTTGATGCGGCGGATCCTGGCCTCGACCGCGGCGATCTCGTCCGAGGTCGCGAGATCGGTCTTGTTCAGCACGATCACGTCGGCGAACGCGACCTGCGCCTCGGCTTCGGCGCTGTCGGCCAGCCGCGCGAGCAGGGTCGACGCATCCACGACGGTCACGATCGCGTCGAGCCGCGTCTTCGCCCTGATCTCGTCGTCGACGAAGAAGGTCTGGGCGACCGGGGCCGGGTTCGCGAGGCCGGTCGTCTCGATGATGATGCCGTCGAAGCGGTTCCGGCGTTTGACCAGGCTGCCGAGGATCCGGATCAGGTCGCCGCGCACCGTGCAGCAGACGCAGCCGTTGTTCATCTCGAAGACTTCCTCGTCGGCGTCGACCACGAGGTCGTTGTCGACGCCGAGTTCGCCGAACTCGTTGATCACCACGGCGTAGCGGCGGCCGTGCTGCTCGGTGAGGATGCGGTTCAGCAGCGTGGTCTTGCCGGCGCCGAGATAGCCGGTCAGCACGGTGACCGGGATCTGGCCGGTGTCGGCGGCAACGGTGTCGGTCATGGCGGCGTCTTCTCCTCGGTCCGTGCGGGGGCCGATATGGGAGGGGCGAGGGCGAGACCAAAGCCCAGGAGCAGGAAGAACCAACCGCCCAAAGGAAGGTTGACGAGGTCGCTGGCGGACGCGATCGGCCATTCCTGCATCACGATGGCGGCCAGAAGCCCGGTCCGGAGCGGATCGGAGCGGCGGGCGCCCGAGCCCGTGAGACCTCGTCCGACGGTTCCGATCCAGGCGGCGACCAGAAGCGCGAACAGGACGAGGCCCGGCACCCCGGCATCGACCGCCGCCTGCATGTAGTGGTTGTGCGGGTGCTGGACACAGACGCCGGCGAACGCGCCCATCCCGTCGCCGCCGAACCAGTCGTGGAAATAGGCCCGATCGGCGCAATGGTGGCGATAGCCGTCGAAGCCGAGGCCGGTCACCGGATGGACGCGCAGCATCGCGAAGGCGCGCGCGGTGATCAGCCCGTAGGCGCTCGAGGGGAAATGGGCCACCTGGCGCGAGAAGACCGTCCAGAGATGGTGGAAGGCCGGTGGCGAGAGGATTGCCGACGACGCGACAAGAAACGGCAGCGCGACCCCGAGCCCGATCACCGCGACGCGGAGACGACGTTCGACGATGCCGACCGTGAGCAGGCCGACCAGGCAGAGCAGCAGCGGCATGCGTTGCCCGACCAGCACCATCAGCGCGAGGGAGGCGATGCCGACGAGCCCGGCGGTGACCCGCCCCGACGCGCCGCCGCGGGCGAGGAGCAGGGCGGCAAGCGGCAGAAGCACCGGGAACAGGAGGCGCGACATCGGGGCCGCCGCCCTCGGATGGTCATAGGGGCCGGTGAGCGATCCGTCCGGGAAGCGCGGATCGCCGAACAGGTTGTGACCGGTCGCGAGCTGGAGCAGGCATTGGAGCGCGAAGTAGCCGAGGATCACGGCGAGCATCGCCTGCATCAGGCGTTGGGTCCGCCGGCTGGCCAGCGTCCAGCATTCGAGGGCACGCGCGAAGACGAGGAAGCGAGCGACCGCCAGTCCCTCGCCGAGACCGGCGACGCCGTGCCGGTCGCCGATCCGGATCGCCGAGCAGACGACGAGCCACGCCCACCAGGCGACCGCGACCCGCGTCCAGCCGTGCCGCGCCCACGACCAGTCCCGCGCCAGATGGGAGCGGAGCAGGAACAGGATCCCCACGACGTCGATGGCGGCTTCGGCGAGACCTCGTCCGTGGGTCAGGAACAGCGGCACGAGGAATGTCGCGGCGACGGCCGCGCGGTCGAGCGCACGACCGGCCTTCATGGGAGGACGTGGCCCGCACGGAACGCGTCGAGCCGGGCCCTCGCCGCCGGCGCGTCGAACCGAAGCGCGCGCAGCCTTCCCTTGCGCGACAGTTCGGCGCGTCGCGCGTCGTCGCGCGCGAGGGCGGCGATCGCGGCGGCGAGGGCATTGGCGTCCTCGTGCGGAACGAGCATCGCCGCGTCGCCCGCAACCTCCGGCAGGCCGCCGCGCCGCGTCGTGACCAGCGCCGCCCCGCTCGCCATCGCCTCGAGGGCGACCAGCCCGAACGGTTCCTCCCAGCGGCTCGGCGCCACCACGATCGCCGCGCACGCCATCGCCTCGAGCACGGCGGCGTGCGTGGCGTAGCCGGTGAGCGTGACCCCCGACGCGGCGGCGCGCGGGCGGAGCCTTGCGAGAAAGGGGGTGTCCGGACTGTCGGGCGAGAACCGGTCGGCGCCGATCATCTCGGCGCGCCAGCCCGGAAGCGACGGCAGCACGGCCGCGGCCGCCTCGACGAAGAGGTCGGCACCCTTGTCGGCGACGATCCTGCCGACGAACAGGATCAGCGCCTCCCTCGCGTCGGGGGGTGCGGGCGACGGCAGGGCGGCGAGATCGATCGCATTCGGCAGGATCGCGGCCGGCGGGATGGCGTCCGAGCCCTCCTGCCAGGCCCGCGCCAGATGGGAAGAGACCGAGGCCACCGCGACGACGCGCCCGAGACGCGCCCGGGCGCGCGGGCTTGCGGAGGCCCGCATGGTCCGGGGATCGTTGTGCAGGTGAAGGGACACCGGGACCGACGGGAAACGGCGGGCGAGAGCCAGGGCCACGTGGGGCCGGTTCTGGACCTCGATCCGCGAGGGCGAGACGGCTCGGAGCGCGCGCGCCACCGCACGCGCATAGCGGCCGAGCGAGGAGCCGGGCCAGTGGTCCTCGATCGCCGGCACGAAGCGCGGCCCAGGAAACGGCGAGCGGACCCGCGGGTGGCCGACCACGACGTCGTCCGGGGTTGCCACGAGGCGCACGGCGAGACCGATGGCGCCGGCGGCCGCCGGCGAGAACCCCTCACGTGGCGGCAGCACGAACGCGATCGGTCCTCGGGGACGAGGGCTCAGGTCAGTCGAGGCCTTCCGTTGCGGCGATCCGGAACGTGTCCGGCTCGGCCTCGGCCTCTTCGTACCAGCGCGACACGAGGGGATGCGCGCGAACCGCGTCGCAATAGCGCCGGGAGTCCTGGTCCGGGACCGCCGCATAGGAGAGAAAGCGGGTCACCACGGGGGCGTAGAAGGCGTCGGCCAGGGTGAAGGCGTCGCCGAACAGGAACGGGCGCCGGCGCGCATGGCTCATCCTGGTCTCGCGCCAGATCGTCGCGACCCGCGCGATGTCGGACGCGACGTCGGGAGGCACGCCGCTCCTCCTCGGGCGGTCCAGACGGCCGAGGTTCATCGGCATCGCGGCCCGGAGCGCCCGGAACCCGCTGTGCATCTCGGCGGAGATTGCACGCGCGACGGCCCGCGCGGCGCGGTCCTCGGGCCAGAGTCCGGGCGCGAGCTCGGCGCAGGTCTCGGCGATCGCCAGGCTGTCGTGGATCCGGATCCCGTCATGTTCCAGCACCGGCACGGTGCCGCCGGGCGTCATCCATTGGACGGCCTCGGTGCGGCCGCCGGCGAGCGGGATCACCACCTCGTCGACGTCGAGCCCGGCGAGTCGGACGGCGAGCCAGCCCCGCAGCGACCAGGACGAATAGCGCTTCGTCCCGATCAGCAGCCGCCCCTTCACGCCGCGCGCTCGAACCGGGCCGCGGTTGCCACGAAGCCGCCACCGAGGATCCTCGTTCCGTCGTAGGCGACGCAGGCCTGGCCGGGTGCGGCGATCGCGGGCGTGTCGAGGGTGACCCGCGCGAGACCGTCGCCGGTCGGAACGACGCAGGCCGGCCGGTCGACGTCGCGGGCGCGGAGGCGGACGGTGCAGCTTCGCCCCTCGGTGGGCAGCGGCGCGAGCCAGTTGGTCTCGACGAGATCGACGACGCTGGCTCCCAGGCCCTCCCGTCCTGCGACCCGGATGCGATTGGCCTCGGGCTCGATCCGACGGACCGCCTGGCGCTCGCCGCGCAGCATCGCGGCAGCGCCGAGCCGCCTCGACTGGCCCGGCGTGTACCGTGCGAGACCCTGGTGACGACCGACCACCGCGCCGTCCTCGTCGACGATATCGCCCGGCACCAGCGCGTCCGGACGGAGCGAGCCGACCACCAGGGCGTGCGAGCCGCCGGGAGCGAAGCAGATGTCCTGGCTGTCTGGCTTGGCCGCGACCGCGAGACCGAGACGGCTCGCCTCGGCGCGGACCCGGTCCTTGTCCGCCATCTCGCCCAGCGGGAAGCGGAGGAACGCGAGCTGCTCAATCGTGGTCGCGAACAGAAACCAGCTCTGGTCGCGCCCTGCGGCGTGCGGCTGGTGGAGCTCGGGCCCGTCCGGCCCCTCGACGCGGCGGACGTAGTGGCCGGTCGCCATCGCCTCGCAGCCGAGCTCGCGGGCGAGCCCGAGGAGGTCGGTGAACTTCACGCCCTGATTGCAGCGGATGCAGGGGACCGGGGTCTCGCCGGCCGCGTAGCTCGCGGCGAACGGTGCGACCACGGTCTCGTTGAACCGTTGCTGGCCGTCGATCACGTAGTGCGGGATGCCGAGACGGTCGGCGACACGGCTCGCGTCGTGGATATCGGTGCCGGCACAGCACGAGCCGCGACGCGACGCGGTCTGGCCGGCGTCGTAGAGCTGCAGCGTCGCGCCGACGACGTCGTGACCCTGCTCGCGGATCAGGGCCGCGGCGACGGCGCTGTCGACGCCGCCCGACATCGCGACGAGCACGCGCACCCCGTCAGACCTTCGGGAGCCGCACGACCAGGCCGTCGAGAGCCTCGGTCATGACGAGCTGGCAGCCGAGACGGGAGTGCTTCTCGAGACCGAGCGCGAGATCGAGCATGTCCTCCTCGTCCGAGGTCGGTGTCGCCAAGCGCTCGAACCAGCCTGGATCGACGATCACGTGACAGGTCGCGCAGGCCAGCGAGCCTTCGCAGGCCCCTTCGAGGTCGATCCCGTTGGCCTGGGCGATCTCAAGGACGGAGGTCCCGAGCGGGGCGTCGACGTGCTTCGACCTCCCGTTCGCCTCGATGAAGGTCATGGTCGGCATTTCCGTGTTCAGGCCCCGATCGACGCCGCCATCGCCACACGGCCGGTCCGCCGGCCGGACGCGGCTTCGAAGCCGTCGACGATGAGCGCCGACGCGTTCTCGACGTCGGAGGGCGAGGTAAAACGTCCGAGACCGAGGCGCAAGGATCGCCGCGCCTCGGCCGGCGCGAGCCCCATCGCGAGCAGCACCTCGCTCGGCGCGATCTCCGCCGAGCCGCATGCCGAGCCCGCGGACATCGCGACCCCGGGCACATGCCGCATGAGCTCGGTCGCGTCCACGTCGGGGAAGCGCAGGTTGAGGTTGCCGGGCAGGCGCGACGTGGCGACCCCGCCGTTCAGCACCAGACCCGGGACCCGGCGCACCAGGCTCGCGAGGAGGCGGTCGCGAAGCGACGCGATCCGGACCGCCTCGTCGGCGCGCGAGGCGCCCGCGAGGGCGGCGGCAGCGCCGAACCCGACCAGCAGCGGAGCGGGTAGCGTGCCCGAGCGGAGGCCGCGTTCCTGGCCGCCACCCGAGAACAGCGGCGCGAGACGGACGCGCGGCCGTCGCCGGACGTAGAGCGCGCCGACGCCCTTCGGTCCATACATCTTGTGGGCGCTGAGCGAGACGAGATCGAGGCCGAGTGACGCGATGTCGAGCGGGATGCGCCCGGCCGCCTGGGCTGCATCCGAGTGGACGAGCGCGCCCGCCGCGTGCGCGAGGCCGACCACCGCGCCGAGATCGGGCATGATGCCGGTCTCGTTGTTCGCCGCCATCACGCTCACCAGAAGGGTGGGCGTGAGAAGGGCGTCGCGGAGCTGGTCGAGGTCGGGAAGCCCGTCCGGGCCCACCGACAGGACGACGGGCTCGAACCCCTCGGCGGCGAGGTCGCGCACCGTCTCCAGCACGCACGGATGCTCGGTCGCCACGGTCACGATCCGCCGGCGCGGGCCGGACGCTCCGGCGAAGCGGGCCGCGCCCTTGATCGCGAGGTTGTTCGCTTCGGTCGCGCCCGAGGTGAACACGATCTCCCGCCGATCTACGCCGGCCAGCGCGGCCACCTGCTCGCGCGCCGTCTCGACTGCCTCGGCGGCGTCCGCCCCCATCGCGTGTCCGGCGCTGTGCGGATTGCCGAACCGCTCCGCGAAGAACGGCAGCATGGCGTCCACGACGCGGGGATCGCAGGGCGTCGTCGCGTGGTTGTCGAGATAGATCATCCTGATGCCTCGCCCGGAAGAACGGAAGTTCAGGCCTCCAGCGCCTGGAGCGCGCCGCGGCGGAGCCCCGGCGCCTCGGCCATGGCCCGGTATGCGCGCGAGAACGCCGCGGCGTCCTCTTCGGTGATGGACCATGGCAACGACACCCGGATCGCCTCGCCGGCAAGGCGTCCGAGCCCCATCGCCTCGAGCACGTGGGACGTCCCGATCCGCCCGGACGAGCAGGCCGCGCCGGCGGAGACCGCGAAGCCGGCGAGGTCGAGGGCGATGAGCTGGCTGGCGGCGCGCCGGGCCGGAAATGCGAGGCAGGTCGTGTTCGCGAGCCGCGGTGCGCCGGAGCCGCAGACGATCGCCCCGGCGCCCACCGCCTCCGCCTCGATCCGGTCGCGCAACGGCCCCAGCGTCGCGGGGGCGCGTGCGTCCGCGACCGCGCCGAACGCGGCCACCGCGGCGAGCGAGGGCGTTCCGCCACGCCGCCCGAGTTCCTGGGCGCCGCCGATCAGCGCCGGGCCGAACGCGAGGCGAGGTGCCAGGAGGAGCGCGCCCGCGCCGGCGAGGCCGCCCATCTTGTGCGCCGACAGCGCGAGGCTCGCGACGCCGTCGGCCGACGGGACGGGAAGCCGACCGGTCCGTCCCGCCGCCTGCACCGCGTCGACATGGAGCAGGGCGCCGTGGCGGGCGCAGACCGCGGCACAGGCCTCGATCGGGTGCAGCACGCCGGTCTCGTTGTTGGCCGCCATCAGCGCCACGAGGGCCGGGCGCCGGTCGGTGGCGAGGGCGCGATCGAGGGTCTCCGGGTCGATTGTGCCGTCGGCGCGGACCGGGAGCCTCGCCGCCGCCGGTCCGGCGGCGGCGAGGACGCACTGGTGCTCGGTCGCGCCCACGATCATCCGCCGTCCGGGGCGGAGGGCATGGACCGCGAGGGCGTTCGCCTCGGTGCCGCCGGAAGTGAAGACGACGTCGTCGCCGGACACCCCGAACACGTTCGCGATTCGCTCGCGCGCGTCCTCGAGCATGCGTCTCGCGGCACGACCGGGCGCATGGACCGAGGCCGGGTTGGCGTCGAGCGCCATCGCCGCGAGGGCCGCCTCTCGCGCCTCGGGCCGCAGGCGTTCGGTCGCGTTGGCGTCGAGATAGATGCGGCGCCCGGCCCCGCAACTGCCATTCATCGCGTCAGAACGCCCAATTTCATGCGAGAAAATGCCAATTTTGTAGGAAACCGACTCGCAGGTGCCTATAACACGCGGGGACGGTCGAGCGACGCTCGGGATGTGAACGGGCGGTCCTCACCATACAAGGGCGCCCCTCGGGCCCGACCGCGTCCATCCTGGATTTCCGAAAGGAGCGTATTGCATGACGGTCAACTCATCCGCCCCTCGCCAAGAACCGGTCACGGGCAGGTCGGCGACCGGCATGACGCGCGCAACCTCCTCGCTATAGGGCGGGGTTCGCGGATCCGGGTGCGACCCGGCTCCGCCGGAGCCCGTTCGAACCGGACGTTTCCCTGGGACGCCGACCGGACCTGCCCCGGAGGGGCGCCAACAATCGTCGCTCGCGAGGGCGACCAACAAAACAGCAGGAAAAGAATGCCTGAGGTCATGTTTGCCGGCCCTGACGGCCGTCTCGAAGGACGTTACGCGCATTCGAAGGAGCCGAACGCTCCGCTCGCGCTCATCCTCCATCCGCACCCGCTGCATGGCGGGACCATGAACAACCGCATCACCTACACGATGTACCGCGCCTTCGAGCGGCTCGGGTTCTCGGTGATGCGCTTCAATTTCCGCGGCGTCGGGCGGTCGCAGGGTCGCTACGACGGTGGGATCGGGGAGATTTCCGACGCGGCGGCGGCGCTCGACTGGATGCAGATGGTCAATCCGAACTCGGGCGGCCTCTGGATCTCCGGCTACTCGTTCGGCGCCTTCGTCAGCATGCAGCTCCTGATGCGCCGACCGGAAGTGTCGGGCTGGATCAGCGTGGCGCCGCCCGCCAGCCACTACGATTTCGGTTTCCTGGCTCCCTGTCCCTGCGGTGGCCTGATGGTCTCGGGCGACCAGGACGATCTCGCGCCGGAGCCGGCGATCAGGAAGCTCGTGGACAAGCTGCACACGCAGAAGGGCGTCGTGGTCGACTACCGCGTGTTCAAGGGCGCCGACCACGTCTTCGCCCATCATGCCGACGAGGTCGCCGACGCGATCGACGACTACGTGGGCGGCGTCATCGCGCGGAAGACGATGGCCTTGGCGGCGGACTGAACCGTCCGCCCGGGCACGGGGCGGGAACCCCCGTGGTGCCGGGAAAACTCAGGGGGAGCGACCGGCGCGAGCGGGCGGCGAGGTAGGCGAAGCACTGCGCTTCGGACGCGTCGCCATCCCAGCCCAGCGTCTCGACGGGCCTGACCTCGATGCCTGTGGCACGGGCGAGTGCCGACATCAGGACCGGGTTGCGGCGGCCGCCGCCGCACACCAGCAGGATCGCGGGTCTGGCCGGCAGCGCGAGCCGTGCCACCGCTTCCGCGGTGAAGGCGACCAGGGTCGCGGCCCCGTCCTCTGCGCCGAGATCGTCCAGCCCGTCGAGCACGGCCGCGAAGGATTGACGGTCGAGCGATTTCGGGGCCGGTCGGGCGAAGAACGGGTCGTCGAGGAGGCGCTTCACGATGGCGTCGCAGGGCCGCCCGCGCGCGGCGAGCGCGCCGTCACGGTCGAGCGGCTCGCCGATCATCCGCATCGCCCAGTCGTCGAGAAGCGCGTTGCCGGGACCGGTGTCGCAGGCGAGCAATCCGTCGAGGCCAGGCCCCGAAACGTAGGTGAGGTTGGCGACGCCGCCGATGTTGAGCACGGCGGCCGGACGCGGCACCTCGTCGGGCAGCAGGGCCGCGTGGAACACCGGCGCCAGCGGCGCGCCCTCGCCACCGGCGGCGACATCGGCACTCCGGAAATCGTGCACGACCCCGCAAGCCGTCTCCCGGGCGAGCAGCGCGGCGTCGCCGATCTGCCAGGTCCGGCCACGGCCGGGATCATGCCGCTTCGGATCGTGGAAGATCGTCTGGCCGTGGAAGCCGATCAGGGTCGTCGGCGTCGCGAGGGCGCGCACGGCGTCCACGTGGACGAGGGTCAGGGCGCGCTCGACATCCAGCAGTTCGGGGTCGGTGGGATCGAGCGTCGGGGCCCGGTCGAGCAACGCGCGCAGCCGGGCGCGGAGCGCCGGACCGTACGGGATCGTGGTCCGCTCGCCGCAGGCGCCCACCCGCTCGCCGTCGGTCTCGATCGCGGCGGCATCCACCCCGTCGAGCGATGTCCCGCTCATCAGCCCGATCACGGTTTGCATCGCGCCGGTCCTTTCTCTAGGCGTCTTCGATCATGCCGACGCGAACCGACTTCCTCGACGAGGCCCGTGCGCGGGGCTTCGTCTCCCAGTGCACCGACGAGGCGGCGCTGCGTGCCGCCTGCGAGACCGGCCCGGTCAGCGGCTATATCGGCTTCGATCTCAGCGCCGACAGCCTCCACGTCGGCAGCATGGTGCAGATCATGCTGCTTCGGCTGCTGCAGCGCCACGGGCACCGGCCGGTGGTGGTGATCGGCGGCGGCACCAGCCGGATCGGCGACCCGTCCGGCAAGGAGGAGGCCCGCACCCTGCTGACGCCTGAGCGGCTCGCCGGGAACCGTGCCGGCATCCTCCGGTGCATCGAGCCCTATCTCCGGTTCGGCGACGGACCGGAGGACGCGATCCTGGTGGACAACGCTGACTGGCTGGACGGTCTCGGCTACATCGAGCTCCTGCGCGACGTCGGCCCGCACGTCCCGGTCAGCCGGATGCTCTCCTTCGACAGCGTGAAGCTGCGCCTCGAACGCGAGCAGGGCCTGAGCTTCCTCGAATTCAACTACTCGATCCTGCAGAGCTACGACTTCCGCGAGCTCCGGCGACGGCACGGCGTCGCACTGCAAATGGGCGGACGCGACCAGTGGGGCAACATCGTCTCCGGCGTCGACCTGATCCGCCGCACCGACGGCGTGCCGTGTTTCGGTCTCACGACGCCGCTGATCACCACCGCGTCGGGCGCGAAGATGGGCAAGTCGGCGGCCGGGGCCGTCTGGCTCCGATCGGACCGCCTCGCGCCCTACGCCTATTGGCAGTTCTGGCGGAACACCGAGGACGCCGATGTCGGCCGGTTCCTCCGCATGTTCACCGACCTCGCGCTCGACGAGTGCGACCGGCTCGGGTCGGCGCAGGGTGCCGCGCTCAACGACGCGAAGAAGGTGCTGGCGACCGAGGCGACCGCCCTCTGTCACGGGCGCGAGGCGGCTGTCGCCGCGGAGCAGACCGCGCGCGAGGTCTTCGAGGAGGGGAGCGTCGCCGACGACCTGCCTTCGATCACGATGGACGCGGCATCGCTCGCGGCCGGCGTGCCGGCGTTCCGTCTGTTCGTGGAAGCGGGGCTCGCGTCCAGCAACGGCGAGGCCCGGCGCCTGATCCGGGGCGGCGGCGCGCGCGTGAACGACACGTCGCTGTCCGACGAGGCGGCGCTGGTCGATGCGACGGCACTCCGGGACGGCGCGATCAAGCTGTCCGCCGGCCGCAAGCAGCACGTGCTCGTGCGGCCGAACTGAGCGCTGGAGGCGCCGGCGCGCAGCCCACGGCGACGGTGCGACGGTCTTCCTGACCGCGTCGACCCTGTTCAGCCGCCCGTCGCGGCGACGCGAAGGCCCGCGTCCGCGACGTCCCAGCCGCCCCCCAGCGCCTTGTAGAGCGCCACGAGATCCGTCTCGACGGCGACGTCGCTCTCGGCCAGCTGGTCCTCGGACTGCAGCAGCGCCGTCTGGGCGCTGATCACGTTGAGGAAGTCGATGGCGCCCTCCGTGAAGCTCTGCCGGGCGGCTCCGAGGGCGGCCTCGTCCTGCCGGACCTCGCCCGCGATCTCGGTCCGCGTCCGCTGCGCCTCGGCGTACGAGGTCAGCGCGTTGTCGACGTCCTGCCAGGCTCCGAGGACGGTGTCGCGATACGCGATCGCCGCCTCGCGCTGCTGCGAGCGCCGGAGCCGGAGCGTGCCGACCAGCCGGCCACCCTGGAACAACGGCAGATCGAGCTGCGGCCCGACCGTGAAGGCGCGCGACGGCAGCGAGAACGCGTTGCCGATGATCCGGCCGTCGCCGCCGAACTGGCCGGTGAGGCTGATGTCCGGGTAGAACGACGCGACGGCGACGCCCGTCTCGGCGGTTGCCGCGTGGAGGGAAGCTGCCGCCTCGCGCACGTCGGGCCGCCGGGTGACGAGCTCGGACGGCAGGCCGACCGGCACCACCGGCGGGACGATCGGCTGCCGCCCTGGACCGGCGAGTTCGCTCGCGAGCGCGCGCGGCGGCTCGGCGAGCAGGAAGCCGATCGCGTTGATTGTTCGCGCCTCGGTGTCGAGCAGACCGGGCAGCGTCGCCGTGATCGCGGCGACCGTCGCCTGTGCGTTCGCGAGGTTCAACGTGGTGCCGACGCCGTTCGCGAGCTGGCTCTGCACCAGGGTGAGGTCGCGTTTCGCGAGGTCGAGATTGGCCTCGGCGATCGCTTCGCGGCGTTGCGTGCCGCGGAGCTGCATGTAGTCCTCCGCGAGGTTCGCGAGAGCGTCGAGCGCCACCGCGTGACGCGCCTCGACGGCGGCGACCGTGTTCGCGCGTTGCGCTTCCACCGCGCGGCGTACCCGGCCGAACAGGTCGATCTCCCAGGATGCCGAGAGCTGGTTCTCCCAGTCATCGAACACCAGCGGCGCGAACGGGGCCGGCTGGACCAGGGAGATGAAGCCGTTCGGGCTGAACCGTTCATGGAGATAGTGCGACTGCTCGTCGATATGCGGGAGTCCCTCGGAGCGGGTGATCTGGCGTTGCGCGTCGGCCTGGCGCACGCGTTCGGCCGCGCTCTGCAGGTCGAGGTTCTGGCGAACCAGGCGCCCGACGAGCGAGGACAGCTCCGGATCGCCGAAGCTGTTCCACCATCGCCCGTCCACGGGCTCGGCCACCGTTGCACTCCGGACGTCGGTCGGCTCGCCACCCCAGACCGGCGGGCTCGCGACCGCGGGCTGCCGGAAATCGGGACCGACCGTGCAGGCGGCGACCGCCGCCGCCGCCGCCGAGACGAGGAAAAGCCGGATCGCGCGTCCGGTGCGCATCTCAGTGATTCGGGTCCGACGACGCCGTCACGCGCGCCCCGGTTCGACTCTGCGCGCCCACCACGTTCGCGAACCCGGTGTGGATCGTGGTCTCGACGGAGAACCCGGCGCGCAGCAGCTTGGCGAGGGGCTGGTTCGGCGAGACCAGGATCTTCACCGGCAGGCGTTGCACGATCTTGGTGAAGTTGCCGGTCGCGTTGTTCGGCGGGATCGGCGAATAGATCGCGCCCGAGGCCGGCGGCACGCCCTGCACGACGCCGTCGAGGACGAGATCGTAGGCGTCGACATGGATGCGGACGTGCTGGCCCGGCAGCACGTGTTTCAGCGCAAGCTCGCGATAATTGGCAGTGACGTAGAGCCGGTCGAGCGGCACCAGCGACATCATGACGGCACCGGGACTGACGTAGTCGCCGAGCTGCACGCTGCGTTCCGTCACCGTGCCATGCAGCGGCGCCAGGATGCGCGTGTAGGAGAGCGTGAGCTTCGCTTGGCGCACCTCGGCCTCGTCCGCCCTGATCGTCGCCCTGTCGGCATCGGCCTGCGCCTTCAGGATATCGAGCTGGTGGCGCGCGGCCTCGGTCGAGGCCCTGGCGCCCGCCAGTTCCGCCTGCTCCTCGGCGAGCATCGCGTCGGCCGACTGGTGGCTCTGCTCGGTGCCGGCCCCGGTGCGGGCGAGATTGCGGTAGCGCGTCTGGTTGGCACGCGCGAGACCGATCTGGGCCTGGAGCGACGAGATCTGCGAGCTCTGTTGCGTGATCAGCGAAGGCTGGCGGGCGACGCTGGCCAGCGCGTCGCGGAACTGCGCCTGGTCGCGCGCCAGCGTCGCCTCGGCCCTGGCAAGGGTCGCCTGCTGGTCGCGGTCGTCGAGCTGGACGAGAAGCCTGCTCGCGCCGACGGTGTCGTTGTCGTCGGCGGTGACCGCGGTCACCTGGCCGGCGATGCGCGGCGAGACCGAGGCGTAATGCACCTGCACGTACGCATCGTCGGTCCAGACGT
Organism: uncultured Acetobacteraceae bacterium; assembly: GCA_964249405.1. GTDB lineage: Bacteria > Pseudomonadota > Alphaproteobacteria > Acetobacterales > Acetobacteraceae > CAXTPV01. Next base: position 1,989 of record CAXUBX010000073.1, on the reverse strand, counting down.
CGGGGCTCGGGACGAGGATGATCGCGAGCACGACGGCGATGAACGCGAGGACGACGACGGCTGCCACCACGAACGGCCAGCGCGGGCGCGGCTTCTCCGTGTCCTTGCCGGCGTGGTCCCCTTCCGGCTTCTGGCCGTCCTCGTCCGCCATGCGCGCCTCAGGCCTGCTTCAGTGCGATGCGTGGCGGATAGGTCCGGGTCGGAAGCACGAGGACCACCAGCATCAGGGCGATCGTGATGGCGCCGATGACCAGGAAGGCGTCGCTCAGCGTCAGTACCTCGGTCTGCCGGCGGAGCAGCGCGGCGAGCCTCTCGAAGCTGCCCGGCAGGGCAGGCTGGCCGTTCGACAGCACGCCGGCTGCCTGCACGACGCCGGTGCGCTCCTGCCCCAGCTGGTCGGTCAGCCGGCTCGAATGGAGATCGCCGCGCCAGCGGGTGATCAGCTGCAGCAGCCAGACACCGGTCGCCTCGCCGATCGCGCGCGGCGTGTTCACCAGCGACGACGCGTAGGGTCCCTCCGGCGGCTTGACCACGTTGGTCGCCAGCAGGAGCAGCGACATCACGACCATCGCCTCGCCCACCGAAATGAAGCCCTGCCAGAGGTAGAACTGCGCGTCCATCCAGATCGAGGTCAGGAACGAGTCGCCGATGCAGGCGGTGAGCACGAGACCGAGGCCGAGGAACTGGATGACCCGCGCATCCACCCGCTCGAAGTTCAGGATCACGGCGACGAGCGGCAGCAGCACGAGCTGGGACAGCGCGATCTCGGCGGTGATCCCGTAGGATTGCGCCGGGCGGAAGCCCTGCACCTCCTGGAGATACGTGCTCGGCAATGTCGAGCCGGCCAGCCCGATGATCACGAACGCGAACAGCGCGATCAGCCCGAAGGCGAAGTTCCGTCGGCCGAGCAGCTGCAATCGCAGCAGGGGCACGGGATGGAACCACTCGTTGAGCAGGAAGAGCGGGATCACGACGACGCTGACCAGTGCCATGAGGCAGATCGCGACGGAGTTGAACCAGTCGAGCCGGTCGCCCTGCTCCAGCATGGTGCTGAATGCGCCGAAGCCGACGAGCGAGAGCAGCATGCCGCGCCAGTCGATGACCCTGAACCGTTCGAGCTGCGGCGGATCCTGCGGCATCGCCCACCAGACGAGCGAGAAGGCGAGCACCGCGATCGGGATCGCCTGCCAGAACGCGAAGGGCCAGCCGAGGACGCCGTCGCCGGTCCCTTCCCAGAGCGCCGCCAGGGCGGGGGCAAGGCTCGGGAACACGGTCGCCGTCAGCGCATAGACGGCGAGACCGTAGAGGCGGATCGCCGGGCCGAGGGCACGAAGCGCCGTGGTGAACACCAGCGGGATGGTCAGGCCCTCCGACAGGCCCTGCAGAACGCGGAGGCCGTAGAGCAGCGTGAGGTTCGAGGTGAGCGGGATCAGCACCGTCGATGCGGCCGTCAGCACGATCACGAAGAGCGACCACCGGCGGAGCGAGAAGGTCAGCAGGAACCAGGGCGACACCGACATGCCGAACACCTCGCCCGAGGTGTAGAGGCTGCCGAACCAGGTCCCCGGATCGTGCCCGAAGCCGAGACCGCCCGAGATATCGCCGAGAAGCGCCGACGTGACCGCGTCGTTCAGTTCGACCGACATGGCGGTCACGATGATGCCGGCGAGAGCGACGAGCAGCTTGACGTCCAAGGGGGAGCACCCTCCGGCGAGGCTCGTCGACGTCGCGCGACCCGGTTTCGGCGCCGCACGCCGGCCGGAAACCCGGCCTGATCCGAAATATCAGGCGTCCCTTCGCGGGGCAATCGAGACCCTTGCGCTCCCGGGCCGATCGGCCGTCGCGAGACGCTCCCCGCCGATCCCGCGTCCGCTTGCCGGGCCCGGAGCCCCGGTCTATAGGCAGCGCCGGCCGGGGCCATAGCTCAGTTGGGAGAGCGCCTGAATGGCATTCAGGAGGTCAGGGGTTCGACTCCCCTTGGCTCCACCA
>CAXUBX010000072.1:0-16713 GCA_964249405.1 uncultured Acetobacteraceae bacterium | reverse complement strand
TGGAGGGCGGAGAGGAAGAACCGAAGCCGCGGGCGATTCCGCGGCACGCCGACCTGGATGATCGGTGGACAATAGAAACCCGCCTCGAGCAGCGCCTCGGCCGCCTCCACCGTCGCAGGATTGTCGGGAAACAGCACCGGGACGACGCCGAGGCCGAGCGCCTCACCCACCTGGAGACCGTGCGCCAGAGCCTCGTCGCGGAAGAAGCGCGAGTTCTCCTGGAGCGCCTGCACCCGCCATGGCTGGTTCCGGAGCGTCGTCAGGGCCGCCCGCGAGGCCGCCGAGGTTGCAGGCGAGGTCCCGACGCTGAAGACGAAACCCGGCAACGAGTAATGCAGCCAGTCGATGACGCGCCGGTCCGCGGCGACGAAGCCGCCGCACGAGCCGAATGCCTTCGACAACGTTCCGATGAGCAGATCGATCGATTGCGGATCGGTTCCGAAATGCTCGGAAATCCCGCGTCCCGTGGCACCGGCGACGCCGATCGAGTGGGCCTCGTCCACCATCAGCCAGGCATCGTGTTCCTCCTTCAGCCGGATCAGACGCGGCAGGTCCGGCACGTCGCCGTCCATGCTGTAGAGGCCCTCGACCACGATGAGGCATCGAGCGTGCTGCCGGCGTGTCGCGCGGAGCAGCTCCTCGAGGTGGTCGATGTCGTTGTGGCGGAACACGACCGACCGGGCGCGCGAGCCCGCGATGCCGGCGACGATGCTGTTGTGCGAAAGTTCGTCGCTGAGAACGAGATCGCGCGTGCCGAGCACGTGGCCGAGGATCGACATGTTCGTCAGATAGCCGCTGACCAGCGTCAAGGTCGCTTCGACGCCGAGGAAGTCGGCGAGCTCGTCCTCGAACGCGCCATGGAAATCACGCTCGCCGCCGATCATGCGCGAGGCCGAGACCCCGGCGCCGAACCGGATCACGGCATCGGATGCGGCCTGCCTGACCGACGGATCCTGCGCCAATCCCAGATAGTCGTAGTTGCCGAAGCTGACGATGCTCGTGCGCCCGCTCGCCCGCGGGACTTGGTCGAGAGACCCCATGAAGTGCCGGACCCGTTCGAGGATCGACCAACCTGCGAGCCGGGCCCGGCGATCGGCGAATTCGGCGAGCGTCATCGACGCCTAGTCAAGCGATGTGCAGCGACCATGGCCGGACGATGGTTTACTTGGCCCTCGTCGTCCAGAGTCATTTTCCCGGGTTGCGGCGTCCGGTCGGGTCATGCGCGCAACCCTCTCAGGATGCGTCTCCGGAGCGGCCACGGCAGCAGGCGGTCGCCGACCCGAAGCCACCAGAACAGCGCTGGCAGCACGAGGTGACGTCGACGCCTCGATGCGGCACGGGCGATCCGCGCCGCAGCGACGTCGACGTCGAGGAGGAACGGTTTCGGGGAAGCGAGCCGCCGGCTCATCGGCGTGTCGACGAAACCGGGCGAGACGAGAAGGACGTCGACGCCGTGCGGCTCCAGAGCGATCGAGAGGGCGTCGGCGAAGCGGGCGAGCCCGGCCTTGGAGCCCGAATAGGTGGGGGCCAGCGGCAGCGCGTGGAAGCCGGCCGCCGAGCCGATGAGCACCAGACGGCCGTGCCCCCGGGCCGCCATCCGTCGCCCGAGCGCCGTCGCCAGGACCGTGGACGCCACGAAATTGACGAGACCGACGGCGATCGTCCGCTCGGGATCCTCGGTGAGCGCGCCCTCGGGCCTCATGTCGCCGAGCCCCGCGGACAACACCGCGAGTTCGACGGGGCTCGTCGCATCGTCCTCGAGCGCGGCCCCGAGCGCCGCCCGCGGGTCTTCGAGGTCGAGGATCCGGGTACGGACCTCCGCGCCGAGCCCGCGGCACGAGACGGCCACGGCTTCCAGCCGTTCGCGGTCGCGGCCCCAGAGCACCATCGCCCGGCGCTCACGCGCATAGAGCCGGGCCAGCGCCGCGCCGATCCCGCTCGACGCCCCGGTGATCAGGATCGCACCAGGGTTCAACGCCGTCCTGCCATGCGGAGCCTGTCGGCCAGGTCCACGAAAGTCCTCCGGAGAGGGCGGCTATGCCACGTCCTGGACGTCGCCTCAAACCGCCCGCCGCGGCGGACGGGCCGTTGCGGCCGCGGGACCGCTGGGGAAAGATGCTCTCGCCGGGAGCGGCAGGAGGTCTCGCCCGCCATCATGGGGATCCGGCACGCCTGACATGAGCGGCGACCGACGCGGCAACGACCCGGCCGAGGCCCGCGGTCTCGCGATCTTCACGACGGGTTGCAACGACGATGTGCCGGATAGCCGCCTGCTGCTCGAAGGCGCCCGGCGTCACCATCCCGATGCGACGCTCTATCTCGTCCTTGCCGACCGGGTCCTCGGTGAGGACGATTTCTATCCGCCGGCCGCCAGGGTGGTCGAGGCGGATGCGCTCGGAATTCCGGATTTCGACGCCTTCTCGTTCCGTCACGGGAGCCGGGCGTTCAAGGCCGCTCTCAAGCCGTTCGTTTTCCGCCACCTGTTCAGGACGGGGCATGACCGGGTCCTCTATTTCGATGCCGCCATCCGGATCTTCAGCCGGCCTGCCGAGGTTTTCGGGCTGCTCGACCGGGGCGCTTCGTTCGTGCTCACGCCCCATCTCGCCGCGCCCGCCGAGGCCGAAGGCGACCCGGATCGCGCCGTCCCGACGCCGGACGGGATCTGCAGTCCGGGCTTTCTCGGTGCCCGTGCCTGCGCCGCGTCCAGTGAGATCCTCGGGTGGTGGGTCCGTCAGGTCGCGCACGGGAGCTTCGGCGGCGATGACCGAGGCCCGATGGCGGCGGACCAGGCCATCGTCGATCGCATCGCGGGTCTCGGCGAGGATGTCCGGATCCTGCGCGACCCGACGCTGAACGTCTCCCTCTGGAACGTTCGGCATCGCCGTCTCTCCTGCGAGGCGGGCGCCTGGCAGGTGGACGGACGACCGCTGGGCTTCTTCCATCATGCCCCGATCGGACCGACCGGTCCCGACCGATCGCCGGATCCTGGCGTCCAGCACGGCCTCGGCCCCGTCACGCCGGCGGTCGCGGGCCTCCTCCAGCAATGCGCGGACGATCTCCGCCGGGAAGGAGGCGGGCGCCTGGCGGCGGGGCTTGGCCGCTACGGACGCTTCGCCTCCGGCCGGCGCATCCCCTCCGTGGCGCGTCGGATGTTCCGGGACACCGCCTGGGGATGGCTCGGCAATCCGTTCGAGAACTACGAAGCCCACCTCGCCGCCCCGCATCCCGGGCAGTGGCACGGCTCGTCGTCATCCGTCGTCACCAACCTCATGGCCTATCTCCGCATGCGGGATGGGAGGCTGCGGAGCCGGTTCGACATCGCCACCAGGGCCGGCGTCGAAGGCTACGTGGACTGGTTCGTGCGTCACGGGGAAGATCTCGTCGAGCACAGCGGGCTCACCGCGCCCGTCGTCGCGCGTCTCGAACGGCGCAGCCGCGGCGGGACGCGACCGCCTGCCGCCCATGCCGGCGACAGCATCGACGTGACCGTGGTCGGCTACCTCCGCGCGGCACTCGGCGTCGGCGAGGCCGGACGTCTGGTGCTTCGCGCCCTCGCCCATGCCGGTGTCGCGGTCCGTGGGCTCGAGACGCGCCTCAACGTGCATTCCTCCCAGACGGCTGAGGCGCCGGCCGACCTCCTCGCGTCGCGCGCCGAGAGCCGGTTCCAGATCTTCAACGTCAATGCGGATCAGCTGCCACTCGTGCTCGCCGACCTCGCGCCTCGGCTGCGCACGGACGCCTACCGGATCCTGATGCCGTTCTGGGAGCTCAGCCGCTTCCCGGACGCCTGGCTCGGAGCGATCGAGCAGGTCGACGAGATCTGGGCGCCGTCGCGCTTCGTCCAGACGGCCCTCGTCGCGAGGACGAAGAAGCCGGTCGTCCTGATGCCGCTGCCGCTCGAATTCGAGATCCCTCCGGGGGCCCCCGGCCGCGCCTCGCTCGGCCTGCCGCCCGGCCCGTTCCTGTTCTTCTTCGCCTTCGACTTCCTGTCCTCGCACGTCCGCAAGAACCCGACCGCCGTGGTCGCCGCCTTCAGGCGTGCGTTTCCGTCCGGCTCGCGCGTCGGCGACGTCAGGCTGGTTCTCAAGGCCATGAACGCCGGTGCGATCGACCCCGGCGACGACGCGGTTCTCGCACCGTTCCGGGACGACCCGGACATCATCCTGATCGAGCGGATCATGACGCGCGAGGAGACGCTCGCCACGATCGCGGCCTGCGATGCCCTCGTCTCGTTGCACCGAAGCGAGGGGCTCGGCCTGCTGGTCGCCGAAGCCATGGCCGTCGGCACTCCGGTGATCGCGACCGACTACTCGGCGACCACCGAGCTCGTCGATCCCTCGACAGGCTGGCCGGTGGACGCCCGTCTCGTCCCTGTGGAAGAAGGCCAGTATGCGTTCCACCACGGACAGGTCTGGGCGGATCCGGACATCGGGCATGCGGCCTGGCAGATGAGGCGGGTCGTCCTCGATCGTCGCGAGGCCGCGGCGCGCGCGGCCCGGGCCCGCGCGCGGCTCGCCGGGACGTATTCCCTGGAGCAGGCGGCCGCCCGGATGTCGGGTCGTCTCCGGGCGCTCGACGGCGACCCCGGATGACCGCGCGCGACGTCCCGGACGGCCCCGACGCCGCGCCGCGCCGCGCGCGTGCGACGTCCGGCGGGCCTGCTGCCGGAAATGCTGCCTCTCCTGCCGCGCCGTCGGAACTCCGGCGGCGGATCGAGGGGCTCGAGGCGGACCTCCGAAGCGCCCGGGAGGAGGCGACGCATCTCGGTCTCGAGAACCGCAGGCTCCGTGCGGTGGCGGACCAGGCGGAGACGGAACGGCTCGCCCTCGCGCGCCTCCTGGAGCCGCTTCACGTCGCCAACGAGGAGATCTCGCGCCTGCAGGAGCGGCACGCGACCGACCTCGAGGCGGCGCGGAGCCAGCACGACCTCGTGACGCGGGCGTTGCGCGAGCAGCTTCGGCAGGCCGAGAACGCGGCCGGGCGAGTGGCGCGCGAGATGCTCGCGCTTCGCCGGTCGCTGCCGTGGCGCCTCACGCGACCGTGGCGCGCGCTCGGGCGGCTGATCCGCCGCCGCCGGAGCTGACCCTCCGCGGGACCGTCACTCCGGTCGCGGACGCCGGCGTTCGGATCGGGGCGACCGCAGCCGCCGCCATGCGCGCCGCAACCCGGCTGGCACCAGATCGAAGCCCTGCCGCACGAGCAGGGCCACGCGCCAGGTCGTCGAACCGAGGAGCTCGGCGTGCGCGTCGCTCAGCTCGCGGAGCGCAGCGGCGAGGCGTTCGCCGTCCTGACGGGCCAGGGCGACGGCCTGCTCGCCGCCGCCGGCGCGGGCTTCGGCGTCAGCCGTGCGTTCCGCTTCCCGACGCAGCATCGTGCGAAGCGACGCCGCCTCGGCACGAGCCTCGGCCGCGTGACGCCGCGCGACCCCGGCACGGCGCGCCGCCCGCGCGCGCGCGCGATCCGCCCAGCCGTCGCGGTGCGGACCGTCGCCCGTCCGCGCCTCGCCGGAGCGGTGGTCGCGGGGCGGCCGGACGGGGGAGGTCGGCTCCCGTCGGTCCGAGCGCCACGGCGGCGCGCGGCGCGGCGCGGTCAGCATCACCTCGGTGGTGTCGTGCAGCTGGAGGCAAGGAGGCGAGAACGGATCCGCCTCGATCTCGTCCCGCCAACGCTGGAAGAGGCGATCGAGATCGAGGCGGTCGGCGAGGAGGGCCGGCTCGGTGACGAGGCGCGGGCGCGATGCCGATTCGTGGTGGGTCAGCACGGCGAACGGCGTCCAGACCAGCCGGTATCCGAGATCGGCGATCCTGAGGCAGAGATCGACGTCGTTGTACGATGTCGGGAACGCATCCTCGTCGAAGCCGCCCACGTCCTCCAGGGTCGATCGCCGCATCGCGAGGCAAGCCGCCGTGACCGCGGAGAACTCGCGCGCGACCGCGAGCTGTTCGTTCCATCCTGTCGCCTCGCCGGCGGCACCGTGGAGAACGTGCCGGACGATCGGTCCGGCGGCCAGCGTGACGCCGCCATGCTGGAGCGTTCCGTCCGGAAACAGGAGTTTCGCTCCGACACCGCCGACGTCCGGCCGCAGGGCATGCCCGACGAGCTCCCGGAGCCATCCTCCCTCCAGGATCTCGACGTCGTTGTTGAGCAGGACCAGCACCTCGCCGTGCGCTTCCCGGGCGGCCTGGTTGTTCATCGCGGAGTGGTTGAACGGGCCCGGATGCCGAAGCACGCGGACGCGCACGTCGCGCGCGAGGCGGTCGAGCAGGGCGAGCGCCTCGTCCTCCCGGCTGTCGTTGTCCACCACCAGGAGTTCGATCGGTGCATACGAGGTCCGGTCGAGGACGCCCGCGGCGCAGCGCGCGAGGAGATCGGGCCTGTCCCGGCTCGGAACGATGATCGAGACGAGCGGTGGCGGATCCGGAAGCGGCCAGCGGACGCGGTGCGGACCGGCCGGGGTGCGTTCCACGGACGCGCCGGGTGCGATCCGGTCGAGATGGGCCTGCACGGTGGCGACGGTCCGGTCGTCCCGCGGCGCCCGCTGCCGCACGTGGCAGAGGACGCGCGGCACGTGGCGGATGCGATCGGGCGTCGTGGCATGGGTCGCGAGGAGCGCCAGCGCGTAGCGGTCGCGCATCGTCGCCCAGGCCGCCGTGCGCGCCAGCAGATCGCGGCGGTAGAGCGTCAGACCGTCGAAGACGTCTCCCGCGAGCAGCAGGTCGGGATCCCATCCGGTCTTGAAGCGCGGCGCCTGCCTGCGGTCCGGCGCCCCGGGCGGACCGGCCAGCAGGTCGTCGTCGGTGTAGATGATGTCGGCATCGGGCTCCGAGGCGAGGAGGGCCACGAGCTCGAGCAGGGCGTCGGGCGCGAGCTCGTCACCGCAGGCAAGGATCGCCACGAAGGCCCCCGCGATCCCCGCCCCGTCGGCGCCGATCCCGGTCGTGGCGACGAGCTCCCACGCCGGGTAATGCTGCTCTTCCAGCATGCGACGCGCCGTCGCCATCTCGGCCTCGCCGTCGGCCAGGAGCGCCACCGTGATCAGCGGCTTGTCGACGAGGGCCTGCACGGCAGCCTCGAGCGCCGGACGATCATCGGCACCGAGCGCGTCATGGTCCCTGATCCAGGCACCGTAGTCGCCGTCACGGGACGCACGCATGAGCTCGATCGTCAGACGCGCGTCAGGGCGTCGGCCGTGGTGATCGTCGCCCCCGCGCCGTCGGGTCTCGTCCCGGCGCGTCCGGCGCGGCTCGCCTCCTCGCCGAAGATCCCGTCCAGCATTCCGAACGTCCGCCGCGCGATCACCCGCCAGTCGCGGCCGGCGAGCCAGGCGCGCTCCGCCTCCACCATCCGGTCGCGACGCGCCGGATCGGCCAGCAGCGTCTCGACGCCGGCGCGGATCGCCTCCGCGCCCGGCTCGGGCAGGACCAGCACCACGTCCTCGGCCTCCCGGAAGATCGGCAGCGGTGTCACCACGATCGGGCGGAGGCTCGCGAGCGCCGTCCGGAGTGCCGCGCTCGAGGCCTCGAGCGTCGGCTCGTAAGGCATCACGATCACGTCGCATCCCGAGAGCAGGGCGAGGCTTTCGGCATGGGGAAGGAAGTCGGTGTGCCAGTCGATCGCATCCGCGATGCCGAGTTCGGCGGCGCGCGACGCGAGTGCCGCCCGAAGCGACGGCGATCCGTCGTCGTAGTCGGACGTCACCATCCGGAGCCGCGCGCCGGGATGCGTCCGGCGCAGCAGCCCGAAGGCCTCGACGAGGCTCCCGAGGCCCTTGGCCGCGAGGAGGAAGCCGTAGGTGCCGATGACCGGCGCGGCGGGATCCGTCGCCGGCGGGGTCTCGCCGACCGGAGCCGGAGCGCCCTGCGGGATCATCACCACGTTCTGGAAGCCTTCGGTCCGGAACCGGTCGAACCCGTCCACGGTGTGAACGATTACGCGCGCGACGTCGGCCAGCGCCGCCAGCGCCTCCTCGCGACCCGCGGTGTCGACCGCCCAGAGATGACGCGTGTTGTGCAGCGTGACCGCGATCGCGCGCCCCTGGAGCCGCCGGTCGCGGAGCAGGGCGGCAAGCGACCCCCAGGAGATCAGCCCCGGCTGGTGCTGGATCAGCAGGATCTCGGGGTCGGCGGCGGCGATCGCGCGCGCCGTCTCGTCCGGCCGGAACGCCGCCCCGGGATCCCACGCCGGCACCACGGAACGGTCGGGGAGGGTGCGGCGGTCGGCAAGGATGGTGATCACGCCTCCCCACTCGGCCGGACGTCCCGCGACGAGCTGGCGCGCATATTCGGCGATGCCGCAGCGCACCCCCCAGGTGGTCAGGATGCCGATCCGCGACGCCGCCGCCGGCCTCGGCTCGGACAGCAGGGTCCCCAGGGTCTCGCGCATCCGGTTCGCGCAGGCGACGGGGTCGAGCGCCCTCAGGACGCCGGCCCGCGCGCGCGCCGCCCGCGCCGCCGCCTCCGGACGGCGTGCCGCGACCTCCTGCATCGCCGAGGCGAGCGCGGCGGGGTCGGGTTCGAACCAGAGCGACCCGGCCTGCGCGAGATGCGTCCCCGCCGGCGCATGATGTCCTTCGATCAGGATCGCGGTGTCCGGACCCGCGAAGTCGACGTGCCCGCCGACCGCCGAGGTGATCAGCGGGAGCCCGACCGCCATCGCTTCGGCCGCCGGGATGTTGAACCCTTCGCCGCGCGAGGGCAGCACCATCGCGTCGGCGCCGAGATAGAGGACGCGTAGATCCTCGGGCTCCAGTTCGCCGTCGAGGAGCACGATCGGCGCGAGGTCCGCGTGCCGGGCCCGGAGCGCGTCGAGGTCGGCCCGGATGGTGTTGTGGGGGTTCGGGAAGGTCTTCAGCACCAGCCGGACCGCGTCGTCCGGCGTGAACGCCGTCTGCCAGGCGGCGAGCAGGAGGTCGACCCCTTTGCGGGGAAACGCCGAGGACACGTGGAGGAAGGTGAAGGGCCGCGAATGGCCGCGCTCCGGGCGCGACGCCAGGGCCGAGAATGCGGCGAGCGGCGGCGCGTGGCCGACCACCCGGACCGGGATCCGAACCCCGGAATCGAGGAGCGCCCGCGCGACGAAGCGGCTCGGTGCCAGCACCGCGTCGAACCGCTCGTTCAGCAGCGACACGGTCGCATCCGGGACCAGGCTTTCCTCCCAGAAGAAGAACGCGACCAGCAGATCCGGATCCTGTCCGAGATCGCCGTCCGCCGGCACCCAGACCGGGTAATGCTGGCTGAGCACGACGTGCGGGCAGCCGAGGACCGGCGGGCGGGAGGCGAGATCGGCGAGCGGCACGTACTCGTCGTCCGGGACCGAGAACAACGGAGCGTCCGGGCGGTCCTCGACCGGCAGCACGCGGGTCCGGCCCGGGGCCGCGGCCTCGAGTGCCAGGGCCAGCGCGCGGTTCACGCTCGCCAGGCTGTACGAGCCGTTCACGTGACCGGCGACCGTGATGCGGAGCTCGCCGAGCGTGGTTGCCGCGTCCGTCCCGCGCGTCGGCGGAACGGCGCCCGCCGTCGCGAGGGCGGCCAGCAGGGAGGGTGTCTGCCGCGCGGCCAGCTCGAGCAGGCGCCTCTGCTGGGCCCTGCGTACGGCCGCCCTCGCGGCCGCGTCGGACGCCAGCGCCGCCATCGCCGCGCCCATCTCGTCGGCGCCGCCCTCGACGAGCACCCCGGCGTCGCCGAGCGTGAACGCGACCGCGCCGGCGGCGCGTGCGAGCACCGGGACGTCGTGCGCCATCGCTTCGACCAGCGGCACGCCGAACCCCTCGTGCCGGCTCATCGAGACGTAGAGGTCGGCCTCGGCGTACCAGTGGTCGAGCGTCGGGTCGTCGACGCCGCCGGTGAGCAGCACCGCATCGCGGAACCCGCCCGCTTCGGCCCGCTCGATGATGCTGGCGCGGTAGGCGTCCGCGTCGCCGAAATCCCGACCGACCAGGACCAGCCGCGCCGGGCGGGGTCCGAGCAGCCTCCGGAACACGCCGAACGCGTCCACGAGGTCGGCCTGGCCCTTGCTCGGCAGGATCCGGCCGACGAACAGCACCGTCAGCGGCGCGTCCGGAGCGCGCGCGTGGCGCGCGGCCGCGGCCCGCGCGGTGAGCCCGCCGAAATCGAAAAGGCAGGGCGAGATCTCGACGGCGTCGAACCCGTGCCGGCGAAGCTCCATCGCGTTGACCTCGGACGGCGCGATCGCGGCGCTGGCGTGACGGCGCCAGAGATCGAGCTGCGTGCGGCCGAGCCGGGCGAACGCGACCAGGGTCGGGTCGAAGGCGAGCAGCGAAGCCGGCGTGATGTTGTGGTAGAACAGCACCTTCCGGGCCGCCAGGGCGACGAGGCGCTCGGCCGTCGGATCGCCGAGCGAATGATGCACGATCAGCACGTAGTCGGCATGGGTCGGCAGCTCGTCGATCAGCCCGACCTCGTCGCGATGATCCGGATGAGGGTGGGCGGCGAAGATCTCGCTCGCGAAGCCGAGCGCACGCAGCCGGGACCGGAGGAGGAAGAGGCTGCCGGAGACCGCGTCGCCGACCGCGGTCGCATGGTGGTACTGGTGGACGATCCGGCAGGGCGTCGTGGCGCGTGGCCGGGGGTCCGGCGTGTCGCCGGGGAGCGCCGGTCCGGCGGCCGGGGCCGGTCGGGTCGGCTCGGGTTCGGCGCGAGGGGCGGAGGCTTCCGTCTCGATCGGGACCGGGGCCGTCCCGGGGCCGGGAAGCGCCTCCGCCGCGCCGGGCTCGGCTTCGCCGACCCGCGGGATGCGGCTCGCCAGGCGGCGCGCGGCCGACGGCGCCGCGCGGAGCGCGCGCCTGACCGGACGCATCGTCCGGCGGAGCGCGGCGTCGAGATCCGCCCGCAGCCCGAAGCGGCGGGCGAGCAGGACGCTGAGATCCCGTTCCGCGTCCCGGGCCCGATCGAGACGCACCCGCTCGACCTCGACCGCCTGTCTCAGCGCCTCCGCGGCGCCGTGCGCCTCGTCCGCCGCGCGTCTCGCATCGCGAAGGGCCGCCTCGGCCTCGTCGACACGGACCCGCAGGGACGTGAGATCGGCGCGCGCCCGGTCGAGAGCCTTCTCGCCACGCCCGTGTTCGGCCCGCGCCAGCCCGGCGTCGCCTTCCGCCCGCTCGGCACGGATGCGGAGCAGGTCCTCGGACGCGCGGGTCCAGTCGTCGAGCGCATTCGGGGGCGCCGCGAAGGCCGCGGCGAGCGCCGCGTAACGCTCGGCCGCCACGTAGAACCGGTTGACGCCGTCGAACCAGACGAAGCGGTAATCGGCGCGAACCAGGTCGGCTTCCCATTCCGCGTGCGTCTGCTCGGGCGACAGCGGACGCGTCGCCTCGGCGAGAACGATCCACGGACGGAACCGCCGCCAGTCTGCGCCGCTCAGCACCTCGGCCTCGGCGCCCTCGACGTCGATCTTCAGGAAGTGGATCGTGTCCGGCGCATGACGCTCGCACACATCCGCGAGCGTCATGACAGGCACGCTCCCGGTCGTCTCGTCGTAGCCGGCCTCCCGGTGGACGGCGGCGATCGCGTCGTCGAAGCACGACAGCCCGGTCTCCCCGAACACGTGGAACGCACGCTCTCCGGCCGTGCCGCCGAGGGCGACGGCCAGGTTCACGTCGCGGGGGCGTGCGGCGACGAGCCGGTTGAACAGGAACCGGTTGGGCTCGATGTTGACGCCGGTCCAGCCGCGGTCGTGGAACGCGCGGGTGACGCTGAGATCATCGGGATCGGCGGCACCGACATCGATCCAGAAGCCGTCACGCACGTCGCGAAGGGCTCGCCAGAGCATCAGGTCTTCGGCGTTCTGGGCGAATGAGACGAAGGCCAACCCGTTCTCCCGTCGAGCGACGCCCGGTGCGGCGACCGTTCGCGCGCGTCCGGTCCGGAACGATGCGGCGTCAATGGACGGAGCGTCCCGCGAAATCAAGCGGCAAGCGGTGCCGCCGCGTTCCGGCCGGTGCGCGGTCGGCGCGACGGCGGCGGGCGGACCGCCGCGCCGGCGATCACGCTTTTGTCAGCCTCTTCATGCATGAAAAAAGCCTGAACGCCGCCTGTCTCCGCATCCATCTTCCCCGCTACGGCGTACAAGGGCACGGGGTCGCCTGTGCGGCCAACGGGAAGGAAGCAACGAATGGATACGCAAAGCTTGGCGGACGATACGCTCGGGGTGTCGTCGCGGCGAAGCCTCATGGGCGTCGGCCGTGTGGCCGCCGCCGCCGGCGTGTCGCTGGCCGCACTCACCGCGTCGCGCGCCGCGCGGGCGGCGGCGCCGACGGACGCCGACATCTTCAACTTCGCGCTCAATTTCGAGTATCTCGGTGCGGAGTTCTACCTCCGTGCGGTGCTCGGCGAGGGCCTAGCCGCCTATGACTCGTCGCTGGTCAGCGGCACCGTCGGCACCCAGGGCACCGTGACGGTTCCGAGCGGATCGACCCTGGTTCCATTCACCGACGAGGCGATCGGCTACTTCGCGATCCAGCTGGCCAACGACGAGCTGGCGCACGTCCGCTTCATCCGTGACGTCCTTGGCGCCGATGCAATCGCCGAGCCGTCGATCGATTTCGACCAGGCCTATACCGCGATCGCGATGTCGGCCGGCCTGATCTCGGCGGGTCAGACGTTCAACCCGTTCGCGAGCGAGATCAACTTCCTGCTCGGCGCCTACCTGATCGAGGATGTCTGCGTGACGGCGCTGGCCGGCGCCGCCGGCCTGCTCACCAGCAAGACCAACCTCGCCTATGCGGCCGGCCTCCTGGGCACGGAATCCCAACAGGCGGGTGCGATCCGCGGCTTCCTCTCGCAGTTCCAGCAGAATGCGGCGACCGACGCGATCTCCGCGCTCCGCGCCTCGCTGTCCGGCGTCGGCGACGAGGGAACCGGGGACCAGGGCAACCCCTACAACATCAGCAACGGCGACGGCGAGGCGCAGGCCTTCCGGCGGACACCGGCGGAGGTTCTCGCGATCGCGTATTCGGGCAAGGGCAAGGCGAGCGGCGGCATCTTCCCGGCCGGCGTCAACGGCTCGAACGCGGCGCTGACGACCTCCTGATTCCAGGCCGAGACGAACGCCTGTTCCCCCGCATTATCGCCTGATGGCGACCACGAGGACCTCCTCATGACGAACTCCGACCTTGACCACGGATCCATCGCGGAGCGGCTTCGCCGCCCGCTGTCCACCTATCGACGCAGTCTCCTGAAGACGGGCGCGCTCGCGACGGCCGGGATGTCCACCGGCCTGCTGCCCGCGATGCGGTCGGCGAGAGCGGCCACCGTCACGGTGTCCGACGCCGACGTGCTGAACTTCGCGCTCAACCTCGAATACCTCGAGGCAAACTACTACCTCCTCGGCGTCACCGGGCAGCCTCTCCCGGCGTCGCTTACGGGCGGCGGGCCGGCCGTCACCGCGCCTTCCACGACCCTGGTGCCGTTCGTCACGCCCCAGCTCGCCTACTACTTCCAGCGGATCGCGTCCGACGAGATCACTCACGTCTCGTTCCTGCGAGCGGCGCTCGCCACGGCGGCGGTCGCCCAGCCGGCGATCAACCTGACCAC
The DNA here is from genome assembly GCA_964249405.1 of uncultured Acetobacteraceae bacterium. Classification (GTDB taxonomy): domain Bacteria; phylum Pseudomonadota; class Alphaproteobacteria; order Acetobacterales; family Acetobacteraceae; genus CAXTPV01. The sequence continues at coordinate 3,163 of CAXUBX010000072.1, read as the reverse complement.
GTCGTTCACGACGCTCGCCCAGGCGGCGAAGCTGATCACGTCGTCGCAGACCTTCAACCCGTTCGCGAGCGAGATCGACTTCATCATCGGCGCCTACATCTTCGAGGATGTCGGCGTTACTGCCTACGGTGGCGGCGCTGCTTATCTCGCCACCCCCGCCAACATCTCCTACGCGGCCAGCGTGCTGGCGATGGAGGGCTACCACTCGGGCGCGATCCGCGGGTATCTCGCGAGCCAGGGCGGCGGCTCGGTGACCGATGCGATCGCCGGCGTCCGCGCCACGTTGTCCGGCGCGGCCGACGACAACGGGACGGATCTCTCCCCGAGCGGCGGCAATCCGATCAACATCATGAACACCGACGCGAACGGGCAGACCTACCGGCGGACGTTCAACCAGGTGCTGAACGTCGTCTATGGTGCAGTCGGGCAGACAGGTGGCTTGTTCTTCCCCGCCGGCATGAACGGGACGATCAGCAACTCGACGAACACCTACGCTTCGCAGAACACGTGACCGCGGCGCGGCCCGGGCGACGCCGCCCGGGCCGCATCCTCAGTCGGGTTCCGCGACCAGGTCGATGTGATCCACACCGGATGCCTCGTGGGCGGCGACGATTTCGCCGAGCGCGGTGCAATATGCGACCGACCCGTCCCGAGTGATAACGCCGAGCCGGTAACCGAGACCGGCCAGCCATTCCAGGTAATGCAGCCCCGTCATGCCGGACACGCCCGGCATCATGCCCGGCGAGAATTCGCAGATCACGACCGGCTTGTCTCGCCGCAGGGTGCGTTCCATGCCGCCGAGTGCCAGCGGTTCGGCGCCTTCGGCATCGGCCTTCACGAGGCCGACCCGTTCGGTCCGATCAGCGAGAACGTCGTCGAGGCGGATCGCCGGAACGATCTCGCAATCCAGGATCGCGACCCCGTCGAGCGATGACGTGGTTCCATTCGAATAGGTCCGGTAGAGGGCGACCGCGCCGTGGTCGCGACCGGCGGCGACGGGCAGCAGGAGTAAGTTCCCGAACCCGTTCGCCCGGCGACTTGCTTCCAGCATCCGGGCATTTGCGGGGTTTGGCTCGACCGCGGTCACGTGCCCTGTCGCGCCGACGCGGGACGCCGCGAGCAGGCTGAACCAGCCGATGTTGGCACCGATGTCCACGACCCGCATGCCGGGACGCAGGCGGTCGAGGAAGACGCCGGTGACGTGCGGCTCGTAGCGGCCGCTCCCGGCGATCTCGGCCCCGACTGCCGCATCTTCGCGCGACACGAACATCGAGAAACCTTCGGTCGTGCTGACGAGCTCGACCTCGTTGCTCTCCGGCGCGGCCAGCTGCCGGATCTTGAACTCCCGGCTGCCGAGGTATCCTGCGACGACGCGGTCGAGCGGTTGTCCGACCTGAGACATGTGGCCGACGAGCTCCGCGCGGGCCGGATGACGTCCGAGGAGCAGGCGGAAGCAGCGGAAGACATCCTCGGCGCTTGCCGCGCCGTCGTAGGGCACCAGGAAAGGGCTCGGTTCCTGAGCGCCGACGACCGGGCTTGCTGTCGGAGGGGACCGCCGGAACCAGCGACGTTTCATGGACCGTTCGTTCTCATTCCGGATCCAGGGTGAAGGAGGATGACGGACGAGGCAACTCGTCGCTCCGCGACGTGCTCATCCCGACCTCTCGAACTCCGCTGGGCGCGGCGCGCCCAAGCCCGCCATCGATTTGAATGGCCGGGGTCCAGGCGCCCAGCGCCTGGTGGGGTGCGGGGTGAAACCCCGCCTCCTGAGTCCGCTGTGCCTCCGGCGTCCGAAGTTTCTCAGCAGCCTGTTAGACGGGCCCGCCCGGCCTCTGTAGGGTTCCCGGCACGGAGGCGACCCCTCCCGGCAGGACACCGCAAGGCCACCGCGATGACCCATGTGTTCGACGATGCGGACGGTTTCGCCGAGACGGCGATCCGCGGCTACGCGGCCGTTCATTCCGGTCTGGCGCGGGCGGTTCCCGGCGGCGTGGTCCGCTCGACCCGGACCGGGCAGGGGAAGGTGGCGCTGGTGATCGGCGGCGGCAGCGGCCACTACCCGGCCTTCGCCGGCTATGTCGGCCCGGGCTTCGCCGACGCGGCGGTGGCGGGCGACGTCTTCGCCTCGCCCGCGACGCGGCTGATCGAGGCGGTCGCGCGCAAGGCGGAGCGGGGCGGCGGCGTCCTGCTCGCCTTCGGCAACTACGCCGGCGACGTCCTCAATTTCGGGTTCGCCGCCGAGCGGCTGCGGGCGGCCGGCATCGACACCCGCGTGCTCGCCGTAACCGACGACGTCGCGAGCGCGCCGCGCGGCGAGGAGGCGAAGCGGCGCGGCGTCGCCGGCGACATCCCCGTGATGAAGATCGCGGGCGCCGCGGCCGAGGCTGGTCTTCCGCTCGACGAGGTCGAGCGGGTGGGCCGTCTCGCCAACGACCGGACGCGATCGTTCGGCGTCGCCTTCGGCGGCTGCACGCTGCCCGGCGCCCCGGAGCCGTTGTTCACGGTTCCCAAGGGACGGATGGCGATCGGCCTCGGCATCCACGGAGAGCCGGGGATCGAGGAGACCGCGATCGAGCCTGCGCGCGCGCTGGCGAACCGCCTCGTCGAGCGCCTCGTCGCCGAAGCGCCCGAGGAGGTGCCGGGAGGCCAGCCGGCGCCTCGGCGCGTCGCGGTGCTGCTGAACGGGCTCGGCGGCACCAAGCAGGAGGAGCTGTTCGTGCTCTGGACCCATGTGGAGGCGGCGCTCGCGGCGGCGGGTCTCACGCCGGTCGCGCCGCTGGTCGGCGAATACGTCACCAGCCTCGACATGGAAGGCTGCTCGCTGACGCTCACCTGGCTCGACGAGGCGACCGAGCGGTTCTGGTGCGCGCCCTGCGACACCGCGGCCCTGCAGGTCGGCGCCACCGTCGCGACCGAGCCCGCGCCCCCGCTCCCCGCCGGGGCCGCCGGGGCCGACGACACGGCCGCCCCGTCCTTTCCCCCTGCTGCCGAGGCGTCCCGCGCCGCCGCCTCCCTGATCGCCGAGGGCCTGGCCCGCCTCGCCGACCGCCTCGGCGAGGCCGAGGCCGAACTCGGGCGCATCGACGCGCTCGCCGGCGACGGCGACCATGGCCAGGGCATGGCGCGCGGCTCGGCCGCCGCCGCCGACGCGGCGGCCGAGGTC
>CAXUBX010000071.1:0-16806 GCA_964249405.1 uncultured Acetobacteraceae bacterium | reverse complement strand
GACGGGTCTGCGCCTCCGGTGGCATGTCGCCGATCTCGTCGAGGAACAGCGTGCCACCGGCGGCCTGCTCGAAGCGGCCCTGGTTGCGATTGGTGGCGCCGGTGAAGGCGCCCCGCTCGTGGCCGAACAGCTCGCTCTCGATCAGCTCGCGCGGGATCGCGGCCATGTTGATGGCGACGAACGGCCCGGCGCGCCGGCGCCCGTAGTCGTGCAGCGCGCGGGCGACCAGCTCCTTGCCGGTGCCGCTCTCGCCGTTCACCATGACGGTGAGATCGGCGGTGGTGAGGCGCGCGATCGCCCGGTAGATCTCCTGCATCGCCATCGAGCGGCCGATCAGCGGCAGCTTCTCCTCGGCATCGCGCGCCTCGGGCGGTGGTGGAACCGGTGGCGGCGCGGCCAGCGCGCGACCGACCACCGCGAGAAGTTCCTTCAGGTCGAACGGCTTCGGCAGGTATTCGAAGGCGCCCCGCTGGGTCGCCTTGACGGCCGTGATCAGCGTCGATTGCGCACTCATCACCAGGATGCGGAGGTCGGGCCGGACGCGCTTGATGCGGGGAATGAGGTCGAGCCCGTTCTCGTCCGGCATCACGACATCGGTGATCACGAGATCTCCCTCGCCCTCCTCGACCCAGCGCCAGAGCGTGCTCGCATTGCCGGTGGTGCGGACCTGGTAGCCCGAGCGGCCCAGCGCCTGCGTAAGGACCGTCCTGATCGAACGGTCGTCGTCGGCGACCAGAATGGTGGGAAGGGTCATGATCCTGTTTGTCCGGCTGTGGCCGGCCTCTGTCCGCGACGGGTCAGTGCCGACGCGCCACGTCGGCGGGGCTGGCGTCTTCCGACATCACCGGGAGGTGGAGACGGACCTCCGTCCGATCCCCATGGCTGTCAATTTCGATCAGGCCGCCGTGATCGCCGATGATCTTCGCCGCCAGAGCAAGCCCGAGGCCACTTCCGGACGGTTTGGAGGAAACGAACGGCTCGAACAGATGCGGCTTGATGTCGTCGGGAATGCCCGGTCCGTTGTCGCGTACCACCACCAGCAGAGGAAGATGCACACGCTCGCTCGACCCCGGGACGGCGAGACGGAGCCCGTGCCGATAGGAGGTGCTGAGGGTGATCTCGCCGGTCCCCGCGGCCGCGCTGATCGCCTCGGCGGCGTTCTTCACGAGGTTGAGCAGGACCTGCACGAGCTGGTCCCGGTTTCCCCAGACCGGCGGAAGGGAGGGATCGTACCGTTCCACGATCCGGAGATGCGCGGCGAAGCTCGAGCATGCCAGCCTCCGCACGCGCTCGAGCACGCGATGGATGTTCACCGCCGTGCGCTCGATCGGCTTCTCGCCGAACATGTCCATCCGTTCGACGAGGGCGCGGATGCGGTCGGCCTCGTCGCGGATCAGGACGGCGAGCTCACGGTCTTCATCGGGGACGGTTCCCTCGAGGAGCTGCGCCGCGCCGCGAATCCCCGACAGCGGGTTCTTCACCTCGTGAGCAAGGATTGCCGCCATCCCGGCGACCGAGCGCGCGGCGTTCCGGAACGTGAGCCGGCGATCGAGCGCGCGAAGGCTCGAGCCATCCTGAAGTGTCAGGAGGAGCATCGACGAGGTGTCGCCGAACAGGGTGGCCTGGGCGGTGACGTCGTGCTTGCTGATCCGAGGGCTTTCGAGCTGCAGGTCATGCTCGATGATGCGGCCGCCACGGTCGCGCACCTGTCGGAGCATCATGAACAAGGGGCTGTCGGCGGGGACGAAGTCCTGCAGCCGGCTTTCCCGGAGACCGGCGATGGAGACCCCGAAGAACGGCTCGGCGGCGGCGTTGGCGCCGATCACCCGCTCCTGCTCGTCGAGCACCAGGACCGCGAGCGGGAGCGCATCCAGGACGGCGGCCGGATCGACGTTCAGCACCGAGCGCTCCCTTTCGGAGGCATTGCCCAGCGTCGCGATGCGCTTCACGCGGCCCATGCGACCGGGCCATACGGCCCGGCCTCGCCGGGGGGGGATCGCGAGAAGCCGGCCTCGCTCAGCCGGTCGTAGAAGGTGGTGATCGCGCAGGTCGCCGCGGCGGCGTCCGTGAGCCGGTTGACGCGGGCGCGGAACTCGGCCGAGCCCGGCAGCCCATGCGAGTACCAGCCCAGGTGCTTCCGTGCGAGCCGGACCCCAGCGTCTCTTCCATAGTGCTGAAGGATCGCTTCGTGGTGCCTGAGAATGATTGATTTCTCGGCTTGCAGGTCGGGCTCCGGAGCGGGCGCGTCGCCGGCCAGACAGGTCTCGATCCGACCGAGCAGCCAGGGTCGTCCGTAGCTCCCGCGTCCGATCATCACGCCGTCGGCGCCCGAGGCAAGCAGGGCCGCCTCGGCGTCCCGCTCGTCGGCGATGTCGCCGTTCACCACGACCGGGATCCGGACCGCCCGCTTCACCTCGGCGACGAACGCCCAGTCGGCCCGGCCCGTGTAGAATTGCTGACGGGTCCGCCCGTGCACGGTGACCATGCGGATGCCGGCCTCCTCGGCGATGCGGGCGAGCGCTGCCGCGTTGCGGTTCGCGTGGTCCCAGCCGGTGCGCATCTTGAGCGTCACCGGACGATCGACCGCGCGCACGGTCGCCGACAGGATCCTCGCGGCCAGCGTCTCGTCGCGCATCAAGGCCGATCCGGCCTGCTGACCCAGTGCGACCTTCTTCACCGGGCAGCCGAAATTGATATCGATCAGGTCGGCGCCCTGCCCCGCCGCGATCCGTGCCGCCTCGGCCATCGCGTCCGGGTCGCAACCGGCGAGCTGGATCGCGTTCACGCCGTCGCCGTCGAGCGCGGCCATCCGCATCGTGTTGCGGTTCTCGCGGATCATCGCCCACGACGCGATCATCTCGGAGACCACCAGCGAGCGGCCGAAGCCGCGCACGAGACGACGGAACGGGAGGTCGGTGACCCCGGACATCGGCGCGAGGATGACCGGTGACGGCAAGGCGAGGCGGCCGAGCTGGATCGGCGCCAAATCGATGCGGTTGCCCATGATTTGGGCAAGCTACAGGGGCCCCTGCCTCGGATGCAATAACCGGTATCACGATTGACGCGGCGCGAGCCCGGCCCCAAGAGCGCCGGACGACCAACAATGGGGGACAGAGCGCGATGACGCCGCGGATCGGGACGGGTTTCGACGTCCACGCGCTGGCCGAGGGGCGGACGCTGGTGCTCTGCGGCGTGCAAATCCCGCACACGCACGGACTTGCCGGCCATTCCGATGCCGATGTCGGCATCCACGCGCTCTGCGACGCGATCTACGGGGCGCTCGCGGAGGGCGACATCGGGCGGCATTTCCCGCCTACGGAGGCCGAGTGGAAGGATGCCGACAGCGCTCGCTTCCTGGTCCACGCCGCGGGCCGGATCAGGGCGCGAGGCGGCGTGCTGGGCTCGGCCGACGTGACCCTGATCTGCGAGCGCCCGAAGATCGAACCCCATGCGGATGCCATGCGGGCGAGGCTCGCCGGCCTGCTCGACGTTTCGGTCGACCTGGTCTCGGTCAAGGCAACCACGACCGAGCGGCTCGGCTTCGCCGGTCGGGAGGAAGGGATCGCGGCGCAAGCCGCGGTGCTCGTCCTGGTTCCGGCCTAGAGCACGATCGGCTCGGCACGAGCCGATGAACGTGCGTTACCTGTGTGAACTTAGAGCATTGTTGGATCGACTAAAATCGAGGGTGCTTGTCCGACGCACTCACCACGCTGGTTAGGCAGGAGGGCCAGCATGGATGGGGCGAACCTTCTTGTGCGCCGCGCGCGCGCGAGGGCGGCGGCGGATGGCAGCAAGTCTCGCGGGCAAGCATCCGTTACGCTTACCGCCCGCAGTGAGACACAGAGGACGACAGATGACATCGACACGTGCCACCACCGCACGTCATCGCAGCGCCCGCCTGGTCGCCGCCTTGGTAATCCTTGGCTGCTTCGTCATGCCGCTCGGCGCCCAGGCTGCCCAGTCCGTCGCCTGGGTCCCTTTCGACCTGCCAAAGCTGCAGCAGACCATGCTCAAGTCGGCGGCGGGCGCTCCCTACAGGATCATTGTGGCAACGCCAGCGGGACCGGCACCAGCCGGGGGCTATCCGGTCATCTACGTCGTCGACGGCAACGCCTGGACAAGCCTCGTTTCCGAGATCATCCGCATCAACGTCGGGCTTGGCATTCAGAGCCGGGTCGAACCTGCGGTCGTCGTCGGTATCGGCTATCCCGTCGATGGCGCTTTCGACCTCACCAGACGCGACTTGGACCTTACGCCACCAGTGCCGGGCGGCTATTTGTCGCCTAGTGGTGACAAGAACCCCACCGGGGGCGACGTGGCGCTTATGAACTTCATCGATGCAGTGGTGAAGCCCGTCATCGATGCGCGTTTCAAGATCGACCTGACCCGCCAAACCTTGCTGGGCCACTCCCTTGGCGGCCTGTTCACCCTGAACACAATGCTCAACCGACCTCAGTCATTCCAGACCTACGTGGCGTTGAGCCCGTCCATCTACTGGGACCACCGCGCACTGCTTCGGGACGCACCGAACTTTGTAAAGAAGGCCGCTCGTCTCAAGAAACTGCGGGTGTTCCTGTCGGTCGGAGACCTCGAGCAACATGTGACACCCGCTTACATCGCCCATGCTCGCGTCGTGCTTCGGAGTGAGGCAAAAACGGATGCGGAGGCCGACAAACAGCTGAGCGAGATGGAGGCCTTTTCGAAGAAGGTGACGATGGTCGATAACGCTCGGAGACTGGCCGCGCTGCTCACCGCAGAACATGTCGATACTGAGTTCGTCGAATTTCCGGGTGAAGACCATTTCTCCGTCGTGCCAGCCGCCCTTGGCCGAGCGGTTCCCTTCGTCCTCGGCGACGATTTACCTGCCCGATAATCGCTTTCGGAGAGGCAGGCCCAAGGCCCACGTGATCGGTCCGTCGCGTCGGGATCAGCTCGAGCTAGAGCGCGTCGCGGAGGGTGTTCCAAAGATCGTCGAGGGTGCGTGCTGCTGCGGCGCGTGGACTCCAGAGATGTCAATTGATGGCGGGCCTGCGCGCGCCGCGCCCGGCGGAAGTTTGAAGCGGAGCCTCAAGGTCTTCTGAAGCTTTTTCAGCAGCCTGCTGGCGGACCATCGACCGGGCGGGGTCGCCCGCTCGGCAGCGCGCACGGACGGTTCCGAGCCGATCGCCTCCGGGCCCGGGCCGGCGCCTACGGCCCAGCGCGCGGAAGACGGCTACAGGACCGAGAGCGCAAACGAATACAGCGCATCGGCGGCGATCGAGCCGGCGGCGAAGACCTGCATCGCCTCCGGGGCGCCGTTGGTCCGCCGCAGCCAGAGCCAGCGAAGCAGGAGGCCGGCGGCGATCGCCCAGCCGGCGAGCGGCGAGTGGAGCAGGAGCCCGGTCGCGAACAGCACGCCGATCTGGCGGCGCGATCCGCCCACCGCCTGGAGGGCGGCGCCGGGGATCGCAGCCAGGAACAGGGCACGGGCGAGAGACGGACTGGCGCCGGCTTTGATCGCCGACGCGAAGACATGATCGACGGGCGCCACCTTCCCCGCCCGGAAGAACATGTGGAAGCTGAACGCGACCACCAGTGCCGCGACCACGAGAGCGAACATCGCGGCGATGTACTGCTGGCGGCGCCCGTCGCGTTCGAACGAGACATCCCCGACGTTCTGCCGGAGCAGGAAGCCCGCCTTCAGGTCGCAGCCCATGTCGGCGAAGGCGGGACCGGTTGCGGCGGTGAAGCCGGTCAGCAACGCGAGCGAACCCGGCGGGAAGCCGATCAGGAGGCCGATCGCGAGGCTGACAACAGCGACGGCGAAGGCGGGGAACCAGCCGGAATGCATGCCCGCAAGCCCGATGATGAGTTCATGCAGGAGCGCCGCGACGGCGGCATAGGACACGAACAGCAGGAGCCTGCCGGGGCTCATCTCGGTCCACAGGCCGCCGGCGAGCGCCATGGCGGAGGCGATCAGCAGATAGAGCAGGGCGCCCGTGGCGACCGTCCGCGGGACGGCGCGATCGGGCACGTCCGCCTCCGGTTCCTCGCCCCGGCCGCCTCTCGTTCGCCGGAGCGAGAACAGGACCTGCACCAAGGCGACGAGACCGGCCCCGAGCATGACCCCCTGGGGGACCCGCGTACGCCCGAGATCGCCGCCCGGCAGCATCGACCCCAGATGCGGGACGACGCCGAGGACCGAGGCGAGGACGTGCGGGTAGCCGCGCAGGAGGAGCCCGATCGAGAACGCCCCGAGCGCCACCGCATTGCCGATGAACGCGACCCCGAAGCCGGACATCGGGATGCCGAGCGAGGAGCCGGCGACGCCGAGCGCGAAGCCGCCGCCGAGGACCACGAGACGCCTGCCGCCCTGGTCGCCGGCCTCGATCGCCTCCGCCGCCGCGACGCCGGGAGGCCAGGCGCCGGTCGCCGGAAACACGTGGCTCCCGAACATGCGGTAAAGCAGCGTCGCGTCGAGCAGCATGGCAAGCGTCGCGCCGCCGAACATCGGCCAGATCAGGTCCGGACGACCGAGCACGAACGGGATCCCGATCGGCAGCAGGAGACTGTTGGCGGCCCCGAACGTGGAGGCGGAGATCGCGCTCTGGGCGAGGTTCTGCGCATGGACCGAGCGGAACAGGCGGAGCGGCCCGACCCCCAGCCGGCCGACCGCCATCGCGGCGAGTGCCCCGATCAGGGCGGTGTTGGTGGTGACGCCGAGACGGACGAGCACCTCGATCCCGATCACCGACCCGAGCACGCAGAGCGGTGCCACAAGCAGCAGGACAGGAGCGCTGAGGAAGCGCGGGTGCCTGATCGGGCCGCCGGCCTCGTCGTCCAGGATCCCCGTCACGCGAGCGGCCGGACGCACCCCACGGAGGCGATATGCGCGGACAGGTCGTGACCTCGCCTGCTCGCTGTCATCCGATCCCGTTTCCGCCGCTCGTCAGACCAGGCCTCTTCGGGAGAGGCTTCCCTCAGGTGAGGGCGACTATCACCACGACGACCGGCATCACCGCAAGCACGACCCAGGATCCCATCGCCGCGGTCGCCATGAGATCGACGACCCGGCGGCCGGCACGGACCGGGCGGCGCACGGTCGGCGCGCCTCCGGGCATCGCCCTGACGTTCTCCTCGCTCGGTCCCATTCCGGTCTCCGTTCGCTGTGCTGACACGACCCTCATAGCAGCGCCGTCGCCGACCGAACGTAACCATGATTTGCAATGTTGGAACCGTCGCAATCCATAATTCCCTGTCACGCGACGTCGTTGCCACAGTCGAGCAGGACGTGTCCTGTTCGGTTCGACTATGCAATAGCGATCTTGTCTTTGAAAAAGAGGCTTGTGCCGCGACGCCTGCTTGCACGGTGTCAGCCCCGCTCGAACGGGTCCGGCAGGTCACGATCGTCCATCGGGAGGCGCGAGACGGCGAGGACCTCGGACCCGGGCGGGCCATCCCGCGACCGCGCGGCCAGCGCGTCGAGCGCGTCCTGCCGATCGGCAGCCACGAGGACTTCGACGGTGCCGTCCGGCCGGTTCCGGACCAGGCCTCGGAGCGCGGCGCGGCGTGCCGCCGCCACCATCCATTCGCGGTAGCCGACCCCCTGCACGCGGCCGCTCAGAATCCAGCGCTCGGCGACGCTCACGAGGCATGCCCGAGATCGAGGAAACGGACCGCGTCGGCGAGCGAGGCGGCAAGACGCTCGCGCTCTCCGAGCGCCGCCTCCTCCCCGCCCCATCGCGCGGCCTCGAACGCGGCGTCGACCAGGGCGAGCCGCGCGGCCTCGAGCGGTCCGAGCGCCCGGTCCACGATCGCGAGACCGAGGACCAGACTGCCAAGCAGCGGCACGATGCCGAGCAGGACCGCGAGCGCTTCGTCTTCGAGTGAATGGAGGGCGAGACGGAGGGCGTCGAGCAATCCCGCGGGAAGATCGGCCGGCATCACGCCCGTCACGGGATCGAGCGTCGCACCGAAGCGCGATCGCGCCCAGTCGAGCCAGGGCTGCCAGGCCTCGGCCTCCGCCCGGACCAGCGAGGCAGGCCCGCCGGCCCGATGGCGGAGCAGTTCGGCACCGGCGAAGCGGAGAAGGTCCTCGACCGTGCCGGCCCGATCGGGCGCCACACTTCCCTGCGCGGTCGCCGCATATCGTGTGAGCGGCAGCGTGTCGGCACGCCCCTCGCGTCGCGCCGAGCCCGCATTCCACTCGGCAGCGATGGCCCTGGCCAGAGGGGCGGTCCCGAGCACGAGGCAGTCCCCGGACCCGGGCAGACGCATCGGGCGTCCGTCGAGCAGCAGGAGATGCCGACCGTCGCGGAACACCGCCTCGGCGGTCCGGAACGGCCGGATCGCTCCCGCGGCGAGGCTCAACGGAACAGCCCGAGGCCGCGCAGGATGTCGATCCCCCGCGGGGCCTTCGGCGGCGCCGGCTCGGGTCCGAGATCGGGCGAGGCGTCGCAGGACGCGGTCGAGGCCGCGCCGCGGCCGATCGAGAGCGTGAACCGGCCGGCCGCGTCGGGCGCGAGCGCCGCGATCGGACGGTCGAACGGTCCGGACAGGCGGACCGGCGCCGACGCTCCGAGACCGCCGAGCCGGAGCACGGGCACCAGCGAGAGGTCGAGCGAGCGGGTCCGGAAATCCGCCGTCCCCGACCCGTTCAGGATCAGCGCCGGATCATCGAGCGACACCGCGCTCGCGCGCAGGATCCCGTCGGTGAACCGGCCGGCGAGACCGGCGCAGCGGATCGTCCGGGCGCCGATCCGGACCGGAGGCACGTGGGCGGCAGCGAGGACGGGTCCGAGCCACGCCTTCGCGAGGGCGGCATCGAGCGTCGCGTTGCCGAGCGTCGCCCCGATCGGCCCGGACAGCGTGGCCGGATCAAGATCGACGCCTCGGGCCGTCCCGGTCAGCCGGCCGCTCGCGTCGAGATGTCCTTCGAGGCCGCTCCGATGCAGGAGCGCCCAGGCCAGCGGACCCGCCGGAAGGCTCTTTCCGTCGAGCGCGATCGTGAGCGGTGACGGGTTGCGACCCGCATTCTCGATCCAGACCAGGAAGGGCGGCGCGGCCGACGGGATGGCGAAGGCCGCAGTGACCACGTCGGCCTCGGTGCGCGACAGGATGGCACGACCCGCCGGCATCGCGACACCGCCGAGCGTCCATGGCGACGCCTCGAGGGAGGCGTCGATCGCGCCCCCCGCATTGCGGGCGAGTTCCAGGTGGCCGGTGACCGCGACCGTCTCGTGCCAGCCGATCGGATGGAGCGCGAGACGGGCCAGTCGGGCCGGATCGTTCGCCGCGACGTCGAGGTCGCCGGTGACGCGCCCGACGATCCCGCGCCCGTGGTCCCGCTCGATCGTGCCGGTGAGCGAGGCGCGGTTCCGGCCCGAGATCAGGCTGACGTCGAGCGGTGCGGTCCCGGTCGCGCCGTCCTGCCAGAGCGCCAGCGTGCCCGCCTGCGATGCCCGCAAGGCGAACGGGTCCGAGCCGAGCATCCCGGCGACGTCGACCGTCAGGGGACTGTCCGCCGACACCGCCCCGATCGCGAATCGGGCCAGCGTCAGTCCCGGTTGCCACGCACCGAGATCGGCCGAGTTTCCGGACAGCGCCAGTCGCCGGACCCTTTCGTGCCCGCGAGCGTCGACCGACAGCGTCGCCTGCAGCGCGAGGTCTGTCGCGGACGGCAGGGCGGCGTGCGGCAGCAGCGCGTTCAGCGACGCGAGCGAGGGGATCGTCGCCTGGAGGGTGCCCGAGAAGCCGCCGAGGCGGAGCGGATCGGCGAAGCGTCCGTCGAGCGAGATCACGGCCGCCCGATCCCCGCCACCGACCGCGAGGCTGGCGCGCACCGGAACACCGGGGCTGCCCGCGTTCTCGTGATGGCCCGTGTCTTCGTGGAGCGAGGACAGGCTGGCGGAGGCGAGCGACAGGCTGAAAGGTGCCGCGCCGTGCCGTCCCGCGACGTAGGCGGTAAACGGGTGCCGCCGGTCGTGAGCCCCGGCGTGGAACGTGGACAGCGACACTTCCCCGGTGCCGGCGCCGCCGCGATCGTTCCACGTCAGTGTGCCGCCGGTCCCGTCCACGGTGTCGACCGCGAAGCGGAAGCGATGATCCCGTGCCGTCGCTCCGGAGGTCGGACCGGCGCCTCGCCTCGCCTCGGGCGTGAACCGCCAGTTCGGGGTGCCGTCGGGCAGTCGTTCCAGGAGGAGGTCGGGATCGGTCAGGGTCAGCCCGACCACGTGGACGCGTCCCGAGAACAGCGGCAGCAGCGCGACATGCGCCTCGAAGCGTTCGACATGCGCCATCACCGGACGCGAGCCGCCGGGCAGATTGGCGACGGAGACGTCGTCGGCGATCAGGCCCGGGATGGGCAGCAGGGTGAGGCGGAGCGGGCCTGCGATGGTGAGGACACGCCCGGTCGATCGCTCGAAGGCGGCCTCGATCCGGTGCCTAAAGGCGTCGATCGGGATCCGCCGGACTGCCAGAGAGGCGATCGCGAGCAGGGCCACCAGCAGCGCCAGGAACACGAGGAGGGGATGCGGTACGGCCCGGGTCCGGCCGGCAGTGTCGGACATCGCTGATCAATCCTGTGGACCTGAGCGGGCGTGCTCAGCCCCGCGTGAACGGAGGCTCGCGCGAGAGCGGGAGGGTGAACCCGAGCGTCCGGAAGGTGTCGCGCATATGTGGCGGCAATCCGGCGGTCAAGCGGAGCGTGCCGCCCGCCGGATGGGGGAGCGTCAGCGCGCGCGCGTGCAGGTGGAGGCGGTCCGCGAACCCGTCCATGCGCGGGCGGTCGAGCCCGTATCTCGGATCGCCGAGGATGGGGGTGCCGATCGCCTCGCAATGGACGCGGAGCTGGTGGGTGCGGCCGGTTAGCGGTTCCAGTTCAAGCCAGGCCATCTTGCGCGCGGCGCTGTCGAGCGTGCGGTATCCGGTGCGCGCCGCGAGCGCGTCCTCCTCGTCGCGGTCGGCAAGCACGGTCAGCGCTCCGGCACCGGCGCCGAGACGCGCGAGGGCCGCGTCGATCACCCCCTCGGTCGGATCAGGGCGGCCGATCACCACCGCCCAGTAGGTCTTTCGGACGGCCCGGGTGCGGAACGCGGCGGCGAGCTTCGATGCGGCGGCCGGCCCTTTCGCCATCACGAGAAGTCCCGAGGTGTCGCGATCGAGCCGGTGCACGAGGAGGGGACGGCGGCCCGCGGCGTCGCGCAGGCTGGCGGCCATGCCATCGACATGCCGGGTGATCCCTGGACCACCCTGGCTCGGCAGCCCGGACGGCTTGTCGAGCACGAGAAGGTGGTCGTCCTCGTAGAGCGTGATGTCGCGAAGCGCGCCGACATCGCGCCGGTCGATCCGTTGCGGTCTTGGAGCATCCGCTGCCGGCAGGGGCGGCACGCGGATCGACTGGCCGGGCGCGAGGCGTGTCGCGCCGTCCACCCGCTTGCCGTCGACACGGATCTGGCCGGTCCGGCAGAGCTTCTGAAGCGCGCCCTGCGTGACCGCGGGATGGTGGCGGCGGAACCAGCGATCGAGCCTGAGGTCCGCCTCGTCCTCGGCGACGGTCGCCGTCCCGACGCTCAACCCCGTCCTTCCCGCGCGTGCCGCTTCTCCCGCGCGATCCGGAGGCGCTCGCCGATCGCGGCCTCCCGTCCCCGGTCGGTCGGCGTGTAGTAGCGTTCCGGCTGCATGCCGTCCGGAAAGTAGTTCTGCCCGGAGAACCCGTCCTCGGCGTCGTGGTCGTACTCGTATCCGGCGCCGTAGCCGAGCTCGCGGAGCAGCTTCGTCGGCGCGTTCCGGATGTGGGCGGGCGGCATCAGGCTCCCGGTCGCGCGGGCCGATCGGCGGGCGGCGCCGAACGCCTTGTACACGGCATTCGATCGCGGCGCGGTCGCGAGGAAGACGACCAGCTCGGCGAGCGCCAGCTCGCCCTCCGGGCTGCCGAGCCGCTCGAAGGTCTCCCAGGCCGAGAGCGCCAGGTTGAGCGCCTCGGGCGAGGCGAGACCGACATCCTCGGCGGCGAAGCGCGCGAGGCGGCGCGCCAGGTAGCGTGGGTCCTCGCCGCCTTCCAGCATCCGGGCGAACCAGTAGAGGGCGGCGTCGGGATCGGAGCCGCGCAGCGACTTGTGGAGCGCCGAGATCAGATTGTAGTGCTCCTCGCGGTCCCGATCGTAGAGGATCGCGCGCCGCGCCAGCAGGGCTGCGAGATCGGCCGGCCCGAGCGGGGCGGCGTCGGGCGGCAGGGCCTCGATCTGCTCGACCATGTTGAGGAGGTAGCGCCCGTCGCCGTCCGCCATCGCGCGGAGCGAGGCGCGGCCGTCCCCGGTCAGGTTGAGGGGATGACCGGCGAGCGCCTCCGCACGCCCGAGCAGCCCTTCGAGCGCCGCGTCCGCGAGGCGATGCAGGACCAGGACCTGGCAACGCGAGAGCAGCGCCGCGTTGAGCGCGAAGGACGGGTTCTCGGTCGTCGCTCCGACGAGGACCACGGTGCCGTTCTCGACCACGGGCAGGAAGCCGTCCTGCTGGGCGCGATTGAAGCGGTGGATCTCGTCCACGAAGAGCAGCGTGCCGCGTCCCGCGGCCGCGAAGCGTGCCGCATCCTCGAAGGCGCGCTTGAGATCGGCCACTCCCGAGAACACGGCGGAGAGCTGGACGAACCGGAGGTCCGCCTCGGCTGCGAGCAGACGCGCGATCGTGGTCTTGCCGGTACCCGGACCGCCCCAGAGGATCAGGCTCGCGAGGCTGCCGCGGGCCAGCATCCGCCGGATCGCGCCATCCGCTCCGAGCAGATGATCCTGGCCCATGACATCGTCGAGCGAGGCGGGGCGCAGCCGGTCGGCGAGCGGCTGCCGGCCGGCCGACGCCCCTGCCCCGACCGGCTCTTCCTTGCCGAACAGCCCGGGTTCGGCTCCCGTGTCGGTCCGATGCGGTGCCACGGCGCCATCATAGACCGATCGGCCGCGAGCGGGACCCCGGACCGGCGCGTCGTCCCGGGCGGAGGGGAACAGGACATGGCGGACACGAGCGCGAGGCATGCGGGCGGGATGAGGACGCTGCCCGGGAGTTTGGCGGCGCTCGGCATCGTGTTCGGCGATATCGGCACCAGCCCGCTCTACACGCTGCAGACGGTGGTCGGCGCCACCGGCGGCAAGCCGGTCGACCGCGGCGCGCTGCTCGGCGCCTTGTCGCTCCTGGTGTGGACCATGCTGACCGTGGTCGCGCTGAAATACGCGACCGTCGTGATGCGGGCGGACAACAACGGCGAGGGCGGCATCCTGGCGCTGCTCTCGCTGGTCGGTCCGCGCTTCGGGAAAAGCTGGCATTCCCGGGCGACGCTGCTCGCGTCCGCAGGCTTGTTCGGCGCCGCCCTGCTCTATGGCGACGGTGCGATCACGCCGGCGATCTCGGTGCTCAGCGCGGTCGAGGGGCTCGGCGTCGTGACCAAGGCCTTTCATCCCTACGTGCTGCCGCTCGCGGTGGCGATCCTGCTCGGGATCTTCGCGGTGCAGCCGTTCGGCACATCCCATATCGGGCGTGTGTTCGGCCCGGTGATGCTCGTCTGGTTCCTCGTGATCGGGCTGATCGGGGCGGTTTCGGTGGCGGCGGCGCCGGCGGTGCTCGCCGGGCTCGACCCCTTGCTGGCCGCAGGGTTCCTGGTCCGGCACGGGCTCGACAGCCTCTCGATCCTGGGTGCGGTGTTCCTGGCGGTGACCGGCGCCGAGGCGCTCTACGCGGACATGAGCCATGTCGGGCGTCGGAGCGTCCGGCTCTCGCTCGGCACGATCGTGCTGCCGACGCTGGTGCTGAGCTACGCCGGCCAGACCGCCTTCCTGATCTCCCACCCCGGGGTGAAGGACAACCCGTTCTTCGCGGCGCTGCCGGCGCCGCTCCTGTTGCCGATGGTGGCGCTCTCGACGCTGGCCACCATCATCGCGAGCCAGGCGATCATCACCGGATCGTTCACGCTGACGCGCCAGGCCATGCAGCTCGGCTGGTTCCCGGGGCTCGCCATCCGGCAGACCTCGGACACCGAATACGGGCAGATCTACGTTCCCGCGGTGAACTGGTGCCTCGCCGCGGTCACGGTCGGCATCGCGATCGGGTTCGGCAGTTCCGACCGGCTGTCGGGCGCCTACGGAACGGCGGTCTCGACCACGATGCTGCTGACCACCGTGCTGCTCCTCGACGTGATGCGGACACGCTGGCGCTGGTCGCGCGCAGCCGCCTTCCCGGTGTTCGCCTTCTTCGGAACCGTCGATCTCGCCTTCTTCGTCGCCAATCTGCTGAAGATCGCCGACGGCGGCTACGTGCCGCTGCTGATCGCGCTCGTGCTGTTCACGATCATGACGACCTGGGGACGCGGCGTGGAGCTGGTCCGGATCGGTCTCGCGCCGCTCGGCGAACGTTCCGATGTGGTGCTCGGCGATCTCCGGCGCGGAGCGCTGACGCGGGTGCCCGGATCGATGGTGTTCCTGTCGCGCTCGGAGGCGGCGATCCCGCCGATCGTGGAGCGGCACGTCGCGACCTTCCAGTCGCTTCCCGAGCGCGTGCTGGTGCTCTCGGTCCGGTTCGAGGCGACCCCTCGCGTCGCGCCGGACGATCGGCTCACCGTGCGGCCGCTCGGGGCGAAGATCTGGGGAGCGACCGCGCGGTTCGGCTTCGTCGAGATCCCGAACCTGCTCGCCGTCCTGCGCGGGGCACATACTCTCGGGTGCGACATCGACCTCGACGAGGTGCTTTTCGTCGCCGGGAAGGACGATATCGTGGCGGATCCCGTCCGGTCGAAGATGACGCCGATGCGACGGCTCCTGTTCGGTTTCCTCTACCGGAACGCGGTCCGGTCGTCGGAGCGGTTCGCCTTGCCGCGGGACCGCTTCGTCGAGATCGGTCATCAGGTGGGGATCTGAGCGGAAGACCGACCCGGACGACGTAGAAGGCGCCGGTCCAGCATCCCGCGTCCCGCTTCAGCGCGAGAGCGGCGGAGCATATGACGGGGCCAGAACGCGACATGTTGATCGCTGCCGCCGCGGACCCGCGAAGCCACGGGTGCGTTGTTGTCACGGCTCCCCGCTCAGTCACCGCGGCTCTCGGGAGAGCTCACCCGTCCATGGTTCGGCTTGCGATGGCCTGTTGCGCGACCGCTCACCCGAACGGACCCGCGTCTCATCCGGCCACACGCGGTCGTCGTCGCTCCAAGCAGAGGATCCATCATGCCAAAGATCGTCGTCGTCACGGGTGCAGGCGCTGGAGTCGGTCGGGCCACCGCCGAGGAGTTCGCGCGCCGGGGCTGCGATGTCGCGATCCTGTCGCGCGACGGCGATCGGCTCGAGCAAGCGGCAACGGAGCTTCGAGGTCATGGGGTCCGGGCGCTGGCGATCCCGACCGACGTCGCCGACGCCGATGCGGTCGAGGAAGCGGCGACGCGGGTGGAAACCGAACTCGGGCCGATCGACGTGTGGGTCAACGTCGCGATGGCGACCGTGTTCGCACCCGTCAGCAAGCTGACCGCGGCCGAGTTCGAACGCGGGACCCGGGTGACCTATCTCGGCCAGGTGCATGGCACGATGGCGGCGCTCAGGCGCATGCGGGAGCGGAACCGGGGTACGATCGTCAACGTGGGCTCGGCTCTCGGCTATCGTTCGGTGCCGCTTCAGTCGATCTACTGTGGAGCGAAGTTCGCGATCCGCGGCTTCACCGATGCGCTTCGGTCGGAAATCATCCACGACAAGCTCGACGTGCATCTGACGATGGTCGATCTCCCGGCGGTCAACACACCCCAGTTCGACTGGGCGATGAACAAGATGGGCAAGAAGGCGCAGCCGGTGGCACCGATCTACCAGCCCGAGGTGCCGGCCCGCGCGATCTACTTCGCCGCCACCCATCGCCGGAGGCAGATCTGGGTCGGCTACCCGACGGTGCAGGCGATCCTGGCGAACCGGATCGCGCCGGGCCTGATCGACAAATATCTCGCGAAGGCCGGCTACCAGGGGCAGATCACCGACGAGCGGCTGGGCCCCAACGCACCCGCCAACCTGTTCGAGCCGGTTCCCGGCAACTACGCGGCACACGGGCGGTTCGACGATCGCGCGCGGAGCGGCAGCTGGGAATTGTTCACGGATCGACATCGCGCCGTCTTCTGGGCGGTCGCGGGGATCGCCGGGATCGCGGCCGTCCATCAGGTCGCCAAGCGGCTCGATGTCTGAGGACTTGAACACGACAGCGTCGCGGCACCCGGTCCGATCGGGCGGGCGGAACGACATCCCTTCGAAGCATCCCTCTTCATCCCGGGCGACAAGGATGGAGCCGTGAGTCGTCCGATCGAGGATTATGCGCTCCTGGGCGACGGCGAGACCGCCGCGCTCGTCAGCCGGGCCGGGGCCGTCGATTGGCTATGCTGGCCGCGCTTCGACGACGAGGCTTGTTTCGCCTCGCTGCTCGGGACGGCGGAACACGGACGATGGCTGATCGCGCCGTCGGTCGCCGTGCGGGAGACGCGACGCCGCTATCGGGAAGACACCCTGATCGTCGAGACCGAGTTCGTGACCGAGAACGGCGCGGTTCGCCTGATCGACTTCATGCCGATGGGACAAGGCGGCGGCGCGTCGTCCCTCGTGCGGATCGTCGAGGGTGTCCACGGTCAGGTGCCGATGCGTGTCGATCTCCGGTTGCGCTTCGACTACGGCGCGCTGCCGCCCTGGGCCGACGCCGGCGAGAACGGCATGGTCGCGACACTCGGGCCCGACCTCGTCGTGCTGCACGCGCCCGTACCGGTCGAGGTGCATGCGGAATGCTCCACGGCCGCGTTCGTCGCCGAGCCGGGCGATCGGCACGCCTTCG
>CAXUBX010000070.1:0-16846 GCA_964249405.1 uncultured Acetobacteraceae bacterium | reverse complement strand
CGAACACCGCCACCACCGTGTTCGCCGCCGCTCCGTTCGGCGAAAACGCCTGGGAAGCCACAATCCGGTCGGACGCGATCCGGAACCGGAACAGCCCGCCATAGCCGCCAATCCAGAGATCGCCCGACGGCGCGAGCGCCATCGCGTTCGGCATGAATCCGTCCTGTGGCCAGGGTCCGGTCACGGGCTCATCCCCGCCCGTGCTCAGAAGATGGCGAAGGTGGCCTTTCGACAGGTAGAACGCGCCACCATGCCGGTCCGGGACCACGTCGACGACTTGGTCACGGCCGAGTGAAACGCGCCGGGTCGGAGCGTCCGCGCCGTCGCCCGCCCGGTAGAGCCCGGCCTCGGTGGCGATCCAGACGGCCGACCGGCCGGCCGGCCGGATGGCGTTGACAGCCGGGACGTCCACGGATCGGCGTCGTCCAGTGGTCGAATCATACACGTCCAGGCCGCGGTTCCCGGTCGAACTCCAGACCTGGCCTCTCTGATCGACAGCAAGCGCAAAGCTCGAGCCGGGCATGACCTGCGTGGGGGTGAGCTGCCGCCCGTCAGTCGCCACGGCCATCAGCCCGGTGTCGGTAGTCACCCAGAGGCGACCATCCGGTCCTCGTGCCGTTTGCCAGGAGATGCCGTCCGACAAACCGTCGGAACCGCGCAAGGTGTCCCACTTGGCATAGCCGAGAACGCGATAGAGCCCGCGCCCGAGAACGACGATCCAGAACTGACCCGACCGGTCCGTGAACATTGAGGTGATGACGCCACGTGGGACATCGCTGGAGGCGCCCAGGACGTGCCATCCGGACTTGTCGCGGACTACGAGTCCGTGGCCGCCCTGGGTCGCGAAGGAACCGTTGGGGGTGCGAAACAGGCCGAGAATGGGCAGATAGTCGCTGTAAAGGGCGTTCGACTGGTCGGGCAGCGGGGTCAGGCTGACAGTCAACCGGCGCGTATCGATCGTCGCTACCGAAGTCGCGGAGCGCGCGAGAATTTGGTCGCCATCGTCAACCACATCGAACCAGGGGCCACCTGTGAGCCCGTTGCTCGGACCGAGACACCGCACCGATCCCGGATCGGCGAGACAGAGCGACCCATCCGACCGCGCTTCCCAGAGATGGTGGCCTGCATGGAACAGCGCGGTGCCGCCACTCAGTTCCCGCCGCGCGGGATCGTCGTAGGGGAGGGCATCCAGCTGCGGCGACTGCCCCGGCATGCTTGTCACGACGGTCGGGATCCCGTCGGCTAGGACGACGAACCGGCCTCGCCACCAGACAACCTGGCGTAGACTATCCTGCACATGATGCGTTGTCGTTCGAACGACGTGGAATGTCAGGGTCGCCGTGGAGCCGGTGTGTCCGGATGGAGGGTCGGCGACCCGGAGCTGGCCGTCATACAGAACGGCGACCGCCCCGGTCGGCGCCGCCACGATCCCATTGTTTTTACCGCCGACCCGGAGACCCTGCAACGGACCGAGGCTGATGAACTGGCGACCGTTATAGGTGAAAACCCCTTCCTGTGTGCAGACGAGGAGGTTTCCAGCCGTATCCTGGACCACACAGGTATCTGAAAGATCGAACAGTCCGACCGCCTGATCATACACACGAAAGGTGAAGTCGCTTTCGTGCGCGAACGACGGTGAGGGGGCGAGCGCGAGCAGAAGTGCGCCAAAGCAGACAAGACTGCCCCAGTGTTTCATCGCGGAGACCGCAAGGCCAAGAACCCAGCAGGCGCGAAGCACCATCCAGTTCTTCCACGATGAAACGACGGGCATAGCTGGCACCATGCCCCGATGCGGCGTCACGAGACCAAATCAGGTCTCGGTTAACGCTAAGCTACTCGGTCTTCACGCCGGCGTCGAGATTGGACCACGCCGGCGCAACCTCGCCGCCGGTTCGAAACTCAGACCCCAGGATAACCATGAACGGCATTGGTCTGATCAGGGCGGTAGGCCGACTTGACGAGCAACGACCGGCCGGAACCCAGCATCGAATTCGTGCCGACAGTGGCGTGGTTGGCAGACGAGGAGGGCGATTGCACCGCGACGTCGGCGTGCTTGAACGACGACACCGAAACCAAGGCAACCGCAGCCGCCGTGCCGACCATCGCAAGTCGATTCTGGATGAAGTTGGTCATGAGGTAATCCTTCTCGTCATAGGAGATACGGAGTGTTGACGAGATACTAAAGCGCATCGCAGTCAAAAGTCGATATCTCAAGAAAAATTTAACGGTTACTGTTAGTGGACATAGAAACAGAACTTGGATGCCTAAGTAAAAAACGGACGCTTCTCCAGTCGATCTTCCCTGTCGCGCTTCTTGTTAGCAAATCGTCACCAAACGAAGCGAAATACCTGATATAACAAGCATCAGATCATGCTTCGACAGAGGATCTCGACTTAACTCGGACACGGTAGCGCCCCCAGTCCGGCAATCGAGAGTAAGGTCGCCAGCCCATGCACGAAGTTCCGACTCGAAGTCTTGTCTGGAATGTTCAGCCTTCGTTCCGAACAGGCAAAAACGTTCCTGCCTGACGAAGTGTTTGACGTAGCCCTTTTTGGCCGCAGCCTGGTCGGCT
The DNA here is from genome assembly GCA_964249405.1 of uncultured Acetobacteraceae bacterium. Lineage (GTDB taxonomy): Bacteria > Pseudomonadota > Alphaproteobacteria > Acetobacterales > Acetobacteraceae > CAXTPV01. The sequence goes on along the minus strand of CAXUBX010000070.1, from coordinate 14,274 downwards.
TCCTGCTTCGCGAGGCTTTCGCTGCCGCGACCCAAGCGGACGACACGCGAACCCTCTTCCGGATCGGGAGAAGCGCCCTACAACCGATCCGGAGCCGCACGGAGCCCGATCATGCCCTTCGACGACGACGAACCGAGACGACCCTCCCGACCGACAGGCCGGAACGTGCTGGGCGGATCGCTCCTGACCTGCTCGGTGGCTCCGATGACCGGCTTCCTCCGGACCGGCTGCTGCGACGCCGTCGTGGCAGACCATGGCAGCCACACCGTCTGCGCGGTGATGACCGACGTTTTCCTTCGTTTCTCGCGCGAGCGCGGCAACGATCTTTCCACGGCGCGGCCCGAGTTCGACTTCGCTGGTCTCCGCGAAGGCGACCGCTGGTGCCTCTGCGCGCCACGCTGGCAGGAGGCGCTCGAGGCCGGCGTCGCGCCGCCTGTCGTGCTCCAGGCAACCGAAAAGGCGGCTCTCGCCTGGTGCAGCCTCGACGACCTTCTCGCCCATGCGACCGGATGAAACCGGTTCGGTTTGCCGTCCGGCCCCGTCCGCCCTATCTGTTAGGAGGTATGGTTCTGCGGGAGCGCAGTCGATGAGCGCCGCGGCGGCTCCTCCGCCGGCCACGAAAGGGGGCTCATCCCGTTGCGGGACGGAGCTCCGTGAGGCACGGGAGCGGCTCGGCTGGGATCTCGGCGAGGTGGCCTCGGCCTTGCGGATCCGTCACGCCTACCTCGCAGCCATCGAGGAGGGGCGGTTGTCGGCACTGCCCGGCAACACTTATGCGCTTGGCTTCCTCCGAACCTACGCGACGACGCTCGGCCTCGATGCCGACGATCTCGCGAGGCGCTTCCGGATGGAGGCGACCGACGTGAACCGACGTCCCGAGCTCGCCTTTCCCTCGCCCGTCCCGGAACGCGGCGTTCCGACCGGCGCGGCCATCCTGATCGGTCTCGTGATCGCGGTCGGCGCCTACGTGACCTGGTATCGCCTCAGCGATCATGAGGTGGCGCCGCCTCGAAGCGTCCCGCCGGTACCGGCTCAGCTGCTACCCGAGCACCGGCAGGCTGCCGTGTCGCCGCAGGTCGCGTCCGTGATGCCGAGCACGACCGCAGCCCCGATCGCGACACCGCCTGGCGAACCGGCCGCCGGCAGCACGCCTCCGACGGCGCGGGCCATCGCACCCCCGCCGGCCTCGGCGTCGCCTCCCGTCAGGGCCACGCCGGCGGCGGTCGCTCCTCCCGCGCCCCAAGCGGCAACACCTCCCGTGCCGCCCGCGGCAACATTTTTCGTGCCGCCCGCGGCAACATCCCCCACGCCCCCTGCGGCCACGAGCGCCGCCGCGGGTTCCGCCGCGACGCCGGGGGCTCCGTCGAGTGCCCCGACGACCTCGGCCGGGGCCGGACCCGCGCAGCCGGTCCCCGGCCCCGGCACGGTTCTCGTCGCCACCGCGCCGACCTGGGTCCAGGTGCGGGACGCCACGGGAAAGATCCTCTATGACCACATCCTGCAGAAGGGAGACACCTGGACGGTGCCGTCCGGTCAGACCGGCCTCCTGCTCACGACCGGCAATGCCGGCGGCCTCGCGATCAGTCGCGACGGGGTGATCGGTCCCGTTCTGGGACGCGACGGCGCCGTGTTGCGGCGGATTTCGCTCGATGTCGGGACACCGCCGACCTCGCCCGCGCCGGCCGCCACGACCTCTCCGCCAGTGGCGCCCGCGCCGAGGCGGCAGGCGGCCATTCCAGCGCCGGCATCGCCCGACAGCAGCGCCGACGCGCTCAACGCGGGCGAGCTCGGCAGGGCGCAAGCCGAGAGCCGGCAGCCCGCGAACAAGAGGGCGGCGCCTTAACGAGGCGCGTTCGGCCAGACTACGAGGGGCGGCGTCCTGTCGCGCGCCCTGGTCCCGATCCACGCGTTCTGGCATCGACCAGCCCGCGTCCGCTTAACCGGAGTGAGATCCATGAGCTACCGTCCGTATCAGCAGATCGAACGGCGGAGGTCGCGTCAGATCCATGTCGGCCGCGTGCCCGTGGGGGGCGACGCGCCGATCACCGTGCAGACCATGACCAACACGCTCACCACGGACGCCGCGGCGACGATCGCGCAGATCCGCCGCGCCGAGCTCGCCGGCGTCGACATCGTCCGGGTCTCCTGCCCGGATCCCGAGAGCACCGCGGCGCTGGGCGAGATCTGCCGCGAGGTCAACGTGCCGGTGGTCGCCGACATCCACTTCCACTACCGGCGCGCGATCGAGGCCGCCCGGGCCGGCGCCGCCTGCCTCCGGATCAATCCCGGCAACATCGGCAGCGCCGAGCGGGTCCGGGAGGTCGTGACCGCGGCACGCGATCACGGCTGCTCGATCCGGATCGGCGTCAATGCCGGGTCACTGGAGCGCCACCTGCTGGAGAAATACGGCGAGCCGAACCCCGACGCGCTGGTCGAGAGCGCGCTCGAGCACGCGAAGATCCTGCAGGACCACGACTTCCATGAATTCAAGATCAGCGTGAAGGCGTCTGACGTGTTCCTCGCCGTTGCCGCCTACCAGCTGCTCGCCGAGCAATGCGACCACCCGTTGCACATCGGGATCACGGAAGCCGGCGGGAAGCGGGCCGGGACGGTGAAGTCGGCGGTCGGTCTCGGATCGCTGCTCTGGGCCGGGATCGGCGACACCGTCCGGGTGTCGCTCTCGGCCGAGCCCGAGGAGGAGGTCCATGTCGGCTGGGAGCTGCTGAAGACGCTCGGGATCCGGCACCGCGGCGTGAAGATCATCTCCTGCCCTTCCTGCGCCCGCCAGGGCTTCAACGTGATCGAGACGGTGGCGACGCTCGAGGAACGGCTCGCCCACATCTCGACCCCGGTCACGCTGTCGATCATCGGCTGCGTGGTGAACGGACCGGGCGAGGCGCTGATGACCGATCTCGGCGTCACCGGCGGCGGTTCCGGCCGGCACATGGTCTACTCCGCCGGCCGGCAGGACCACACGATGCCGGAGGGCGGCATGATCGACCACATCGTCGAGCTGGTGGAGGCCGAGGTCGAGCGCATCCGCGCCTCGGCGACCGGGCCCGCCTCGGCCACCGCGCCCGAGGCGGAGGCGATCCATGCCGAGGGCGTCGCGTCCCGCCAGCTCGCCGCCTCGGTGTGACGCTTGCCGCCGATCCAGCCCGTCCGGGGCACGCATGACCTGATCGGCGATGCGATGCGCCGCCACCGGCGCGTCGTCGAGACCGCGCGCGCGGTCGCGGCTCTCTACGGGTTCGACGAATGGCAGACGCCGATCTTCGAGCACACCGAGGTGTTCGCCCGCTCGATCGGCGAGACCACCGACGTCGTGTCGAGGGAGATGTATTCCTTCCCGGACCGCGGCGGCGAGGAGCTCACGCTCCGCCCGGAAGGGACCGCCGGGGTATGCCGCGCCTTCGTCTCGAACGGGCTCACCCAGACCGTTCCGCAGCGCGTGTTCTACGCGGGCCCGATCTTCCGCTACGAGCGGCCGCAGAAGGGACGCCAGCGCCAGTTCCACCAGATCGGCGTCGAGCTGCTCGGCCCGTCCGAGCCGCTCGCCGACGCCGAGGTGATCGCGCTCGGGCGCGACGTGCTGGAGGCGCTCGGTCTCGGCGGCGCGGTCGCGATCGAGATCAGCACGCTCGGCGATGCCGCCTCCCGCGGCGCCTGGCGGGAGGCGCTGGTCGCCCATTTCGGGTCCTGTCGGGACGCGCTCTCCGAGGACAGCCGGCTCAGGTTCGAGCGCAACCCGCTCCGCATCCTCGACAGCAAGGACCCGCGGGACCAGGCGCTGATCGCCGATGCGCCGCGGATCGCACCCTTCCTGAACGAGCCTTCCCGGGAGCACTGGGACGGGGTCCGGCGCCACCTCGACACCCTCGGCGTGCCGTTCCGCGAGAACCCCGCCATCGTCCGCGGGCTCGACTACTACAACCACACCGCCTTCGAGTTCACGACGACCGAACTCGGCGCACAGGGCACGGTGCTGGCCGGCGGCCGCTACGACGGGCTGGTCGCGTCGCTGGGCGGCCCGTCGACACCGGGTGTGGGCTGGGGCGGCGGCATCGAGCGGCTGGCGCTGCTCGGCGGCGACGTCCCGCCCGACGCGCCGACCGTCTCGGTCATTCCCCTCGGCCCCGCGGCCGAGGACGGCGCGGTCCGGCTCCTCGCTTCGATCCGCCGCGCCGGGATCCGCGCCGAGATGGCCTTTCGCGGCAATGCGAAGCGCCGCTTCGAGCGCGCGAACCGGATCGAGGCGGTCGCCGCGGTGATCCTGGGCGAGGCGGAGCAGTCCGCCGGGGTCGCGTCGGTGAAGGATCTCGCGACCGGATCGCAGGGAGAGGTGGCGCTCGATGCGGTCCCGGCACGGCTTCGCGCGATCCTCGGACACTCTTGATGATCGAGGACCGCCTCGACCGCATCGTCGCTCGCGCCGACGAGCTGACGCATGAGCTTGCCTCCGGCCTCGCCGGGGACGGCTTCAACCGCGCATCCAGGGAACTGGCCGAGCTGGAGCCGGTGGTCGCCCGGATCAGCGCGCTGCGCGAAGCCGAGGGGCAGGCCCGCGAGGCGGAGACGCTGCTCGCCGACCCCGACATGCGCGAGCTCGCGGAAGCCGAGATCGCGTCGCTCCGGTCGCGCCTTCCCGGCCTCCGGCACGAGATCCGTCTTGCCCTGCTCCCGAAGGACGAGGCGGACGAGCGGAGCGCGATCCTCGAGGTCCGGCCGGCCGCCGGCGGCGACGAGGCGTCGCTGTTCGCCCGCCAGTTGTTCGACGCCTACCGCCACCACGCCGACGCCCAGGGCTGGCGCTGGGAAACGCTGGAGTGGGACGAGACCGAGCTCGGTGGCCTCAAGGGCGCGGTCGCCAACATCGTCGGCCGCAGCGTGTTCGCGCGCCTGAAGTTCGAGCAGGGGGTGCATCGTGTCCAGCGCGTGCCGGCGACCGAGAGCCAGGGCCGGATCCACACCTCGACGGTGACGGTCGCCGTGCTTCCCGAGGCCGAGGAGGTCGACGTGACGGTCGCCGAGACGGATCTCCGGATCGACGTCTATCGCGCGTCGGGCGCCGGCGGTCAGCACGTGAACAAGACCGAGAGCGCGGTCCGGATCACCCATCTCCCGTCCGGCATCGTGGTCGCGATGCAGGAGGAGAAGAGCCAGCACAAGAACCGCGCCAAGGCGATGAAGATCCTGCGCGCCCGCCTCTACGAGCGGTCACGGGCCAGCGCCCATGCCGCACGGGCGGCCGACCGGAAGTCTCAGGTCGGCACCGGAGACCGGTCGGAACGCATCCGGACCTACAATTTCCCGCAAGGCCGGGTGTCCGACCACCGGATCAATCTGACGCTGCACAAGATCGATCGCGTGATGGAAGGCGAGTTCGACGAGATCATCGACGCGCTGACCGCCGAGGATCAGGCCGCGCGCCTCGCCCAGGAAGACTGACCGGCAGGGCGGCCGCTTCCTGCTTCGGGACGGACGCCCGCTTTCAGGCGACCAGCCGATGACGTTCGAGGTGGGTTGCCGCGTTGCCGCCCTCGTCGAAGACGTGGGCGTGGGCGCCGGAGATCGTGAGGCGGACGTTCTCGTGCACGCGCGTCGCGTCGGCGCCGTCGGTCTGGACCACCAGCGTCGTGTCGCCCGGCAGCTCGACATGCAGCAGCGTCAGGCCGCCGAGGCGCTCCGCGATCAGCGCCTGGCCGTTGATCGGTCCGTTGTCGTTGACCGTCACGTGTTCCGGCCGGATCCCGAGCGTCACCTTGGTGCCGGGGGAGAACGCCGCGGGCTCGACCGGGGCGGTCACCCTGATGCCGCCCGCCGCTTCCACCGTGACACCCGCCTGGTCCACCGAAGAGACGATGGCGGGAAGCAGGTTCATCCGCGGCGAGCCCATGAAGCCGGCGACGAAGATGTTGTTCGGGTGATGGTAGAGCTCGAGCGGCGAGCCGACCTGCTCGACGCGTCCGGCCTGCAGGACCACGATCTTGTCGGCCATCGTCATCGCCTCGACCTGATCGTGCGTCACGTAGACCATCGTCGCGTTGAGCTGCTCGTGCAGCCGCGCGAGCTCGATCCGCATCTGGCCGCGGAGTGCCGCGTCGAGGTTCGACAACGGCTCGTCGAACAGGAACACCTTCGGGCTGCGCACGATCGAGCGGCCGATCGCGACGCGCTGGCGCTGGCCGCCCGAGAGCTGACCGGGTTTCCGCGCGAGATAGGGTTCGAGCTGCAGGATGCGCGCCGCCTCCATCACCTTCCGCTTCCGCTCCTCGGTCGGCACCCGGGCGAGCTTGAGCGCGAAGCCCATGTTCTGCTCGACCGTCATGTGCGGGTAGAGCGCGTAGGACTGGAACACCATCGCGAGCCCGCGATCGGCCGGCCCGATCTCGTTGGCTCGCGTGCCGTCGATCAGCAGGTCGCCGCCGCTGATCTCCTCCAGACCGGCGATCATCCGGAGCAGGGTGGACTTGCCGCAGCCCGATGGTCCGACGAACACCACGAACTCGCGGTCGGCGATGTCGAGGTTGATGCCCTTGATCGCCTCGAGCCCGGCGTAGCTCTTCCGGATGTCGCGAAGTGCCAGCGTCGCCATGGTGACGAACTCCTTTCCTACTTGACCGCGCCGAACGTCAGCCCGCGCACGAGCTGCTTCTGGCTGAGCCAGCCGAACACGAGGATGGGTGCGACGGCCAGCGTGGAGGCCGCCGAAAGCTTGGCGAAGAACAGGCCCTCGGGCGACGAGAAGGACGCGATGAACTGCGTCAGCGGCGCGGCCCTCGACGATGTCAGGTTGAGCGACCAGAAGGCCTCGTTCCAGCAGAGGATGAGCGAGAGCAGGCCCGTGGACGCGACGCCCGGCAGTGAGAGCGGCAGCAGCACATGCCAGAGCTCGCCGACCCGGGTCGCCCCGTCCATCCGGCCGGCCTCCAGGATCTCCTTCGGGACCTCCTTGAAGAAGGTGAACAGCATCCAGACCGTGATCGGCATGTTCATCAGCGTGAAGATGATGATCATGCCGGTGCGCGTGTCGAGCAGTCCGGTCGAGCGCGCGATCAGGTAGATCGGGATCAGCACGCCGACCGGCGGCAGCATCTTGGTCGACAGCATCCAGAGCAGCGTCCCCCGGGTCCGGGGGCTCGGGAAGAACGCCATCGCGTAGGCGGCCGGGACCGAGAACAGCAGGGCCACCACGGTGGCGCCCACCGACTCGATCACGCTGTTCGACGCGAACAGGAGATAGTTCGAGCGCTGGTTGACCTCGGCATAGCTCCCGAGCGTCGGATGGAAGAACAGGAGCGGCGGGCTCGAGATCGCCTGCACCTCGGTCTTGAAGCTGGTGAGGAACATCCAGAACAGCGGGAAGAACATCGCGAGCGCGATGCCCCATCCGAGAACCGCGATCAGCGCGCGCTGCAACGGCGTCCGTCTCACGGCTCAGATCTCCAGGTTGCGTGCGACCGAGCGCACGAGGAACAGTGCCACGATGTTCGCCAGGATGATCGCGATCACGCCGCCGGCCGAGCCACCGCCGATGTCGAACTGCAGCAGCGCCCTCGCATAGATCAGGAAGGCGAGGTTCGTCGTGGCGACTCCCGGACCGCCCGAAGTCGTGACCACGATCTCGGCGAAGATCGTCAGCAGGAAGATCGTCTCGATCATCACGACGACGCCGATCGCGCGCCGGAGGTGCGGCAGGATGATGTAGCGGAACGAGGCGATCATGCCGGCGCCATCCATCCGCGCCGCCTCCTTCTGCTCGTGGTCCAGCGACTGCACGGCGGTGAGCAGGATCAGGGTCGCGAACGGCAGCCATTCCCAGGACACGATCCCGATGATCGTGACCAGCGGCGCCCGGGCGAACCAGTCGATCGCCCCGATCCCGGTGATGTTGAGCACCCACGACACCACCCCGTAGATCGGGTGGAGCATGAGGTTCTTCCAAAGCAGGGCGGAGACCGTCGGCATCACGAAGAACGGGGCGATCACCAGCAGGCGCGCGATGCTCTGGCCGGGAAAATCCTGATCGTAGAGGACGGCGAGCAACGTGCCGCCGCCGACCGTGATGACCAGGACGCCGCCCACCAGGAACAGGGTGTTGAGGATCGAGGTCCAGAAGTCGGGGTCGCTCAGCAGATAGACGTAGTTGTCGAACCCGGCGAAGCCGTGCAGCGTCGGGTCGACGAGGTTGAAATGCCGGAACGAGTACCAGATCGTCATCACCAGCGGCACGATCGACCAGATCAGCAGCACGATGACGGAGGGCGCGATCAGCGGGAGGGTCGCGTTTCCGAGCCGCGCCCCGCCGGGCGTTGTGGGGGCGCTCACGGCCGCCGACGACGACATCTGGTCCACGCGACCTCCCGATCGCAGCGTCCGGCGGGATGGCTCCCGGCCCGGGCGAAGCGCCGAATCTCCGGCCCGCCTGTTCCCGGCGGGCTTCCGGAGGAACGTTGAGCGCGACGTGGCCGGGCGGTCAATGGTGACGCGCTCCGAACGACACGTTCAGGAGAGCGGCGGATGGCAGAGCGGCGAGTGTCCGCGGGACGGCTGGGACGGGACCCGGCCCGGCGCCGCATCGGAAAGATAGAAGAAGGTGAAGTCGGCGGCGCCGAGCGCCTCGAAGGCTCGTCCGGCGACGTCGGAGATCATGCCGCCGCTGTCCACTTCGTGGGTCTCGGGGGGATGCCCGGGCGGCGCGACCGTGATGGTTCCACAAAGCGCATAGGAGTGGCGACCGAGAGGGTCCGCGACCTCGTCCGACACCACGCGCCGCTTCGTGCCACCGGCGCCCAGCCGGAACGACGCCACGAGCTTGCCGTCGACGTAGATCTGGGTGTTCTCGGACAGCTCGACCGGCGCGACCTCGTCGATGATCGTGAACCGCCCGGCCGCCGCCGCCTCGCCGGCATCGATCGCCTGGGCGAGAGCCGGGCAGGAGGCCGGGAGGGACGCCAGAAGGATCGGGAGCAGGATGCCTCGCATCGGGAAAGCCTGCGCCGCCTCCGCTCCGCAGGAAAGTAAGGCGCCGGTGACCGGAGACGCGGAGGCGAGGAACGGGGAGGAGGCCGGGGCAGTCGGAAGGCTGATCGTCTCGGCCGCCCGCACGCTCGGCGCGGCGGGCATCGCCGACCCGGCGCGGGAGGCCCGGCTGCTGCTCGCGCACGCGCTCGGCCTCTCGCCCGACGCGCTGATCCGGCTCGGGCGCGACACGATCGTCCCGGCATCGCGGTTCCGGGTCCTGGTCGAGCGACGGCGGTCGCGCGAACCGCTCGCGTTCATCACCGGGCGCCAGGGGTTCTGGTCGCTCGATCTCGCGGTGTCGGCCGCGACCCTGATCCCGCGGGCCGACACCGAAGCGGTCGTCTCCGCGGCGCTCGACGCGAGGCGGGGTTCGCCGCCCGGCCGCGTGCTGGATCTCGGTACCGGCACCGGGGCGATCCTGCTCGCGCTGCTGGCCGAATGGCCGGACGCGCAGGGGTTTGGGATCGATCGGAGCGAGATCGCCTCGCGGCTCGCACGCGACAACGCGGCAGGCACCGGGCTCGCGGCCCGTGCCGGCTTCGCCTGTGGCGACTGGGACGCCTGCATCGTCGATCGGGCAGTGTTCGACATGGTGGTCTCGAACCCCCCCTACATCCCGACAGGAGAGATCGACGTCCTGATGCCGGAAGTGGCCCGGTTCGAGCCGCGTCTCGCGCTCGACGGCGGCGCCGATGGGCTCGAGGCCTACCGCCGTCTGCTGCCGTCGCTGGATCGGAGGCTGACCAGGGAAGGGATCGCCGTCTTCGAGATCGGCGTCGGACAGGAGCAGCCCGTGACAGCACTCGCCGAGCAGGCCGGGCTCCGCCTCGTCTCCGGCCGCCGCGATCTCGGAGGGCATCTCCGGGCCCTCTCGTTCTCGCGAGGCGGATAAAGCTCTTGGCAGCGCTGACGGCCTCCGATAAGGTCCGTCCACGCCGTGGAACCCGGAGACCCGCACGCAACGGCTGCGTGGAGGACGGGCGCGGGGGATCGATCTCGGATCGGTCCCGCCGTTGACCGGCGCTTGTGGCAGGCGGTGCACGGGTCCGAAGATACGACCCCCACGGGGAGTGCGGCTCCGGGTGTGCGGCGTCTTCCGTCACCGAGGAAACGCAGCGGCGGTCTGATGAACATGAAACGCATGCGAGGCCGTGGTCATCGCTCCGGTGGAGGTGGCAGCGGCGGTGGTGGCGGGTTGCGCCACCACAGCGGGAACATCCCGCTCAATCGGAACCACGTCTTCGACAGCTCGGGCCCCGATCTCCGGATCAGGGGAACCGCCCAGCAGCTGTTCGAGCGCTATCTCCAGCTCGGTCGCGACGCGTCGAGTTCCGGAGATCGGGTGATGGCGGAAAGCTACTTCCAGCATGCCGAGCATTATTTCCGGATCCTGAATGCGATGGCCCAGGCGGCCCAGGGTCCGGGTGGCACGGGAGACCGCCAGCCCAACGGCGGCGGTCGCGAGACATTCAACCGGCGTCCGACGATGGAGGGGGCCGAGGGCGGCGGATCGCAGGAGGACGAGGGGCAGGATCCGCTCGTTCCTTCCGGTCCGGACGCGTCCGGTGCCGAACAGTCCGGCCGTGACCAGCCGATGCTGTTCTCCGAGCCGCACGAGCCTGCCGACGCCTGATCGCCCGGCGCGGACCTCTTTCAGCCTTCAGCCAAGCGGGGTCGGCGGCAGTCCGGGGAGGTCGCGCGAGGATCCCGGAAGATCGAGCCGGGTCACCGGAAGGATCTCGGGCATCTCGGCCCTGATGAAGGCGAGCATCTTCTCGCGGACGTCGCAGCGGAGATCCCAGGCCTGGGGAGCGTTCCGGGCCGACACCAGGATCCGTATCGTCATCGTGTGCTCCGACATGTCGGCCACCTGCATGTTCACGACCTTCCCGTCCCAGAGCGGGCAGCCCTGCACGACCTCGTTCAGCTTGTCGCGGAGGCGGGACACGTCGGCGCGGAAGTCCGTGTACAGGAACACGCTCCCGATCAGCGATGCCGAGGAGTGCGTCCAGTTCTGGAACGGCTTCTCGAGAAAGTAGGCGATCGGCAGGATCATGCGGCGCCAGTCCCAGATCCGGACCACGACGTAGGTCGCGGTGATCTCCTCGATCCAACCCCATTCGCCTTCCACGATCACCGCGTCCTCCATCCGGATCGGCTGGGTGACGGCGATCTGGACGCCGGCGATCAGGTTGGTGAGCAGGGGTCGCGCGGCGAGGCCCGCGACCACCGACACGGCGCCCGCCGATGCGAACAGGCTGACGCCGTATTGCCGGACCGGCTGGAACGTCATCAGGGCGGCACCGACCGCCACGATCGCGATCAGGATGTCGGCGGCTCGCTTGAGGATGCGGATCTGCGTCGCCTGCTTCCGGGCAACGAGATTGTCCTCCCCCTCCAGCGAGACGCTCGCGAGATAGCCCGTGGACAGGATCCCGGAGGCGAGCGAGGCCGAGTAGCCGACGAGCAGGATGAAGACCACGAGAAGGATCTGGCCGATCACCGTCTCGGTCCGGTCGGAGAAGCCCGCGACCGGGAGCGCCGTCACCACCGCCGCAATCACGAAGAAGACGCGCACCGGTCCGCGGATCTGCTTGACCAGCGAGCGGAGGATCGAGCCGCGTGAGCCCGGCAGGCGGAGCAGCGTGTTGGTCGCGATCCGGTGCAGCACCAGCGCGAACAGCGCCGCGAGAAGGAGGATCAGCGCCGAGGCGAGAGGTGCCGGCGCCCAGTCGAGTGCGGCGCGGATCCGCACCAGGGTCTGGCGGTAGAGTTCAGTGATCGACACGCCGGTCGGGGCTCCCTTCGCACGTCAGCGGGCTGAGCGGATGGGTGGACGCCGGGTTTCGGGCGCACCGGCGACCCACGTTGACACGTCCCGGAGGCGACGCTAACTCGGCGCCCCCGGAGCGACGACCGTTGCTTCGGGCCATGAGTGCCGGATGGCGGCGTAGCTCAGCGGTAGAGCAGGGGAATCATAATCCCTTGGTCGGCGGTTCAAATCCGTCCGCCGCTACCATCCGGCCCGATCTTCTCCCCGTCCCGCGCGTTCGAGTGAGGGGACCTGATCGGAGGATGCGAGAGTGTCGAAAGCACGTCCTGGGCTCTGGAAGACCGCGGTGGCCGTCGCCTTCGCGTCGGCCGGCATCGCGAAGCTGGTCGGCATCGAGCAGGAACGTGGATTGTTCGCATCCTGGGGCTGGTCGGAGGACGACATGCGGATCATCGGCGCGGCCGAGCTCGGAGGAGCCGCGATGCTGGTGACGCCGTCGCTGGCGTTCCTCGGCGGCCTGCTGCTCGCGGCGACCTCGACCTGCATCGCGACCAGCGAGATCCGGCACAAGAACGACCGGCTGGTGACGCCGCGCCTCGGCCTTCTCGCCGCCGCAGCGTCGACGATGCTGTCGCGCGGGTAGGGCCTGTCAGGCCGCCTCCAGCTCGAACACGCCCTCGGGCGAGACGCGCAGCACCCGGTCATGCAACCGGGCCAACGCTTCGCGATGGGTGATCGAGACCAGCGTGGTGCCGGGGAGCTCACGCCGCAGCATGGCGTAGAGTTCGCTCTCGGCCTCGACGTCGAGCGACGACGTCGCCTCGTCCATGAACAGCCAGGACGGCCGGATCAGCAAGGCTCGCGCAAGAGCGACCCGCTGCTGCTCGCCGGGAGAGAGACGCTGGTCCCAGGCGGCTTCAGTGTCGATGTCCGGCATCAGGTGCGAGAGCCCCACGCAGAAGAGCGCCCGCCGCAGGTTTCCATCCGTGACCTCTTCGACGTGCTGGGGATAGCAGAGCGCGCGCCGCAACGTGCCTTCGGGAAGGTAGGGTTTCTGGGGGAGGAAGACGCTGCCGATCGGCGGCCCTGCGATCGTTCCGGATGCGAACGGCCAGACACCGGCCAGGGTGCGAAACAGGGTCGACTTTCCGGTTCCGGACGCGCCGACAAGGGCGGTCGCGACCAGAGGCTCGATCTGGAAGTCGGCCACGGCGAGAAGTGGCTTGCCGTCCGGCAGGCCGATCGCCAGACCGCTCGCGACGAGGTCGCCGCTACCGGTCTGACGGATCCGGCCGAGAACGTCCACGCGACGCGATGTGTTGAGTGCGCGCTGGAAGGTGGCGAGACGTTCAATTTGGGCCGCGTATGCCGCGAAGCCGGCGTACGAGTTCATGAACCAGAGGAACGCGTCCTGCAGATCGCTGAACAGTTGAACGATCTGCATCAGGACGCCAAAAGTTATCCGGCTGGCGAAGAACCGAGGCGCACTCACGATCATCGCGAAATTTCCGGACACCTCGCTGAAGCCGCCGGTCACCAGTGACAGCCACGCCGTCCGGTTCATAATGCGGAAGAAATTCACGTAGAAATCGGCAAATCGGTTGTTGATTCCGCGCCGTTCCTCGCTTTCGCCGCCGATCAATGCGATCGCCTCGGTGTGCTCGCGTGTCTTTACCAGCGAAAAGCGGAAATTTCCGCGGAGCCGCTGCTGTTGGAATGTCAGCGAGACGAGCGGCCGGCCGACCAGATGCGTGAGCCAGCTGACCACGATCGAATAGAGGACGGCCGCCCAGAACAGATCTCCGTGGATGTGGATGCCGAGCAGGACCAGCGGGCCGGACAGCGCCCAGAGGAGTCCTCCATAGCTGAAAGCCGTCACCACGCTCGAGACGAAGCCAACGGAGAAGTTCAGCGAGTTCGAGACGACGTCCTCGATATCTTCCTGGATCCGCTGGTCGGGGTTGTCGGCGCCGATGCCCTGGACCGAGTTGGTGAGCATCATCCTGTAATGGGCGTGACCTTCGAGCCATTGCTCGACGAAACGTGCCGTCATCCAGCGCTGCCACCGGATCTGCAGCCAGGACTGCATATAGTTCGAGAGCACGCCGGAGAGGATCCCCACGATCGCGAACATGAAGAAGCCAGGCATCGGGAAGCTGTGCGGGCGCGGCGTGAACCAGAACAAGCCACGGAAGAACGCCGCCGCGTCCTTCTCCTGCAAGGCCGAGTAGTAGATCCTTCGGGAGAACGATACGGCAAGACCCAACCCGACCTGCAGCAGGTTGAGTGCCACGATCGCAGCGAGCAGTAACCACGCTACTTTCCACTCCCTCGACGTGAAGTAAGGTTTCGTCAGAAACCAGAGATCGGCGAAGAACCGTCCTACCTTGCGCATTGGTCGTTCCCGGTCTCTGATCAGGATCGCGTCGTACGGAGCCGGATCACGCCCCGGACGTCGTCCGGATCGATCGCCCGGC
>CAXUBX010000069.1:0-16952 GCA_964249405.1 uncultured Acetobacteraceae bacterium | reverse complement strand
GGGAAGGACGCGCGGAGACGCTCCGCATGGTGCATCAGCAGGCCCAGATCGCTGCCGACGGCCGTGAAGAGGGTGCCGAGCGCGATGAACCTCTCCGCGAGATCATGATCGGCCGTGAGGATGCCGGCGGGGCGGCCGCACGCCCGGATCCGCCTGATCGCGTCTTCGATGGCCGCGACGACTTCGGGATGATGAAGCTCTCCCGGATGCCCGAGGCTTGCGGCCAGATCGGCCGGCCCGATGAAGATGCCATCGACGCCATCCACCGAGGCGATCTCCTCGAGGTGTTCGAGCGCCGAGCGCGTCTCGACCTGGACCAGGAGACAGAGCTCCTCCGAAGCCCGCGTGGCGTAGTCCCTTATTCTCCCGAAACGGTTCGCGCGGACGGCACCGGAAAAGCCGCGAACACCGGCCGGCGCGTAACGCATCGCGCGCACCGCCTGTTCGGCTTCCCCCATCGTCTCGACATAGGGAATGAGCAAGGTCTGGGCGCCGATGTCGAGAAAGCGCTTGATGAGCACGGTATCGTTGCTGGCGGGCCGGACCACCGGCGAGACCGGATACGGAGCCAGCGCCTGGAGCTGCTCGAGCACCGTGATCGGATCGCCCGGCGAGTGCTCGGTATCGAGCAGGATCCAATCGTATCCCGCGCCGGCGATCACCTCGGCGACCATCCCGCTCGGAAGCGAGCACCACAGCCCGATCTGCTGTTCGCCTCCGGCAATCGCATGTTTGAACCGGTTGATCAGGACGTCCATGATCCAATCCCCTCAGGCATTCCGCCACGGAGGGAACGTCGCGACGGCGCGCGGGATTGCGGAACCGTCGCACGGGACTTCTCCCGCCAGGCCGACCGGCGCGCGCCGGCCTCTGCTGCACTGCAACCTTTCGTTTCGATCCTTGCCGGAACTCCCTTTTTTCCAGGCGCGCTTGCGGGATCAGGCCTGCGGTGCGACGTTCACCGCCAGCTCAAGGGGAGCGCTGCGATGAGCCCGAGTGGACGACACTTCCTGCAGATTCCCGGGCCGACGAACGTTCCGGACCGGGTGCTCCGGGCCATCGACAGGCCGACCATCGATCACCGGGGCCCCGAGTTCGGGGCTCTGGCTCGTGAGGTGCTTCAAGGATGCCGGGCGATCTTCGGCACCGAGCAGCCGGTGATCATCTTTCCGTCCTCCGGGACGGGGGCGTGGGAAGCGGCGATCGTGAACACGCTCGATGTCGGCGATCGCGTGCTGATGTTCGAGACCGGACATTTCGCGTCGCTCTGGCGTGCCATGGCGGAGCGGCTCAGGCTCGACGTGGACTTCGTGCCGGGCGACTGGCGGCACGGCGTCGATCCCGCGGTCGTCGAGGAGAGGCTGCGCGCCGATCCGGACCATCGGATCAAGGCCGTGATGGTCGTCCACAACGAGACCTCGACCGGCGTCACCTCGCGGGTCGGCGAGATCCGCGAAGCGATCGACCGCGTCGCGCATCCTGCCCTGCTGATGCTGGACGTGATCTCCTCGCTCGGGTCGATCGCCGTCGAGCACGACCGCTGGGGCGTCGACGTCACGGTCGGCTGTTCGCAGAAGGGCCTCATGCTTCCGCCCGGCCTCGGCTTCAACGCCGTCTCGAAAAAGGCGCGCGAGGCCTCGAGGACCGGCGGGATGCCGCGCTCCTATTGGGACTGGTCGGAAATGCTGGCGCCCAACGCGGCCGGCTTCTTCCCCTACACGCCGGCGACGAACCTGCTGTACGGGCTTCGGGAATCGCTCGAGATGCTCCGCGAGGAAGGCCACGAACAGGTCTTCGCGCGTCACGCGCGCCACGGCGAGGCGACACGCGCCGCCGCGCGCGCCTGGGGGCTCGACGTGGTGTGCGCCGAGCCGCGCGACTACTCGCCGGTGCTGACCGGCATCATGATGCCGGACGGCCATGACGCGGACCAGCTGCGGAAGATCATCCTCGAGCGGTTCGACATGTCGCTCGGGGCCGGCCTCGCCAAACTGAAGGGTCGCGTGTTCCGGATCGGGCATCTGGGCGGGTTCAACGACCTGATGCTGATGGGGACCCTCGCCGGCGTCGAGATGGGACTGGCCGCCGCCGCGGTGCCGCATCGATCGGGCGGCGTGAACGCGGCGATGGACGTGCTGCAACGCGCCGCCGGTCGACCGGAGGACCAGAGGACGGTCGCGCGAAACCAGGCTGCCTGACGCCGGTCTTCGGACGCCATGGACACGCTCGCCATCCCGGACAGCGTCGCGCGGAACCGCCGCGTCGAGACGCCGCTCGGCGATCCTCGGCTGGCGGCGCGGCTGCGGCGGGAGCAGCGCGGCAAGGTGCTGTTCGGCACCGCCGATCGCGGCCGATACAGCACCGACGCCTCCATCTACCAGGTGATGCCCGTCGGGGCGGTGGTCCCGGAGACGATCGAGGACGTTCTCGCCATCGTCGCGATCGCGCGCGAGTTCGACGTGCCGCTGCTGCCCCGCGGCGCCGGAACGAGCCAGTGCGGACAGACGGTCAACCGCGCCCTGGTCATCGATTGCACCAGGCACCTGACGAAGGTCTCGTTCGACGCGGAGGCGCGGACCGTCACCGCCGAGCCGGGCGTCGTGCTGCAGCAGCTGAACAACGGCCTGAAGCGGCATGGTCTGTTCTTCGCGCCCGATCCGTCGACCCAGGCGCGCTGCACGATCGGCGGGATGGCCGCGAACAACTCCTGCGGATCCAAGTCGATCCGCTACGGGCTGACCGCCGACAACGTGAAGGCGATCGACGCCATCCTCGCCGACGGCACCCGCCATCGCTTCGGAGCACCCGGCGTCGCGGACCGGGCCGCGCCGGCGCGGATCAGGACGCTGCTCGAGACGCTGCGGGCGATCGGAGATGCCGAGGCGGACGAGATCGTCCGCCGCTCGCCGCGCCAGCTCCGCAGCGTCGGCGGCTACAACCTGACGGCGCTGACACCGGCGGCGCTCGCCTCGCCCGGTGCCAATCTCGCCCGCGTGCTGGTCGGATCCGAAGGGACCCTCGCCTTCTTCGCGTCGCTGGAGTTGATCCTGCACCCGATCAAGCCGCGGAAGGTGCTGGGGATCTGCCAGTTCCCGACCTTCCGCGCGGCCGTGGAGGCGGTGCGCGGCCTCGTCGCGCTGGAGCCGGAAGCGGTCGAGCTCGTCGACCGCACGATGATCGAGCTCGGCCGCGGCATCGACATCTATCGCGGCACGATCGACCGGATCGTCGCCGACGGGTCCGACTGCGTGCTGATCGTGGAGTTCCATGGCCACGACGACGCGGCGCTGGCGACGCAGCTCGACCGGCTCGAGGAGGCGATGGCCGATCTCGGTCATCCGCGCGCCGTCGTCCGCGCGACCGACGCCGCCTTCCAGGCGAAGATCGCGGAGGTGCGCGAGGCCGGCCTCAACATCATGATGTCGATGAAGGGCGACGGCAAACCCGTCAGCTTCATCGAGGACTGCGCCGTCGATCTCGAAGACCTCGCCGACTACACCGAGCGCCTCGACGACGTGTTCCGGCGCCATGGCACGAAGGCCACGTGGTACGCGCACGCCTCGGTCGGGTGCCTGCACGTGCGCCCCGTGCTCAACATGAAGAGCGACGTCGACACCGCGACCATGCGCGCGATCGCCGAGGCGTGCTTCGCGCTCGTGCGGGAATACAAGGGTTCGCACAGCGGCGAGCACGGCGACGGGATCGTCAGGAGCGAGTTCCTCGAGCCGATGCTCGGCAGCCGCATGGTCCGGTCCTTCGAAGCCGTGAAGGCCGCGTTCGACCCCGGGACGCTGCTCAATCCCAACCGGATCGTGCATCCGCCGCGGATGGACGACCGCGCGTTGTTCCGTTACGGCCCGGCGTACGGCGCGGCACCCGGCTTCCGTCCCGCGCTCGACTGGACCGGCTGGCCCGGCCCGGTCGGCGGCCTGCTGGGCGCCGTCGAGATGTGCAACAACAACGGCACCTGCCGGAAGTTCGATGCGGGCTCGATGTGTCCGAGCTTCCGTGTCACGCGCGACGAGGCCCATCTCACCCGCGGGCGCGCGAACACGCTGCGCCTCGCGCTGACCGGCCAGCTCGGCCCCGACGCGATGGCCGGCGACGACGTCGCCGAGGCGATGAAGCTCTGCGTCTCCTGCAAGGCCTGTCGCAGGGAATGTCCGACCGGCATCGACATGGCCAAGATGAAGATCGAGGCCCTGGCGGCACGCGCCGGGCGCCACGGGGTCGGCCTGCGGGAACGGCTCGTCGCCGAGATGCCGCGCTACGCGCCGCTGGCGAGCCGGGTCGCACCGCTGGGCAACCTGCGGAACCGGTCGAGCGTGCTGCGACACCTGTCGGAGCGCCTCGTCGGGTTCGCCGCTTCGAGAGATCTTCCGGCCTTCCGCCGGGACGTGTTCCGCGACCGGGAGGCCGACGCGCCCGAAGCGCCCCGCGGCGACGTGCTGCTGCTCGCCGACACCTTCAACCGCTACCTGGAACCGGAAAACCTTCGCGCCGCCATCAGGGTGCTTCGCGCCGCCGGCTACCGGGCCGTCGTCGCGAAGGCGCGCGGACGACCGCTCTGCTGCGGACGGACCTACCTGGCCGCGGGCCTGGTCGAGCGCGCGCGCGGCGAGGCCCGGCGCACGCTCGCCGCACTCGGCGGCGATCGGCCGGTGGTCGGGCTCGAACCGTCCTGCCTGCTGACGCTGCGCGACGAGTTCCGCTCGCTGGTCCCGGGCTCCCGGTCCGACGACGTCGCCGAGCGGGCGATGCTGATCGGCGAGTTCCTGTCGCGCACGAAGGCGAGCCTTTCCCTGAGGCCGACGAAACGGGTGGCGCACGTGCACGGCCACTGCCACCAGAAATCGTTCGGCGCGTTTCCGGACATGCTGGGCGCGCTCGAACAGGTTCCGGATCTCACGGTCAGGCCGATCACGTCGTCATGCTGCGGCATGGCCGGCGCCTTCGGCTACCAGGCGGAGACGCAGGCGGAATCACGCGCGATGGCCATGGCATCGCTCGTTCCACATCTGCGCGACGCCGACGCCGGCGATCTCGTCGTCGCGGACGGGACGTCGTGCCGTCAGCAGATCAAGACCTTCGCCGACCGGGACGCCGTGCACTCCGTGCGGCTGCTCGACGGCGCCCTCGCCTGACGACCGATCGAAGGAACCGACGCGATGGAATACCGCTCCCTCGGACGCAGCGGCCTGCAGGTCTCGCCGCTCTGCCTCGGCACGATGATGTTCGGCGGCCCGACATCCGAACCTGATGCCCTGCGCATCGTCGCCCACGCCCGTGAGCGCGGCATCAATTTCCTCGACACCGCCGACGTCTACAACGAGGGCGAGAGCGAACGCGTGGTCGGCCGGGCCGTGGCGGACGATCGCGACTGGTGGATCGTGGCGACGAAGCTCGCGAACCCCACGAAGCCGGGACCCAACGGACGGGGCCTGTCGCGCCGCTACATGTTCCGCGCCGTCGAGGCGAGCCTCGGTCGGCTCGGCGTCGAGGCGATCGACATCCTCTACCTCCACAAGGAGGACCACGCCACGCCGCTCGAGGAGGTCGTGGGCACGCTCGCCGACCTGATGCGGATGGGGCACATCCGCTATTTCGGCGTCTCCAACCATCGGGCCTGGCGGGTGGCCGAGATCGCCCGGTTGTGCGACCTCGCGGGCATCGGCCGACCCGTCGTCAGCCAGCCGTACTACAACGCGCTCAACCGGATGCCGGAAGTCGAGCATCTCCCCGCCTGCGCCCATCTCGGCCTCGGCGTGTTCCCGTACAGCCCGCTCGCACGGGGCGTCCTGACCGGGAAATACAAGCCCGGCTCGCAGCCGTCGGAGGACACGCGGGCCGGCCGGCAGGACAAGCGCATGATGGAAACGGAGTGGCGCGAAGAGAGCCTGCAGGCGGCGCAGGACATCGCCCGGCACGCGTCCGCGCGCGGGATCACCCCCGGCCAGTTCGCCACCGCCTGGGTGTTGAACAACGCCCTGGTGACGGGGGCGATCGCCGGGCCACGAACGATGGAGCAGTGGGAGGACTACCTCGGCGCGCTCGACGTCCGCTTCACGGCCGAGGACGAGGCGGTGGTCGACCGGTGGGTGACCCCCGGCCATCCATCGACGCCCGGATACAACGATCCGGCCTATCCGCTCGAGGGCCGGATCCTGCGCCCGGACCGGCGCTAGCTCCGCCGTGTCGGCCGCCCTGACGGTGACGCCGCGCGTCCGCTCGATCCAGCGATCGGCGCTGACGATGCTCGTGGTGGCCGGCGTCGTGAACTACATCGACCGCGCGACCCTGGCGGTCGCGAACCCGCTCATCCGCCGCGACCTTCACCTCTCCATCGCCGACATGGGCTATCTCCTGTCGGCGTTCCTCTGGGCCTATGCCTTCGCCCAGCTGCCGACCGGCGCGATGGTGGACCGGCTCGGACCGCGTCGTCTTCTCACCGCCGGATTGTCGCTCTGGTCGCTGGCGCAGGTGCTGGGAGGCTTCGTCCAGAGCTTCGGCCAGTTCTTCTCGGCGCGCGTCCTGCTCGGGATCGGCGAGGCGCCGCAGTTTCCGACCGGCGCGCGGGTGGCGCGGGACTGGTTCAACCCGCGTGACCGGGGCGGCGCCACCGGCATCTTCAACTGCGCCTCGACGGTCGGCACGGCGATCGGGGTCCCGCTGCTGACGTTCCTCATGCTGAAGTTCGGCTGGCGCGCCATGTTCGTCATGATGGGTGTCGTCGGCCTGGTCGTCGCGACGTGGTGGTTCCTGCGCTACCGCGACCCGAGCGTCGTCGCGCTCACGCCCGAGGAGAACGCCTACCGGACGCAAGGCGATCCGGCCGGAGAGCGCGTGCAGGTCACGTTCCGGGAATGGCGCAGCCTGTTCCGGTTCCGCACCACCTGGGGAATGATCCTCGGCTATTTCGGCTGCATCTATCTCACCTGGATCTACACCGCCTGGCTTCCCGGCTACCTCGAGCTGCAGCGACACATGAGCGTCAAGTTCACCGGCCTGGCCGCCTCCATCCCGTTCCTCTGGGGCGCGCTCGGAAGCATCCTCGGCGGCTTCTACGCCGATCGGCTGCTCCGCCGCGGCATGTCGCCGATGCGCAGCCGCAAGGTTCCGGCCGGCCTGGCGCTGCTCGGCACCGCCGCCTGCACCGCCATCGCCGCCTACGTCCAGAGCAGCTGGCTCGCCATCGCGTTCATCTCGGCCTCGCTCTTCCTCGTCTACGTGACGAGCACGTGCGCCTGGGCGCTGAGCTCGGTCGGGGTGCCCGCCAACTGCACGGCTTCGATCGGCGCGATGCAGAACTTCGGCGGCTATCTCGGGGGTGCGCTGGCGCCGACCGTCACCGGGCTCATCGTCCAGAGCACCGGATCCTTCGTGCTCGCACTCGTGGTCGGCGCCGTGATCGGTGTCCTCTCCGCGATCTCCTACCTTTTCCTCGTCCGCGATCCCGTGACGGCGGCCGATCTTCAGGCGCTCGGCGCCATTCCCGCGACCGCCGAGTAGCCGTCCGATCCTACCGTCCCCTCACGCATCCGATCGCGTCCGCTTCGCAGCGCCCGCGGCCACCGCCGGCACCAGCGTCGCCAGAGCGAGCGTCAGCACCGTCGTCGCGAACACCGCGCAGAACGTCAGGTGCAGCGCCGCGGCGAGCACGGGCCGCACCGCGGCACTGGCGAGCCGCGCCGCCGACCCGTCGAGCAGCGTGCGGACCTGCTCGAACGCGCCCGGATGACGCGAGAGCCCGAGGTTCAGCACGCCCCCCAGCACCGTGGCGCCGAGCGTGCTGCCGAGGTTGCGCGAGAAGATGTTCGACGCCGTCGCCGCCCCCCGCTCGGCCCATCCGACCGTCTCCTGGATCATCACCACCGCGGAGCTGCTGACCGCGCCCATGCCGAGCCCCACCACCAGGCCGCCGGCCGCCGCCACCAGCGGCGACGTCCGCTCGCCGAGCAGCGGAAACACCGCCGCCCCCGCCGGCAGCAGCACCGCGCCTCCGACCAGCGCCGCCCGGAGACCCCGTCGCGCGAAGCTTCTGACCGCCACGATCGACCCGATCGGCCAGCCGAGCACCACCGCGGTCATCGTCAGCCCGGCCACCAGCGCCGAACGGCCGAGCACCCCCTGCACGTACACCGGCACGAACGCCGTCAGCCCGATCACCACCGTCCCGCTGAGCAGCGTCACCAGGTTCGCGGTCGCGATCGGCCGGTGCGACCAGAGCGAGAAGTCGAGCATCGGATCGCTCGCGCGCCGCTCCTGCCACGCGAACAGCGAGGCCGACAGCGCGAACAGCCCGAACCCCGCGACCGCCGCGTCGCCGCCTCCCGCGCGGCCCGCCTCCGTGCAGGCCACCATCAGCGAGGTGACCGAGACCGTCGACAGCGCCGCCCCGGCGAGATCGAGCCGCCGCCGCTCGCGCCTGGCGCCGAGCTCCTCGCGAAGGAACAGCGCGAAGCCCGCGGCCGCCGCCAGGCCCACCGGCACGTTGATCCAGAACACCCAGGCCCAGCTCGCCCGGGCGAGGATGAGCCCGCCGGCGAGCGGCCCGAGCACCGACGAGGTGCCCCAGACGGTCGAGAACCACCCCTGGATCCGCGCGCGCTCCTCGAGCGAGTAGAGGTCGCCGATCACCGTGATCGAGACCGGCAGCATCGCCCCGGCCCCGACCCCCTGGATCGCCCGGAACGCGATCAGCCAGGGCAGCGAACCCGCGAAGCCGCAGGCGATCGAGCCGAGCTCGAACACCGCGAGGCCGGCCAGCAGCACGGGCTTGCGTCCATAGAGGTCGGCGAGCTTGCCCCACATGATCGTGGTCGCGGTCTGCGTCAGCAGGTAGGCCGAGAACACCCAGGCGTAGAGATGCACGCCGCCGAGCTCGCTCGCGATCCTCGGCATCGCGGTCGCGACGATCGTCGCCTCGATCGCGATGGCGACGTTGGACGCGAGGACGGCGGCAAGCACCAGGGGACGTCGGACGGCGGGAGAGCGGGGCATGGCCCGCTCATGTGCGGTCGCGGAGCCCCGATTGCAGGGGCTCCGCCCGCGCGGGTCAGCCCTCCGGGGTCAGCGCATAGGCGAGCGTGTCCCAGCGCGACACGCTGACCGGGATCGTCGCCGCGCCGCCGCTCACCGTCACCGCGAACGTCCCGCCGCCGAACAGGTCGCGCACCGTCCACGTCCCGTCGGCAAGCCCGTGCAGCCGGACCGAACCCGCGGCGTCCGTGCTCGACGGATCGGTGACCGTCAGGATCAGCCGCTTGTTCTGGTCGTAGAAGCCGATGCCGGTCAGCCCGCCCGTGAACGCGAGCGGCGCGTCGGCGAAGGCCGCGACCTCGGCCGCGCTGGTGAGAACCGGCGCCACCTTCTGGAGCGCCTGCATCTCGGCCGACGGGATCAGCTCCGGATGCTCCGGGATGATCCAGGCCGCCGGCTTCGCCGCCGCCCCGAGGCTCGACAGCGCCGCATCGCTGACGAAGTAGTCCACCGGCACGCCGGCGTTCTTGAGCGCGAGCAGCTCGTCCGGATTGTCGTAGGCCTGCTCGTAGGGATTGCCGGTCGCCACCAGCTGCTCGACCGACCGTTCCGCGGCCGTCGAGGTATACATCGCGAACCCGAACGGCGCCGTCGGCACGATCGAGGTGATCAGCGTCTGCACCGTGGGATCGATCGTGCCGGCGTCCCAGTAGTCGCGCGACATGAACGCGAGCGCGCGTCGCACGGTCCCCTGCCGCGTCGCGACATGCGCCCAGCTCGCCTCCAGCCAGGCGCGCTTCAGCAGCTTCAGCCCCTTCTCCTGCTGGTCGGCCGCGTCGAGGCCCGGATTGAACGACGCGATCGCCGCCCAGTAGGCGCTGTCGTCCGCCTCCAGGTTCGCGCCGTTCCGGAGGTCCGGCTCGCGCGCCGCGGCCACCGCGTAGGCGCCGACCCCCCACACCGGGTCCTGCCCGCCGCGGCCGATCTGCATCGACTGGTCGTCCCACTCGCACACGTAGTCGTGCGGCGACATCGCGCTCGCGATCATCCGCTGGTCGACGCCGTAGTAGCGCAGCAGCGCCGGCCAGAGGCTGCACTGCTGGATCACCAGGCTCGGCTGCCCCGCGCCGGCCGCGACCCGCGTCGCGATCGCCGCGTCGAATTCCGCGTAGCCGGCCGAGAGATAGTCGTTCCACGCCGGCATCGCGTGCGCCGTGATCCAGGCCGACTGCGCGGACGTGCTGCCCGACGGCACCGCGACGTTCGACGCCGACGCGAAGCCCGACACCAGCACCGGGTTGAAGCCCATCTGCGTCGAGATCCCGGGCTCGGCCGTGGTGAAGTCCGACAGGCCGAGACCGTACGCGCCGCTGAGCGACGCGGTCTCGCCCCATCGCGCGGCGATCCAGTCGCCGTACGTGCAGCGGCTCATTCCGGTCGGGCAATCGCCCGCGGCGAGCGGCATCAGCGGGCTGATCTGCCCCCAGCTGCCGTGCCACGGACGGAAATAGGTCGGCACCGAGCCGCCGTCGCTCGCCATGATCAGCAGGTTCGGTCGCGCCTTGATCCACGCCGCCCAGGCCTGGAACTCGGGGCCCGACGCGATGCCGCTCGCGCGGTCGCCCGCGAAGTCGCTGCCGTCCGCATAGCCCGGTTCGCCGGGAAACAGCGAGCTCGGTTGCGCGACCTCGAACGTATCCTCCCAGCGCTGCGCCTGCGCGATCGGAACGACGCCGATCGCCGACCAGCCCGCCGCCGCGCCGCGCGCCGCCGCCATCGTTCCGCTGTTGGTGAAATGCGTCCCGTCCTGCCAGAACAGCTGCGCGGGATCGAGGCCCGCGCCCGCGCCCCACGACAGCTGGAACACCGAGCCCGCGAACGGCAGCGTCGCGTAGCTGGTCAGGCCGACATCGCCGTCCGCATCGGTCGTCGACGCGGCGCGCGCGCCGACCGGACCCGCCGCGATCGCGGTGGTCACGGTCAACGCCGCGATGATCGCCTGCTTCCGCGCGCTTCTGCTCTGTTCGGACATCACCCTGCTCTGCTCCGTTTCGATCCCGGCGCGCTCCTCGCCGATCGACGCGGATTGATCAAGCTTGCAAGACGTTCCGGAACCAGAACACAATCTGCACACGATCGCGGCAGCCGGCGTTCGCGACGGAGGCATCGTCGCGGCGGCACGGTCTTGCAGAGGGCCTCGACGCGGCCATTTTCCATGCGTGACGAAGCGCGGCGTCGTTCCGCAGCGACCGGTGGTTCCGATCAGAATGTGCAATTCCGCCGTCCGGTATCCGCCTGGATAGGTCGACTTTCCCACCTCCGCTCCAATCATGTCGGAAGCGGAACGCTACGCGAATGCGGATGCGATCGTGTCGGCCGCGTCGCCGCGAGACCGCCGCGTCGCCGCCCGAGCCGACCCGTTCCCTGACGGGCTCCGGCTCCGGCCGCCCTTGAGCCGGCGCCCCGAAGGTGCTGCAAGCGGGGGACGGAACGAGGCAGCGGGCCTCGCTCCCCTTGAAGGCGGAACCTTCGAAATCCCCCACGCGCAGGATCGGGGTCCGGGGCAGGTGGCCCCGGCCGGGTCAAGGGCGGGAGCCCTGGCTCGTCCTCCGGCGTCCCGCCGGACCCTCCGTCTCGTCGAGCCGCTCGGCCTGCTCGCCGGCGCCGAAGCCGCGGACGCGGTCGCCGCCGGCCTGGCGCTCCCCTTCATGGGCGGTCCCGCCGCCTTCACCCTCGCGCGCCTCCACGCGCCCGGCGCCGCCCCCGGGCTCGTCCGCGCCCCCGACATCCCGGCGCCGTTCCGCGACGCGCTCGCCCGCCTCGTCGCCGCCCCGCCGGACGCCGCGCTGCCGCCCGGCCCGCTGGTGATGGCGATCCTCAACGCGACCCCGGACAGCTTCAGCGACGCCGGCCGTCATCTCGATCCCGCGCGCGCGATCGAGGCCGGCCGCCGGTTCGTCGCCGAGGGCGCCGCGCTGCTCGACATCGGCGGCGAGAGCACCCGTCCCGGCGCGGTCCCCCCTTCCGTCGACGAGGAGATCCGCCGCATCGCGCCGCTCCTCGACGGGCTCCGGGACGCGGGCGCGATCCTCTCCGTCGACACCCGTCGCGCCGCGGTGATGCGCGCCGCGCTCGACCGCGGCGCGCGCATGGTCAACGACGTCTCCGGCCTCGCCCACGATCCCGACGCGATCCCGCTGCTGGCCGGCGCGCGCTGCACGGTCGCGATCATGCACATGCGCGGCACGCCCGAGACGATGGCGTCGCTCGCGACCTACCGCGACGTCGTGCCGGACGTCGTCAGCGAGCTCGCCGCGCGGGTGGACGCGGCGGTCGCCGGCGGCATCGAGCGCGCCCGCATCGTGGTCGATCCCGGCATCGGCTTCGCGAAGACCGCGGAGCACAACCTCGCCCTGCTCCGGCGCCTGCCCATCCTCGCCAATCTCGGCGCCCGCGTGCTCCTCGGCGTATCCCGCAAGTCCTTCCTCGCCCGTCTCGCCGGGCCCGGCGGTTCCGATCCCGCGGCGCGCGGCCCCGCGACCCTCGCCGCCTCGACCGCCGCGCGGGCCTTTCCGGACCCGATCCACCGCGTCCACGACGTCGCCTCGCTCCGCCAGTTCCTCGCCGTCGAGACCGCGCTGTCTGGTCGCCCCCCCACCCGATCACTGCGGGACGGAGAGCCGCCGTGACCCGGCCTGGCGCGACCGCCGCGCCGCCGCGTTCCGCCCGCGGACGCGGTTTGCCGTCGAGGAGGCGACCGTCGACCACGACGCCATCGTTGACCTCGCCACCCCGACGGGTCTCACCGCCGACGACGCGGCGTATCTCTGCTCCGTCGCCAGCTCGCCGCGGACCCCGAGCCAGACGCATCGAGATCCATTTGCGCTAAGTTCATAGATGGTGACGTTACGATCACCGGAAAACGGTGCTAATCTTCGAATGGCCGAGAGCAGACCAGCAGCAATGGAGTGAGCGGGAGCGAAAAGCGGACACTGCTACGCTCGTCCTCTGGGAGCTTTCGAGCGTGGCTGCCCCGAAGAACGCAGGCCGTGCTCACTGCTACGGCTATTCGATCAGCCGAGCCGGCAGTCCCTCGCTACGGTGTAGGTTTCGACCGAACGGCGCGAGCATCTCGACCCAGCCACGCTCGGCGGCAGGAACAGCTTGACCCAGACAACCCCAATCAGAGAAGGCTCTTAGAGCCAGAGACGCTTCGCTCCCCGACGCGCGTTGCTGGCGCAGGCGATGGATCCTGGACGAAGTCGTTCCTGGCCAGAACCGGAAGGTCCGCTTCCAGGCAACTCGCAGCGAGAACAGGACGATCTAATGAGATCGAGGGGCAGATCGCGTCATTTGGAAGCACTCTCATCGATGGACAGCAGGATCTTTGACGCAGTTTCGAGAGTCGATGGAGGAGAGTTCGGCGCCTGCGCAGCAAAAGCAGGATTTCGATCCGGGGCATCATCTTCCCAGGTCGACTTGACCACCTTCAATAGGTGCTGTTGAGGCTCCCACGGGCCGATTGCTGATCTAGGACGATCCGCCGCTTCACTGCTTTGGACGGACTCGTCAAGTTGTATTACATCAAGTAATTGCCAGACGTCGTAATCTGTTTTGGCAGAAAGTGTCTTATCCTGTTCCCGTGTTTGCTCCTCTTGCCAGAACTGCGTGTCTTCTTTCGTCAGGTTGATTGAGTAGGCGGCCTCGATTGAAAGCCCAAATGCATCTCCGCCAGCCTTGGCGGACAAAGACTGTACTAGCTGATCTCGTTCTGATCTAGAGTAACCCCGTTTCTCGACTATTTTAATGACTTCTTGGGCGTTCGTATGCAGAGGCGGGTCTATAATAACCCAAACCAAATATCGACTGATAGTGAACTTGCGATTGCTTGTTACGTAGTAGTCTGTGATATGGTATCTCGCAAACGGCCAAGTCCCGCTATGCCAATGGCGTGACCGCGACTTGTGACTTTCAGACGTAGACCAGCTAAAGGGTCGACCCACTGGCATCATGACGCTCGTTGGATTTATGCTTACCACTGACATACCAAACGTCTTTAGCAGTGGTGGGTGCGCCGTCGTAAACTTGTAGTTGGGGCCGGCACCGTCGGCCCGAGACATGGACGCAGCCAGCACTAAGAACAGAGATGCAAACGCGCGCATATTACCCTCTATCTTACTCAAGAAACGTTCACCGATAGGACCCAGTACTCTACCGCCCTCGCGATGCTCTCGAGCACATTTTTGCGGGCTGAAATTTTTCGAAGGATCGCTACCCGCTAGTACAAGCTTAGCGACAACTATCTCTGCGCAGACTAGATCGTTGCAAGCGTCACGTATTGGTTTATGAGTCCGAACGCTAGCAACCATAGCACCGTCCGGCTCTCGCCCATAAGGTCCAGCATGCCAATCCGGCGGCAGAGATTACTGGCTGCATTGTCGGCCGTAAGAACCAACTATCTTACACGTCAGTCCCGCGCAGCACGTTCCGAGCGATCCATGCTCGCGATCCCAACAAACATCGTCTTCTTCGAGGCACTGGTCTGACACCTTCTTTATCTCAAGGAGACGCTTGAGATATTCGGAGGCTAAGTAACTATCATGGACCTTGAAACAATCGGCAGTCCGGCTTGGCGATTTTTGCTCTCGTGTTGCTAGGCTTAGTGAAGAAGTCCATGAAGCAGAGACCGCGATGTTTGACAATCCACAGAGGACCAACACTGAGGACAAGAGAATTCTTATCTGAGCCTTCTACTGAGTATGCCGTGCTTTGGGATAGTGCCGACAGACAAGCACCGTAGGAGCTTTCGCACTTTCCGAGAAGTCCGATTTGCTACCCTACCGTTGTTTCGACGGGCAAAACCGCGACTCGCAAGGACTCTCTAACCGAAACTCAAGTTCATGGCCCGCCGCCGCTGTCTTGGCGGACAAGGGCCTTTACGGCCGCGAGTCGTAGCCGGACTATTCCAAGGGGGTCCCGTAAGCTTGGGCAACGACCGGGAGATAACGCCTGACCTGTTCGCGGTCGCTCTCCCTCTCCTTGTCGGTCAACTGCGCGTAGGGCGTCTCGATCAACCGCTCCCACTTCGCAACGAGGTCGGCCGGTAGAACCAGGCTCCCGTCCGGCTTGCGCTCGCCCTTCCTATGCATGAAGCGCTGCCAATGCGCCCACCGTTCATGCTCGATTGCGGCGAGCTGCTCCAGCAAGGCCTTTTCCTCGGGCATCTCAAATCCGCTTCTTTAAAGCCAACCGACGATAGTGCTCGCCCAACGCCGTAAGCCGAACCGTGTCCGAGTTGATGGCAGCGTGATACATGTGCGGCTGAGAGTTCGGGATCAGTAGATTTACTCGGTTCAGCTTCTGAAGCTGAGAGAAAATCTTCGTATTGTCGGGATTTGCTCCCGGATTGAGGCCCTGGCTGGGAAGCTCGGGCTCGAAGCTGGGATCGAGCTGCAACTGGAACCCGTGATCGGGGAACAGCTTCGGAAGCGCCCGCAAAATCTCGACGTCGATCGGCGGCCGGACCTTCCGCAGCGAGACAAAGCCGGAGACGTTGGTCTTGAACACCGGTCGCTGCGCCCAGGAGCCGAGTGATTGGTCGATGTGGGCGTAAACGCTGCCGGGGGTCACTTCCCCTACCAGGTTGGCGGCAGCTCCCCCGAGGGCGTCGACCAGCAGATCGGTGAAGATGCCGCTCCCGCCGACCTCGGCCGCGCCCTCATCCGCGCGCGATGCGGTGAGGATGGTGACGCCGGCCGTTACTTCGGACACGCCCGGCTTCAGCGGGTCGGCGCCGGCCGCCCCGCTGTGGCAGCTATCGAGGATGACGATCCGGTTCTTCGCCTTTGAATGGCCGGCAAGAGACATGATCTCGCCGAGCGCCAGGCCTTCGTCGCCCTTGCGGCTGTCGCTACCGCAAATATAACCTCCTGTCGCTTCGACGTGCCCATGCCCCGCGAAGTAGAGCAGGGCGATATCGTCTTCCGACTTAAAGAGTTCGACCACCAAGTCTTTCAGCTTCCTGAAGGTGATCTGATCGCGGTCGCTGCTGGCGGTGACGAGCAGAACGTCAAAATTCGGAGAGCCGTCCGAATGGCTCTCCAACATGGCCGACACACGGTGGGCATCGTTGACGCAGCCGGAGAGCGAGCCGCCGGTCGCGTAGTAGTCGATCCCGATGACCAGAGCCTTGCGCATCGCGCGACCTCAGAGGCTATCGATGAAGTTTGACAGGTTGTCCTTCGTCCAATCC
The DNA here is from genome assembly GCA_964249405.1 of uncultured Acetobacteraceae bacterium. Taxonomy (GTDB): domain Bacteria; phylum Pseudomonadota; class Alphaproteobacteria; order Acetobacterales; family Acetobacteraceae; genus CAXTPV01. The sequence goes on along the minus strand of CAXUBX010000069.1, from coordinate 721 downwards.
TTGACCGTGATGCCGGCGATCGTGCTCTTGTCGTCGGCATAGGCGCGGACGCCAAGGATCGGCTTCTTCTCTTCCTGGGCGCAGGCGATTTCCCACTTCTGGCCCTCGGAGCCGGCGGAGTTCTTGCTGACCAGCGCGATCACCCCGTGACATCCCTTGATACGGGTCCGCACCTTTTCCTTCCAGCCCGTCTCATATGCCTCCTTAACCGACAGATCGACATATTCGAACGTCGACTTCGGGTGGAGTGACTGGCCCTTCAGCAAGTCACGCTGACGCTCGTCCTCGATCGCGAAAGCAACAAACACTCTGTTATTGTCAGGCACCTGAACGTTCCTCTTCCTACAACTGATTTGTTCACATTATTGGCTTGGACCATAAAACAAGATGTTATGTCTTGCCGTCGCCTCGCTGACCTCAACGGTCTACCCTCCCGCCGACTCGGCCACAAATCAAGACTTTCGGCCACCCGGGGCCCGAGACTAAACAGCGCCTTTAGGCGGCCAGAAGTTACGACCGATTGTCCGCCTGCAAGTCCTGATTACCGCACGGGAACGTCCGCTTCTGAGCACCCGGACGCTGGCACTGAACGTCCGAAATGAGCGCATACCGGACTCGATCTATAACCGGGCTTCCGGGTAAGTGCTAAGACACGATGCCGGTGACCTTCGAGGCGCCCCTCCGGCCACCGTCGCCCCGCCTCCTGAAGACACCCCCATAC
>CAXUBX010000068.1:9564-17358 GCA_964249405.1 uncultured Acetobacteraceae bacterium | reverse complement strand
TGAGCCGGTTGGTGACGCCGCTCGCGAAGCCGATGGCGTCGTCCGTGGCGTTGGCGTCGATCAAGCCGAAATTGGTGACGCTGAGTGCCGCGGCATCGGCACCGCCGAACGAGATCGCGTTGTAGACGCCGGCGTGGATCGTGCCCGCGTTGTCAATGGTGATGCTCTGGCCGGGCGTGTTCTCCGACAGCAGAATGCCGCTGGTGCCGTTGATGTCGCCGCCAGCGAGGTTGTCGATCGTGCCGCCGGCGCCGAGCTCGATGCCGATACCGGACGCCGTGATGGTTCCGGCGTTGGTGATGGTTCCGGCCGCCCCGAGCACGACCGCCTCATCGTGCCCGGTCACGTATCCAGCGGCCATGTTCTGGAACGTGCCGCCGTCCGCGAGATTGACGCCCGCGTTTCCGCCGCCCGCGAACCCGCTGATCGAGGCGAAGTTGGTGACGCTCGCGGTGGCGCCTTCCGTGACGATCCCGTTGTAGCCGCTGATCGAGGCGGTCGTGTCCGTCGAGGATCCGTTGGTGATCGTGCCGCCGGATTCGAGCAACACGCCATCGCCGCGCAGAGGGACCGAGATCGTGCCCTCGTTCAGCAAGACGCCGACGACGCCCACGGGCGCAACGATGCCGTCGACGCCCGGAATGAGGCTGGTGATGCCGCCGGTGGCGGTGATGGTCGTCGGGCTCGCCGTGAGCGTGTAGGTGCTGGTGAGGGTGGTCGTGATCGTGCCGGACATGGCCGGTTCTCCTCCCGACCTCGAGCGAGGTCCGAACGAACCAGTAACGGCCTCGTCGTTAGTGCGCAAATGTTATATATTACTTCGTGACCCCGGCGCGCGGAAGTAACAGTGCGGCTGCGGCGCCGGCGGCCGCCGTATCCCACCCGCCCGGCGTGGCCTGCCGATGCAGACGCATGTCGGGGTACCAGGGGCTGTCGTCGCGTCCGAGCAGCCAGCGCCACTCCGCGGCGTGCGGCAGCAGCAGGTGCACGCGCCGGCCCATCGCGCCGGCGAGATGCGCCACTGCGGTGTCCACCGCGACGACGGCATCGAGACCCGCCAGGACCGCCATCGTGTCCTCCCAGTCCGCGAGCTCCGGCCCCAGCCCGACCAGCGGCGCCGCACCGAAATAACCGGCGACCTCCGCTTGCCGCTCGCCCTGCTGCAGGGCGACGAATGCCGTTCGGTCGAGCTCGAAGAGCGGCGCGAGCGCCTGGAGCGGCGCCGAGCGGCGCCCGTCGTTCGGATGGGTCGGGCGACCGGCCCAGACCAGCCCCACCCGCCGGAACCCGGCCGGCAGCAGCGCCGCGAGACGGCCGCGCCAGCGCGCCGCGCGCGCGGGATCGGCGCGGAGGTAGGGGATTGCGGCAGGGATGGTGTCGAGGCGGGTCTGCGCGAGCCGCGGCAGGCCGCTCAGGGGGATGAACTGGTCCCAGGTCGGCAGGCTGTCCCAGCGCTGGTGGGTCACGGGCGCCCCGAGCTGGGCGAGCACGGGCCGCATCTCCGTCGCGCAGGCGACCAGCGGCATCGGACAGCGCGTGCGCACCCAGGGCAGGTAGCGGGCGAACTGGATGACGTCGCCGAAGCCCTGGTCGGCGACCACCAGCAGGCGCCCGGCGGCGAGCGGCGCGCCGTCCCACTGCCGGCGCGCCCCCGGCGGGAGGTTCACCGCGGCGCCGGGGAGCCGGTAGCGCCACTCGTATTCCTCCCAGCCGCGGGCGAAATCGCAGCGCGACAGGAGGATCTCCGCCAGGGCGACATGCGCGCCGGCGCTCCCCGGATCGAGCGCCAGGGCGCGTCGCGCGCAGCGCTCGGCCGCGTCGAGTTCGAGCCGCGCCGCATGGATCAGCGCGAGGTTGGTCAGGGTGAGCGGGTCGTCGGGCGCGAGGGCGAGCGCCCGCTGCCCGGCCTCGAGTGCCTCGTCGAGCAGTCCGACGACGCGCAGCACCTCGCCGGCGTTGCGCCAACGCACCGGGTCCGGCAGGTCGCGCGCGAGCGAGCGTCGCATCAGATGGAGTGCGTCGGCGCGTCGGCCCTGCCGGAAGGCGACGATGCCGGCGAGATGGAGCGCCTCGGCGATGTCGGGCGCGCGCGCGAGCACCCGGTCCAGCATGCGCCGGGCATCGTCGAGCCGACCCGCCCGCTCGTACTCCGAGGCGATCGCGTAGAGTTCCGCGACCGGCACGGGCACCGCGGGCAGCGCACCGTCCGGCGCGGCGATCCGTCCCGTCGCGGCGGCCGGAGCCGCGGCGGGCCCGTCGGTGGCGGCTTCGCTCAATCGACGGTGTAGCCGAGCCGGTCCATCGCAGGACGCAGGATCGGCACCACCGGTTCGAGCTCCGTCCGGTAGCGTCTCCAGCGGCCGATCGAACGGTCGTGGACGGGCTCGGTCACCTGCGCGTAGCTCGCGGTACGCGCGTAGCGGCGATTGCGGTGCGGCGCGAGGCAATCGGCGTCGAACGGCACGCCGAGGAAGTCGAGCATGCGTCGCGTCTCGCGCTCCTGCTCCGCCACGAAGGTTTCGTATCGCACCGGCAGGTAGCGGAGCGGCATGGTGACGCGGTAATGCGCGACGAGCTCGGCCGTGAGCGCATAGTGCCGGGCCGCGCTCTCGAGCGCGGCGGCACAGTTCCAGCCATGCGTCAGCTGGTTCGAGAACGCGGACAGCACGACGTCGAGCGGATGACGCAGCACGTGCACCAGCGGCGCGGCCGGGAACAGCAAGGCGATCAGGCCGAGATGGAACTCGTTCAGCGGCATCTTGTCGGTGAACCAGGCGGCGTTCTCGCGCCCGATGCCGTGCTGCCCGACCCGCTGCAGATAGTGGTCGCGGAGGACGTCGAGCCCGTGCCGCCGATCGCCCATCCACAGATCCGACAACGCTTCCGGATACGCGAGCGGGCTCGCCAACGCGTGCGGAACGAGGGCGACGATCTCGGCGACGAAAGGGAGCTCGTCGCCGGCGGCGATCGTCGGGTGCGCCGTCAGCACCTGCTCGATCAGCGTGGTGCCGGAGCGCGGGAAGCCGAGCACGAACACCGGCTGCGCGATGTCCGTCCGAGTGCCGGCGCGTGGCAGCGTCGCCAGGCGTGGCCCGGTGAAGAAGCGCTGCAGTCGTCCCGCCAGCGCCTCGACCTCCGCCGCCGGATAGACCCCGCCGAGCGCGCGCGTCCGCGCCTTGCCGACCTCGAAGGCGCGGAACGCCTCCTCCGGCCGTCCGGCCCGGTCGAGCAGCCGTCCCTTCGCCAGCAGCTCGTCGGGCGAGAGACCAGCCTCCCCACGGTCGCCCTCGATCCCGCCGAGCGTCGCGAGCGCCGCCTCGGTGTCGCCGGTGCGCCCCTGGAGCACCGCCCGAAGCAGCATGGCACCCGGATGACGAGGCGCGATCGCCGCCGCCTGATCGAGGCGTGCGGCGGCGGCGGCGACCTCGCCGTCGGCCTCCTCGAGGCGCGCCCAGCCGAACAGCGTCTGGAACACGTCCGGCGCTGCGGCGGCACTTTCCTCATAGAGGGCGCGGGCCTCGGCCATCCGGCTCTGCAGCTTGAGCGACCAGGCGAGATTGGCGAGCAGGATCGGATCGCGACGGCCGGTCAGTTCGAGCGCCCGCCGGTAGTGGAACTCGCCGGTGACCGGCTGTTGCGCTTCGGTCAGCGTCATGCCGAGCAGGTTGTGCGACTGGGCGTCGCCGGGCGCGATCCGCACCGCGTTGCGCGCGTGCCGCTCGGCCTCGGCCAGAGCCCCGCGCCGGACCTGCCGCAAGGCGAGATCCTGCGTCGCCGCAAGATGGTTGGGATCAAGCGCGACGAGGCGCCCGAGCAGCGCGATGACGGCGGCGTCCTCGCCCGCCGCGCCGCGCAGACGCGAGAGCATCCAGAGCAGCTCGGGCTGATGCGGCAGCAGCTCCAGCGTCTCGAGGCAGAGCGCTTCGGCGACATCGTCCGACCCCTGTCGCCACGCCGCGAGCGCGCGCTCGATCGCGGGCCGCAGCGGCCGGCCGACGTCGGGTCCGGGCAGTTTCGAGAGGTCGAGCCCGCAGCAGCGGACCTGACGCATCCCGCTCCGGCAGGGACAGGGGCGGAGATCGACAGAGGCCATCATGTCTCCGGACAGTCACGCCGCCGGACTTTACGGCGCGAGAGACGGCAATAGAACGACCACTCTCGTTTCGCGAGCGCTCGGAAGCGCCGGAGCAGCCCGACCCGCCGATCCTGCACGCGCACCCGGTCTGTACCGAGCCGCACGGCGCCGCGATGGATTGGACCTCCGACTGATCCGGGTTGGCGTTCAACCCCGTCGGGTGTCGCACGCCAACTCTGCTGGGCGGCGGACATCGACCACCGTGGCATCCGAACCGGAAGCCGAGGAGTGGGCCTATGGTCCTGCAAGGCCGGGTGGCGATTGTGACCGGCGGCTCAAAAGGGATTGGCGCCGCCATTGCCAAAGGCTTGGCTCAGGAAGGTGCCAAGCTGTTCGTCAACTACTACTCGGACCGACCGGGCGCCGAGGCCACCCTTGCCGCGATACGTGCGGTAGGCGGCGACGCCGAGATGGTTCAGGCGGACGTCTCTGTTGTCCAGGACGCAAGGGTGCTTATTGATCGAGCCGCCGATACGGCCGGCCGGCTCGACATCGTCATCAACAACGCCGCGATCTGTGAACCCGTGAACCTCGATGACATCGGTGAGGAGCATGTGGACCGCACCTTTCAGGCCAACTTCAAGGCAGCCCTGTTCGTCTCTCAGTCGGCTGTTCGGCGGTTCGGGTCCGAGGGCGGCAACATCGTCAACGTCAGTTCACTTAACGGTCGGCGACCTGCTGCAAGGGCCTCCGTCTACAGCGCGAGCAAGGCTGCGCTCGAGGCTTTGACCATAGCGCTAGCTGGGGAGTTGGGGCCGAAACGGATCCGGGTAAATGCGGTGGCACCTGGAGCAACGGACACAGCCATGCTTCGAGGGATAATGACCGCCGGTTCGGAGGCGGCCATCATCGCTCAGACAGCTCTCGGTCGCCTTGGGACGCCCGCTGACATTGCGGGTGTCGTCGTCTTCCTGGTTTCTCACAACGCGCCTTGGATCACTGGTCAGGTCATTACGGCCAGTGGAGGGCTGTAATCCGAGTAGGTGCGCCGATGTCTGCTGCGAAGTCGGGAGCGGCGCTGAGTGTCCCTCACCCGCTCAATCCCCCGCATCTCTCGCTCCGTCTCGACGCAATCAGCGCAAGAACGGCACGGGAGCGCCGACAAGTTTCCTTGGCTCAAGGCGCTGCGGCCCGGCTGGTCTATCGCACGTCCCTGGCCGCGAGTGTCGCGCGGATGCGCTCGAGCGTTCGAACCGGGCGAGGGAACGACCCCCGTGAGCCGGAGCGGCCGCCGGCGCTACTCCACATCGAGGCGGTAATCGACCGTGCGTTGGATGCCGTCAGGGAGGATCGCAAGCAGCGTCAGGAAATCCGGTCCCACATAGCCGGGCGCGGGCATGTAGAACAACGCGACACCCGGCTGCCGGTGCTGGTCGCAGGCGGCTCGAACGCTTCCGGCCGGGTAGTCCGGGTAGAACAGGCCCTGTTCGACCGCGGCAGTCCCATGCGTCGGCAGCGTGACAAGCCGGTAGTCCACGAAGCCAGCCGTCGTGCAGTCGGGGTTCAGGGAGAAGGCGGTCCGAAGCCGGCTGCGTCGCCCCGCCACCGCAACGAAGCGCCGCTGCTCGTGCAGGGCTCGGGCCGTGGTCTGCGTGATTGGCAGCACGACGGTGTTGCCGCTGTTCAGCTCGCATCCCGTGGTGCCGACGCAGGTGACGCACGCAAAACTCACGACAACGAACTTCCGTCGTTTGTGACCGGTTCTGTCGCGGCGAGAAGCCGCTCCTGGTTCGTCGGGACGTCCCGAAGGCATGCGCGACGATCTCCCTTGATGCGGGCTGGGCGCTTGAGCCTTGTGCAGCCGCTCCACGGGTCTTGACAGCCGGCCGACGTGTCGACCGTGCCCTCCGCCTGTTCCCATCTCGGGCTGAGTGACGGCGGGCGATACGGGCGGGGGTTCGCCTGTGCGGCAACCCACCCGCCCATCACGCCGCCGGCGAACGGCGTCTTACAAGGCGATCGTGACCGCCTTCGTCTCCAGGTAGTTCGCGAACACGAACTCGCCCATCTCGCGGCCCCAGCCGGACTGACGATAGCCGCCGAACGGCAGCGCCGCGTCGAACACGTTGTGGCAGTTCACCCAGATCGTGCCGGCCTTGATGCGCGACGCCATCTTGTGGGCGAGGCTGACGTTCCGCGTCCACACGCTCGCCGCGAGCCCGAAATCGGTGTTGTTCGCGATCGCTGCGACGCGTTCGAGGTCATTGTCGGTGAAGCGTTCGGCGCAGAGCACCGGGCCGAAGATCTCCTCGCGCACCACCTTCATGTCGGCCGTGGTGTCGGCGAGCACCGTCGGCTCGACGAAGAACCCGACATTGCCGTGCCGCTCGCCGCCCGTGGCCACCCGGGCGCCCTCCGCGCGACCGGAGGCGATGTAGCCGGTCACCCGGTCGAACTGCTCCTGGCTGACGACGGGACCCATCTGGGTGCGCGGATCGAGGCCCGGACCGAGCCGGATCTTCTTCGCCTGGTCGGCGACCCCCTCGACCACGCGATCGAACAGGCGCTCGTGGACGTAGAGGCGCGATCCCGCGCAGCAGTTCTGTCCCTGATTGAAGAAGATCCCCGACGCCACGCCCGGGATCGTCCGCTCCAGGTCGGCGTCGTCGAACACGATCACCGGCGACTTGCCGCCGAGCTCGAGCGAGACCTTCTTGAGGTTGCCGGCCGCCGCGTTGACGATCAGCCTGCCGACCTCGGTCGAGCCGGTGAACGCGACCTTGTCGACATCCGGATGGGACGCGAGCGCCGCCCCTGCGGTCTCGCCGAAGCCCGCGAGGATGTTGACGACGCCGGGCGGAAAGCCGGCCTCCTGGATGAGCCGGCCGAGCTGGATCACCGAAAGCGGCGTCTGCTCGGCCGTCTTCAGGACAACCGTGCAGCCGGCCGCCAGCGCCGGTGCCAGCTTCCACGCCGCCATCAGCAGCGGATAATTCCAGGGGATGATCTGGCCGACCACGCCGACCGGTTCGCGCACGGTGTAGGAATGGTAGTTGCCCGGCGCCGAGAGCGGGATCGTGGTGCCCGTGAGCTTGGTCGCCCAGCCCGCCATGTAGCGGAACATCGCGATCGTGCCGGGGACATCCGCGACCGCGGCGACCGAGACCGGCTTGCCGTTGTCGAGCGAGTCGAGCTCGGCGAACAGGGGGGCGTTCGCCTCGATCAGATCGGCGAGACGGTTGAGCAGCGCCGTCCGCTCGGCGGGCTTCATCCGCGGCCATGGTCCGCTCTCGAAGGCGCGGCGGGCGGCGCGCACGGCGAGATCGACGTCGGCCGCATCGGCCTCGGCGACCCGTGCGATCACCGCACCGGTCGCCGGATCGAAGACGTCGAATCGCTTGCCCGACGCGGCCTCGCGCCAGTCCCCGTCGATCAGGAGATCGAGCCGGCTTCCGAGGAACTCCTGGACGGGCTCGCTCGGCCTCGGTGCAGTCGTGATCTGGTCCATGACGGTCTCCCCGTTACTCAGGCGGTGGTTCCGGAACGTCGGTCCGGAGGCGATCGTTGGGCGCCGCCTCCCGGACCGTCCGACGATGCGCGCTTCGCCCGCCTCCGGAAAGGTGGAGATTTCCGGCCGATCAGGGCACCGGCTCGGCCTCGCACGTCAGCGGCACATCAGGACCGGAAGATCGGCGAACTCGAGGACGTGCCGGGTCACG
>CAXUBX010000068.1:0-9464 GCA_964249405.1 uncultured Acetobacteraceae bacterium | reverse complement strand
TCAGCGGCACATCAGGACCGGAAGATCGGCGAACTCGAGGACGTGCCGGGTCACGCCGCCGAGGATGAGCTGGCGGAGCCGGGAATGCGAGTAGGCGCCCTGGCACATCAGGTCGGCGCCGAACGCGCGGGCGGCCGCCAGCAGGCCGGCACCGGTCTCCCGGTCGAGCGCGCGGAACTCGGCGGTGTCGGCCTCGACGCCGTGCAGGCGGAGGTAGGACAGGAGTTCGGTCGCCTGCGGTCCGCGCCGCTGATAGGCGGGAGAGTGGAGCACCCGCACGGCCTCGGCACCCACGAGCCAGGGCATGCAGGCGAGCACCGCGGTCGCACTCTCGGCCGAGCCGTTCCAGGCGATCGCGACCCGCCTGCCGAGCGACGCGGGCTCGCGCTTCGGGGCGACGATCACCGGACGGCCGCTGTCGAACAGCACGGCGTGCAGCGCGTCCGAGGACGAGAGCTCGGCCGCGTCCGGATGCGGCACCACGGCGAGGTCGGCGAGCCGCGTCCGCTGGGCGACGATGTCGTCCTCGCGGCCGGTGATCAGCCGCAGCGAGGCGGTCGGCCGGTCCTGGCCGTGCCGGGCGTCCCCGAGGGTGACGTCGTGCGCGCGGACGAAGGCCTCGAACACGCCCGTCACCTGGCGCGAGCGCTGCGTCATCTCCCGCTCGGCCGCGGTCATCATCTCCTCGACCATCGCCCCGGACAGCCCCTCGCCGGCCAGCGGCGCGACCTCGCGGCTGTCGGCGCGGACATGGAGCGCGGTGACGTGGGCGTCGAACTGGCGGGCCACGAGGAGGGCCGTCGCCAGCGCCGCGTGCCCGGTCTCGGTTCCGTTCAGCGGCAGGATGATGCGTCGGATCGGTGTCATGGGCGCGGCACCCGTGCGTGAGGGGTCAGGGGAACAGCCGGGAGGTGGTCCAGCCCGCGCCGTCGTTCGGTTCGAACACGAGCCGATCATGCAGCCGATGCGGCATGTCCTGCCAGAACTCGAAGCGGGATGGGGCGAGCCGGAAGCCCGACCAGGCCTCCGGGCGCGGGATTTCCTCGCCCGGAAAGCGCTGCTCCATCTCGGCCAGACGCCCGAGCAGGATCTCGCGGCGGTCGAGCGGACGCGACTGCAGCGAGGCGTGGGCGCCGAGCCGGGAGAGCCGTCCGCGCGACGCATAGTAGGCGTCCGCCTCCTCGTCCCGGACCGGATCGAGCGTCCCCTCGATCCGGATCTGACGGCGGAGGCTCTTCCAATGGAAGAGCAGCGCCGCCCGCGCGTTGGCGGCGATCTCCCGGCCCTTGCGGCTCGCGGTGTTGGTGTAGAAGACGAAGCCGTGCCGGTCGTGCCCCTTGAGGAGCACCATCCGGGCCGAGGGCGCGCCGGACGCGTCCGCGGTGGCGAGGCACATCGCGTTCGGATCGTTCGGCTCCGCCACCCCGGCGCTGGCGAACCACGTCTCGAAGAGCGCGAACGGGTCGTCGGCTTCGGGGATCGTCTCGTCGGTGCTCGTCATCGTTCCTCCTCGGGTCATCTGGTCGGCCGCGGCTCCCGGAAGGGTGGACTTGAGATCGGCCCGGCATCGTGCGAGGAGCGAGCCTCGTTTGACGCCGTCTTCCCTGCGGATGGGATCCCGGGCGCCGCCAATGCGGAGAACCGCCATGCCAGACGGCGTCGAGACGGAACACGACCTCAAGACGAGCGGCGACAGCAGGTCCGGCACGGTGGCGCGCGGCACGCTGATGGAAGGCAAGCGTGGCGTCGTGATGGGCGTCGCGAACGACCGCTCGATCGCCTGGGGCATCGCCAACGCGGTCGCCGCCCAGGGCGGCGCGGTCGCCTTCACCTACCAGGGCGAGGCCCTCGGCAAGCGGGTCCGGCCGCTCGCCGACAGCATCGGATCGAGCCTGGTGCTGGCTTGCGACGTCGGCGACGACACGGCGATCGACGAGACGTTCGGCCGGATCGGCGAGGCCTGGGGGTCGATCGACTTCCTGGTCCACGCGATCGGCTGGGCCGACAAGCAGTATCTCCGCGGCCGCTACGTCGACACGCCGCGTGACGCGTTCCTGACCGCGCTCGACATCTCCGCCTACTCCTTCACGGCCGTCGCGCGCCGGGCCGCGGCGTTGATGAACCGGGGCGGCTCGATGCTGACGCTGACCTATCTCGGCGCCGAGCGCTGGATGCCGCACTACAACGTCATGGGCGTCGCCAAGGCGGCGCTCGAGGCGAGCGTCCGCTATCTCGCCGCCGATCTCGGCACGGACGGGATCCGGGTGAACGCGATCAGCGCCGGTCCGATCAAGACGCTGGCGGCGAGCGGGATCGGCGATTTCCGCTACATCCTGAAATGGAACCAGCTGAACGCGCCGCTCGAGCGCAACGTGACGACCGAGGAAGTCGGGGGGGCGGGCCTCTATCTGCTGTCCGATCTCGCGAGCGGGGTCACCGGCGAGGTGCACCATGTCGATTGCGGGTACCACACCGTCGGCATGAAGAACCCGAAGGCACCCGACATCGCCGTCGTCGCGGACTAGATGTCGCACAACCGGTTCGGCCATCTCTTCACCGTCACCACGTGGGGCGAAAGTCACGGGCCGGCGATCGGGTGCGTGGTGGATGGATGCCCGCCCGGCATCGCGCTCTCGGAAGCGGACATCCAGCCCTTCCTCGACCGGCGGCGTCCGGGGCAGAGCCGGTTCACGACGCAGCGCCAGGAGACCGACCGGGCACGGATCCTGTCCGGCACGACGGCGGGGCGAACCACGGGAACGCCGATCGCGATCGAGATCGAGAACGTCGACCAGCGCCCGAAGGACTACGCCGCGATCGCCGACCGCTACCGGCCTGGCCACGCGGATCTCGCGTATGACCTGAAATACGGGATCCGCGACGTGCGCGGCGGCGGCCGGTCTTCGGCCCGGGAAACGGCGTGTCGGGTCGCCGCGGGCGCGGTCGCACGCCGCGTGCTGGACGCGCTCACCGGGGACGCGTTCGCGGTCCGCGGCGCGCTGGTACGGATCGGCCCGCATCCGATCGACCGGGCTCGCTGGGACGACGCCGCGATCGACGGCAACGCCTTCTTCTGCCCCGATGCCACCGCCTGCGCGGAATGGGAGCGGCTGCTCGACGAGGCCCGTCGGCAGGGATCGTCGCTCGGCGCCGTGGTGGAGGTGACCGCGACCGGCGTGCCGCCCGGCCTCGGCGCGCCGCTCTACGGCAAGCTCGACGCGGAGATCGCGGCGGCGCTGATGGGGATCAATGCCGTCAAGGGCGTCGAGATCGGCGACGGCTTCGCCGCCGCGGCCGCCGACGGCCGGTCGAACGCGGACGAGTTGCGGAGCGATGCCGACGGGCGGATCCGGTTCCTGTCGAACCATGCCGGCGGCGTGCTCGGCGGCATCTCGACCGGGCAGCCGATCGTCGCGAGGTTCGCGGTCAAGCCCACGAGCTCGATTGCGACGCCGCTCCGCTCGGTGACCGGCACGGGCGAGGAGGTCGAGGTCCGCACCACCGGGCGTCACGATCCCTGCGTCGGGATCCGGGCGGTTCCGGTCGGCGAAGCGATGGTGGCACTCGTTCTCGCGGACCACCTGCTCCGGGACCGGGGCCAGAACGGAACCCGCTGACCGCGTTCGCCGCAAGGCACCTCGGCGCGACCGCTCAGTCCAGCAGGGCGATGGCGACGTCCGTCAGCTTGCGGTTGGCGCGCTCGCTCGGCCCGAGCTTGCCGAGCACCGAGAGGCCGAACCCCATGCAGACGATCGTCTTGGCGAGCACCGCGGTCGGCGTCGCCGAGGTGATGCTGCCGGCCGCCTTGCCCTCCGCGATCGCATCCGCGAACAGCCGCTCGAGCCCGGAGAGCAGGCGGAGCGAGCGCGTCTCGACGTCGGGATCATTCGGAACCATCTCGGCCAGAGCCGCGGTCACGAAGCAGCCCTTCCGACCGAGTTCGGACGCGCATTCCCGCGCCGTCATCGCGAGCGCATCGCGGATCGCCGCGCGCTTGTCGGCGCGGTCGAGCTTCCTCGCCGTGCGATCGAGCTTCGCATCGACATAGGCGTCGAGGGCGGCCAGATAGATCGAGCGCTTGTCCTCGTAGGCCTTGTAGATGCTGCCACGCGTCAGGCCCATGCCCTCGATCAGGTCGGGTAACGACGTCGCATGGAACCCGCTGTTCCAGAACACCTCCATGGCGTCCCGCGTCGCATCGTCGATGTCGAACTCCCGGGGCCGCCCCGGCCGGCCTGTGTGGACTTTCATTCTCGTATTCCCGATGCCAAACTTCTGAAGATTACAATCCAATCCGACCACGCCTAACAAATCGCATCGGTCCATGGAAGAACTATCCGGTCGCGCAAGCCACGCGGTTCGGAGCCGGCGGCATCCGGCCAAGGCAGGCGCCGCTCGAGCGCCGCCGGGGCCACGGTCCGCAGAGCTTTCAGGCTGGCGCGGGGCCGCCCTCGCGGCGCGCTTCCTCGATGAGCCGCTTTTCGTTCTTCTTCAGCAACAGGATCATCGCCGTGACGATCGGCACGGCGATGGAGGCGATCGCGATGCCGACCGGCCCTTCGATCCGTCGGATCGCCTCGCCGGCCTCGAAGGCCGCCAGGCCGTAGCCGACCGTCCAGGCGATCCCGCCGAGCGCGTTCCAGACCAGGAAGCGCCCCCAAGGCATCCGGTTGGCGCCGGCGAGGAGGGCGACGAAGGTCCGGAGCACGGCGACGAACCGGCCGAAGAACACCACCAACCCGCCGTAGCGCCGGAACAGGTAGCGGCCGAGCGTGAGACGGTCCTCGGACAGCCCGACCTTCCGTCCGTAACGGACGACCACGCGATAGCCGACCGAGCGGCCGATGAGGTAGCCCAGGTTGTCCCCCAGGATCGCACCGAGCGCGGCCGCGACCAGGATCCAGACGATCGAGAGCCTGTGGGAGGTGGCGCTGTAGATCGCGCTGCCGATGATCATGCTCTCGCCCGGGAGCGGCAGGCCCATCGCCTCCAGTCCGACCACGAGCCCGACGGCGCCGTAGCCGTATTCGTCGAGCAGGCGGTCGAGATGGTGCATCATCCCCCGCTCAGAGAGGGTGGCGATCCCGCACCGCATCGCCGAAGGCGGCGAAGATGGCACGCGACACCTCGTCGGTTTCGGCATCGGCTTCCGGGTGCCACTGCACACCGAGCGTCCATCCCGGCGCCGCCGCGACGCGGGCCGCCTCCACCGTGCCGTCTGGCGCGAGACCCTCCGGCGCGAGGCCGGGGGCGAGGCGATCGATGCCTTCGTTGTGGAGCGAGTTGACCATGACGGCATCGCGCCCGACCAGGCGGCGGAGCAGTCCGCCGCCGAGCAGTTGCACGGTGTGGCGCTTGGCGACGCGAACCGCGGCCTCCGGGCTCTTCGGGGCCGAATGATCGAAGCGGCCGGGGAGATCCTGCAGCCGCTGATGCAGCGTGCCGCCCAGCGCCACGTTCAGTTCCTGGAAGCCGCGGCAGATGGCGAGCAGCGGCATGCCGCGCTCGATCGCGGCCCGGATCAGCGCCATGGTGACGGCGTCCCGTCGCGGGTCGACCGGGGTACCGGCCGGGTGGTCGGGGCCGCCATACAGGTTCGGCGCCACGTTGGAGCGGCTGCCGGTCAGGATCAGGCCGTCGAGACGGGCGACCAGGGTGCCGATGTCGGCCGCCTCGCCGTTGGCCGGCACGAGCACGGGTGCCGCGCCGACGACCCAGTCGGTCGCCCGGACATAGGTGTCGGAGGCGGCGTGGTTGCGGGTCGCGTATTCCCCGAACGCCTTGTTGCAGCAGGTGATCCCGACAAGCGGCTTCAACGCGCGTCCTTATCCGTTCTGGTTGTCGTCGTAGATGAACAGCGACGCCGGAAACGCGCCGCCGAGCACCACGTCGTAGAGATCGACCCGCGTGTCACGCCCCTCGGCGTCGATCACGGACCAGGATCGGAGCGCGAACGGGGTCTCGGAGAACACGAGCGTCAGGCTGCCGTCGCCCGGCGAGGCGGTGCGCTCCAGGGTCACCTGCACGGTCCCGTTCTCGTGCGCGAAGCCGGTCACCGTCACGTTCCCGTCGAGCGCGATGTTCGGCGCGAGAAGCAGCCCGAGCGGCGTGCGGTCCAGCGGGATCCTGGTGGTCTGGTCGAGTTTCGGATCATGGAAGATCACGGTACTGCCGTCGGCGACGAGGAGCAGGCCGGACGGCTTGTCGTACTGGAACCGCATCCGGTCGGGTCGGTCGAGCCAGGCGACCCCTCCCGTGGTGTGTCCGCTCTGGTCGATCTGGAGGAACCGCGCCTTCAGTGTCGTGATGGCGTTCAGCGTCGTCTCGATGCGGCCGATCCATCCCTGGTCGGCCGGGGTGAGGACGGCAGGCGCGGCGGTCTCGGCGTGCGCGGACCCGGCCAGGCCCAGCGCGACCAGGGGAGCGACGAGGAGCGGGCGGCGCGGCACCATCCGGCCTACCTCGCACCGGCGCGCCCCGATGTGAAGGGCCGGGCGCGGCGGTCAGGTCGTTCCGATCAGGACCCCGGCCGCGAACACCAGCGCGCCCCCGAGCACGATCTGCATCGCGGCCGAGGCCGGCGGCGTGTCCATGTAGCGCCAGCGGATCCAGGTGATGGCCGCGAGCTCCACCAGCACCACCACCACCGCGATCGCGATCGCGGTCCAGAATGCCGGGATCAGGAACGGCAGGGTGTGACCGATCCCGCCGAGCGTGGTCATCAGGCCGCAGACCAGGCCGCGCAGGATCGGCGTCCCGCGCCCGGAGAGCTTGCCGTCGTCGGACAGTGCTTCCGCGAAGCCCATGGAGATGCCGGCGCCCACCGAGGCCGCGAGCCCGACCACGAAGCCTTCGCGCGTCTGGTGCGTCGCGAAGGCGGCGGCGAACACCGGAGCGAGCGTCGAGACCGACCCGTCCATCAGGCCCACCAGGCCCGGCTGCACCACCTGCAGCACGAAGTTCCGCTGCTGCCGCTCGTCCTCGGCGACCCGGTTCTCGTCGGTGAGGTGCTCCGCCTCCAGCCGACCGGCGGTGGTCGAGTGCTGGTCCTCCGCAGCGGCGAGATCGCCGAGCAGACGCCGGACCTCGGCATCCGTCGATCGCGAGGCGGCGGTGCGGTAGAAGCGGGCGGCGTCCTCCTCCATCTCGCGGGCACGCCGTCGCACCGGCTCCAGGCCGAGCGGCCGGGTCTGCCAGATCGGGCGGCGCTGGATGAAGCCGCGGACGTCGCCGCGGCGGATCAGCGGAATGTGGCCGCCGAACTTCCTGATGTAGAGGTCGATCAGCTGCCGCCGGTGGCCGTCCTCCTCCTCGGCCATGCCGCGGAAGATCCTGGCGCTGTCCGGGAAGTCCTCGGCGAGGCCGTGGGCGAAATCGGCGTAGATCCGGCCGTCTTCCTCTTCCGCTCCGATGGCGACGGCGAGGATCTCGTTCTCCGTGAGGTCGTCGAAGCTCCGCATCGGCCATGAGTTGCGGAGAGAGGCGCCGGAATCAAGCCACTTTCGCAACGATGAGAATGCGACGCAGTGTCACCGCGGAGCAATCGTTTCAGTGCCGGAAATGGCGCATCCCGGTGAACACCATTGCGATGCCGGCGCGATCGGCCGCCTCGATCACCTCCTCGTCGCGCACCGACCCGCCCGGCTGGACCACGGCGGTGGCGCCCGCGGCCACGACCGCCTCCAGGCCGTCCTTGAAGGGGAAGAACGCGTCCGAGGCGGCGGCGCTGCCGGCGAGGAGCGAGCGGTCGAGCCCTGCGTCCCGCGTCGCGTCCGTGCCCTTCGATGCCGCGATCCGCGCGCTGTCGAGCCGGCTCATCTGGCCGGCGCCGATGCCGACGGTGGCGCCGTCGCGGGCATAGACGATCGCGTTCGACTTCACGTGCTTGGCCACCCGGAAGGCGAACAGCAGATCCAGCGTCTCGCGCGGGTCCGGAGCGCGCCGGGTCACGACGCGGAGGTCACCTTCGGCGATCCGTCCGGCGTCGCGGCCCTGCAGCAGGAACCCGCCTGCGACCGACTTCACGACCTCTCCGGGCGCCCTCGGATCGGGCATCGCGCCGGTCACCAGGAGGCGAAGGTTCTTGCGTCGCAGCAGGACCTCGCGCGCGTCGTCCGTCACGTCCGGCGCGATGATGACCTCGGTGAAGATGCCGCCGATCGCGTCGGCCGTCTCGCGATCGAGCCGGCGGTTGAGCGCCACGATCCCGCCGAACGCGGAGACCGGATCGCAGCGGAGCGCGAGCCGCCAGGCCTCCGCGATCGTGGCCGCCACGGCAGCGCCGCACGGGTTCGCGTGCTTGACGATGACGCAGGCGGCATCGTCGAACTCCGCGACGGCCTCGAACGCGGCGTCGGTGTCGTTCAGGTTGTTGTAGGACAGCGCCTTGCCCTGCAGCTGCGTCGCGGTGGCAAGACCCGGGCGCTGCGGTCCGCCGACGTAGAAGGCGGCCCGCTGATGCGGGTTCTCGCCGTAGCGCAGCACCTCCTTGAGGCGGCCGCCGAAGGTCCATTGTGCGGGGAAGTCATCGAGGCCTTCGGCCGTCTCGCGCGCGAACCACGCCGCGATCGCGCTGTCGTAGGCGGCGGAGGCGGCGTAGGCCGCCGCGGCGAGGCGGCGGCGCGTCGCGAGCGTCGTGCCGCCACGGGTCGCGAGCTCGGCCGCGAAGGCGTCGTACTGGTCGGGCGAGGTGAGCACGGCGACATCCGCGTGGTTCTTGGCGGCGGCGCGGATCAGCGCCGGGCCGCCGACGTCGATGTTCTCGATGCAGTCGGCGAACGGCCGTCCGGCGGCGACCGTCGCCTCGAACGGGTAGAGGTTCACCACCACGAGATCGATCGGCGCGATCGCGTGGCGCGCCATCTGCTCGCGATGCGACGGATCGTCGCGCCGGCCCAGGATCCCGCCATGGATCTCGGGCACCAGCGTCTTGACGCGGCCGTCGAGGATCTCCGGAAAACCCGTGTGGTCCGAGACGTCGGTGACCTCGATCGCGGCCGCGCGGAGCGCCTCGGCCGAGCCGCCGGTCGACAGGATCGCGGCGCCGTGCGTCCCCAGCGCCCGGGCGAGCGTGACGAGACCGCGCTTGTCGCTGACCGACAGCAGGGCGCGGCGGATCGGGACGGGCTCGGTCATGGGCGCGCTTACGCCGAAGCGGGCGCCTTCCGCAACCGCGTCAAGAAGGGTCGGCCGGCGCCGATGTCCCGGTCTCGCGCGTCCGGAGCGGCTTCTCCATCACCAGGAAATCGAGATCGCCGCGGAGCGCCCGTCCGAACCGCTCGTCGTCATGCGGGAACGGGGCGCGCCCGACCGGCCGATAGCCCCGGCGTTCGTACCAGGCGACGAGCTCGGTGCGGATCGCGATCACCGTCATCCGGACCGCCCGCGCGCCGCCGCGGGCGGCCGTCGCTTCGGCATGGCGAAGCAGCGCCCGCCCGAGACCCCGCCCCTGCTCATCCGGATGC
>CAXUBX010000067.1:5574-18040 GCA_964249405.1 uncultured Acetobacteraceae bacterium | reverse complement strand
CGCGCGGTCGCGCGAAGCAGGCTCGGGCGGCACACCGCGTCGCCCTGCCTGACCGTGAGCGGGAGCGCGTCGCGGGGGTCGAGCGAGAGCAGCAGGGCGGCGAGCGTCGCCGCCGCGCTGCCGGTCGCGGGATCTTCCGGGATGCCGTCGCCGGGGGCGAACAGCCGCGCCGTCACGCCGTCCGCCTCCCGCGCGTAGAGATAGATCGAGGTGAGGCCGGAGATCTCGGTCGCCGTGCGCCCGAGTGCCGCGCAGCCAGCCTGGTCCGGCGCGGCACGGCGAAGCGCGTTCGGCGACACCTCGGCGAACACGATGCTGGTGCCGACCGAGGCGACGCAGGGCGCGTGGCGGTCGAGGAGGATGTCCCCTCGGTTGAGCGAGGCGGCGGCGGCGGCCAGGCCTGCCTCGATTGCGGCGCCGCGGGTGAACGGGCGAGGGGCGTCGATGGTGGCGCCCGTGGCCTCGCCGGTCGCGTCGCGGTGGAGGCGTGCCTCGACGGTGCCGGCCCGCTCGTCGAACCGCAGGACGTCGCCGGACGCCTTGCCGAGCCGCGCGAGCGCGAACGCCGTGCCGACATTCGGATGGCCGGCGAAGGGGAGTTCGGAGCGCGGCGTGAAGATCCGGACCTCGGCGGTGTGCGCGGCGTCGCGCGCGGTCCGCACGAAGGCGGTCTCGCTCAGGTTGAACTCGCGCGCGATCGACTGCATGGCGTCGTCGGACAGGCCGTCCGCCTCGGGAAGCACGGCGAGCGGATTGCCGCCGAACGGCCTGCCTGTGAACACGTCCACCGTCACGAAGCGGCGCCCGGTCATCGCGCGGCGAGCACCAGCAGCCGGGCGCGCCGGCCCGCTTCGACCAGGACCAGCGCGTTCTGCCGGAAGCGTCGGCCGAGCGAGGCGAGAAGACGGGCGTCGCCGCAGACGAGGAACCCCGCCTCGTGCCAGCGTCCGAGCCTGCCCTCGGCCGGTCGCGACGGCCGGGAGCGCGCGGCCTCGGCGAGGTTCCGTGTCATCCGGCGGTTCCAGGCCTGCGGCATGCTCCGGCTGCGCGGATTGGCGGCCGTGATCAGCGCCGCGCGGCGATGGTTCATGCGGCGGAGCAAGGCGTCGGTATCGGGCGAGGCACGGCCGATCGCGATGTGGATATGGCCGTCGACCACGTAGTCTGTGCGGCGATAGAGGCGATGCAGCCTTGGCGTCATGCTCAGTTCAGGGGTCCTCCGATCGCGTCGCCGTCCACTCGACGTCGCGATGGACGGCGACGCTCATCAGCAGGCCGAAGCCGAACATCACCGTCAGCATCGCCGAGCCGCCGTAGGACACCAGCGGCAGCGGCACGCCGCCGACCGGGATCGCGCCCATCACCATCGAGAGATTGACGAAGCAGTAGAGCGAGAAATTGACCGAGATGCCGAGAGCCAGCAGCCGGCCGAACCGGTTCCGGCACCGGATCGCGATCAGCATGCCGCCGAGGATGATCAGCAGCAGCAGCAGCATCAGCGCGCCGGCGCCGACCAGCCCGAACTCCTCGGCGATCGTGGTGAAGATGAAGTCGGTCTGCTTCTCGGGCAGGAAGTCGAGCTGGCTCTGCGTCCCGTGCAGGAAGCCGCGGCCCCACATGCCGCCGGAGCCGAGCGCGATCTTCGACTGGATGATGTTGTAGCCGGCGCCGAGGGGGTCGCTTTCCGGATGGAGGAAGGTGGTGATCCGGGCCCGCTGGTAGTCGTGCAGGTGGTGGTAGGCGATCGTCGCGAAGAAGGGGAGCGGCGCCATCACGAGCAGGACCTGCCAGAGGCGGATCCCGGCGGCGAGGAACATGGCGGCACCGAGCAGCGCGATGATCACCGCGGTCCCGAGATTGGGCTCCTTCAGCACGAGGCCGACCGGGATCAGCACCAGGATCGCCGGCAGGAGCAGGAAGAGCGGGTTGCCCATCCGCTGCCAGCTCGCGTTCCTGAACAGGGAGGCGAGCACGAGCACGAGCGCGATCTTCGCGAGCTCGGAAGGCTGCGTCTGGACGCCGGCGAGGTCGATCCAGCGTTCGGCACCCTTGCCGACATGGCCGATCCTGAGCACCAGGCCGAGCAGGACCATCGACACGAGGTAGAGCGGCCAGGCGAGCTTCTCGATCAGACGGATGTCGGTGAGCGCCAGGCCGAGCATCATCGCGAGCCCGAAGGCGAACCGGATGCTCTGCGGCCCCGCGTAGGGTTGGGGCGAGCCGCCGGCGGCCGAATACAGCGCCGCGTAGCCGACGCCGCCGAGAGCCGCGATCAGCAGCACGTAGAGCCAGCTGATCCGGAACAGCTTGCGAATCAGGCCGAAGGACGGCTCCGGGCGAAGCAGGCGCTTCGCGGTGATCAAGGCAGCACGACGCCCTGCGGGGTCGCCACGGGGACGACTTCCGCGACCGTCTGCGGAGGCGCCTCGCGTCGCATCGAAGGATCGCGGGTCAGCGTGTCGGTCATGATGTCGCGGGCGAGCGGGGCCGCGACATCGGCGCCGGCGTTGCCGTGCTCGACCACCAGGGCGACGGCGTAGCGCGGCGCCTCGTACGGCGCGAAACAGATGAACAAGGCGTGCGGACGGAACTTCCAGGGCAGCGTCGCCGAGTTGAAGTGGCCGAACTCGCGCGCCCAGCGCGAGACGCGCCGGACCTGCGCGGATCCGGTCTTGCCGGCCAGCGTCATGCCGGGCAGGGCCAGCCGGGCCTTGGGCGCGGTGCCCCCCGGCTCGTTCACCACCGCCCACATGCCGTCGCGCACCGCATGGAGCTGGTCGTCGGGCAGGCCGATCGACGGCCAGTCGTCGGGACTGGCACCCGGCTGCATCCGGCCGGCGATCGTCCGGGTGAGATGCGGCTCGACGGCACGGCCGGTCGCGACGCGCGAGCAGTAGGTCGCGAGTGCCAGCGGCGTCACCTCGACGAAGCCCTGGCCGATGCCGGCGTTGACCGTGTCGCCGCCGTTCCAGTGATGGCCGTGCGCGCGCCGCCATTCCGGCGTCGGGATCACGCCTGCCTTGACGTGCGGCAGCTCGATCGGGAGCGCGACCCCGAGGCCGAGCGCGTGGCCGGTCAGCGCGATCGGATCCATGCCGGTGCGGCGCGCCGTCTCGTAGAAGAAGACGTCGCAGGAGTATTTCAGGCCGCCGTGGAGATCGAGCAGGCCGTGGCCGCCCTTCTTCCAGCAGTGGAAGCGGATGCCGCCGATATCGATGTAGCCCGGGCAGTTGATGCGGTCTCCCGGCGTCAGCGTGCCGGCCTGCAACGCGGAGAGGGCCACCGCGGGCTTGAAGGTCGAGCCGGGCGGGTAGAGGCCGGCGACCGCCTTGTTGATCAGCGGCCGCGTTTGCTGGTTGGCGGGCGAATTCCATTCCGCCCACTGGGCCTGCGAGACGCCGCTGTCGAACAGGCTCGGGTCGAACGACGGATTGCTGACCATCGACAGCACCTCGCCGGTCCGGCAGTCCATCACCACGGCCGACGCGCTCTGGCCGGCGAGCCGGCTCTCCACCGCGCGCTGCAGCCCGGCATCGATCGTGAGCCCCACCTCGTCGCCCTCGGTGCCCTCGTGCCGGTCGAGCTCGCGCATGACGCGGCCGGCGGCGTTGACCTCCATCTGCACCGAGCCCGCCGTTCCGCGCAGCACGTCATCCCGCGTGCGCTCGATGCCGGCGCGTCCGACCCGCATGCCGGGGATCGCGAGGATCGGTGCCGCGTGCTCGTCCCGGTCGTTAGGCGGCGCGACGTAGCCGACCACATGGGCGAGATGCGCGCCCTCCGGGTAGAGCCGCGTCGTGCCGACATCGACGAGGACGCCGGGAAGCTCGGGCGCGTTCACCTCGATCCGCGCCATGTCGTTCCAGGTCAGGAATCCCTTGAGCTCGACCGGGATGAAGTGCCGGTTGCGGCCGACCTCGCGCACGATGCGGGCGCGCTCGCGACCGTCGAGCGGGATGATCGCCGAGAAATGGTCGAGCGTCGCGTCGAGGTCGCCCGCCTCCTCGGGCAGCAGGAGCGCCCGCCAGTTGAGGGTGTTGCCCGCGAGCAGGACGCCGAAGCGGTCGACGACATGGCCACGTGGCGGCGCGAGCAGGCGCGTGCTGATGCGGTTGTCGTCCGCCAGCGTCCGGAACGCCGCACCATCGGTGATCTGCAGGCGATAGAGCCGCTCTCCGAGGGCCGCCAGGATCGCGGTCTGTCCTGCCATCATGAAGAGCGCACGACGGGTGAAGACGCCGACGCGCTTGTCCGCGACGGGCTTCGCCGGCGCGATGCCGGAACGCCGCCGCCTCGACCGGCCGCGCGTCATGCCTGGCACGCCGGGCGGTGCGTCACGCGCGCTCCGGGGCGGCGAGACCGCGATGAAGCCGGATCAGCGCGGCGGCGATCAGCGGATAGAGGCCGGCCGCGAGGCCCCAGGTGAACAGGCCCGGGAGCGGCGGCTGCACGCGGAGATCGAGGGCCGAGATCATCGCCCACTCGGCGAACGAGGCGGCGGCGGCCGCGGCGACGAAGACCAGCCAGATCCTGAGGAACCCCTGACGGAGCAGGGGCGTGCGCAACCGGACGGCGGTGCCGTTCAGCGCGAGGAGCGTCAGCATGGTCACCCCGGGCGGCTCCGGACCCAGCAGATCGGCGAGCAGGCCGAGCGCGAAGGCGGCCCTCGGCGGCATCGAGGCCGGCCGATAGACCGACCAGAAATAGACGGCGAGAAGGAGGATTGCGGCCTGCAGCTCGGGCTGGCCGGGGATCCTGAGCGGGAATGCGAGCAGCAGCACCGCGAGCGCGGTCGAGACGAAGGGGAACAGGCGCCGCGCCGCGGCGTCGGTCGCCCGCCATACCGTCAAGGACGGCCGTATGCCGGCCTGCCGCTCGGGTGGCGGCGGCTCCGGTGTCACGCTCCTCCGGTCTCACTCGGCGGACGGGGACGCGGAGACCGCGCCGGCACGGGGGGACGCGGGCGGAACCACCGTGCCGAGCTTGTAGTCGAACAGCCGGACGATCGTCAGCGCGTCGAGGTTGGCGGCGGGCACGATGGCGGGTGCGCCGTTCGGGCGGAGGCGCACGGTGCCGACCGGCAGGCCAGCCGGAAACGCGCCGGCTTCGGCGGAGGTCACCACGCGGTCGCCCTCGGCGGGATGCGCACCGTCCGGCAGGTAGATCAGCCTCGGCAGCGTCCCGTCGGTTCCGGCCATGATCGCGTGGGCACCGAGCCGCGGGATCTCGACGGGGATGCGGCTCGTCGCGTCGGTGATGAGCAGGATCCGGGCCGCGCGGTTGCCGACCTCGGTCACCCGTCCGACGAGGCCGCCGGCGTCGAGCGCCACCTGGCCGCGGGTCACCGAGGCGGTGGGACCGAGATAGACGAGCACGGCACGCGAATAGACGCCGCCGGCGTCCGCGACGACCCGGCCGGTGACGAAGGACGGTGCCGGATCCGGCATCCAGTGGAGATCGTTCTTCAGCGTCGCGTTCTCGGCCTCGAGCGCGAGCGCGACTTCGTACCAGCGTCGCAGTCTCGCGTTCTCGGCCCGGAGCGACCGGTTCTCGGCCTCGATGTCGATGATGCCGAGCGCGTCCTCGGCGCCGCGACGGAGCGTCGCGAGCGGTTCGGCGACCGACGCGTAGAGGGGCGACAGCGCGTCGGCGAGCGCCATCCGCGCACGCGCGGTCACGGTGCCGTCCGCCCGGCCGACCAGCATGACCCCGAGGCTCGCCGCGATGAAGAGCGGCAGGCTGAGCTTGGCGAGGGCCTGACGAGCCTGGATCGACAGAAGAAGCAAGACCGCCCGACCCTTATCCCGTCCCGCGAGCCTTATTGCGGATCTTTAGCCTCGAATGCCCGCCGGATGCGAGCCTCGCGACGAGGCCGCGCGATGCGGCGTCCCCGACATCACGTCCTAGTACATCGTGGTCAGGACGTTCCGGAGGCGCTTCATCTCCTCCAGCGCCCGGCCCGTGCCGAGGGCGACACAGCTCAGCGCGTCCTCGGCGACCACCACGGACAGCCCCGTCGCATCGCGGAGCACGTCGGCGAGACGGGTGAGCAGGGCGCCGCCGCCGGTCAGCACGATGCCCTTGTCGACGATGTCGGCGGCCAGCTCGGGCGGCGTGTTCTCCAGCGCCACCGTGACCGCCTCCACGATCTCGCGCACCGGCTCGGACAGGCTCTCGGCGATCTGCCGCTGCGTCACCACGACCTCGCGCGGGACGCCGTTCATGAGATCTCGGCCCCTGACCTCGCGCCAGGGCCCGTCGCCTTCCCAGTCCTCCGGCGGCCGGGCGGCACCGACCTCCAGCTTGATCTTCTCGGCCGAGCCCTCGCCGATCAGGAGATTATGGTTGCGGCGGATGTAGGAGATGATCGCCTCGTCCATCCGGTCGCCGCCGACGCGGACCGACCGGGCATAGACGATGCCCCCGAGCGAGATCACCGCGACCTCGGTGGTGCCGCCGCCGACGTCCACGATCATCGAGCCGGACGGCTCGGTGACCGGCAGTCCGGCACCGATCGCGGCGGCCATCGGCTCCTCGATCAGCAGCACGCGGCGGGCGCCCGCGGCCTCGGCGCTTTCCTGGATGGCCCGCCGCTCGACCGCGGTCGAGCCCGACGGGACGCAGATGATGATGAGCGGGCTCGCGAAGCCGCGCCGGTTGTGGACCTTGCGGATGAAGTGCTTGATCATCTCTTCGGCGACCTCGAAATCGGCGATGACGCCGTCGCGCATCGGCCGGATCGCGGAGATGTTGCCGGGGGTGCGGCCGAGCATGTGCTTGGCTTCTTCGCCCACCGCCAGGACCTGCTTGCGGCCGCGGATCTCGGCGATCGCGACCACGGAGGGCTCGTCGAGCACGATGCCTCGACCCTTGACGTAGACGAGCGTGTTCGCCGTCCCGAGGTCGATGGCCATGTCGGCGGACATGACCCCGAAAAGGCGAGAGAACATCGGAGAGCTCCGGGGCAGGAACGGCGGGCAGAGGGCGCTGGGGGCAGGGGCTTAGCTTTCGTGCCCTCGCCCGGCAAGGGCGGAGATCGGCAGCGGTCCGCTCGACCGGACCTATTGTTCACAGACCCGTGAGACACGATGTCGCCACGTTAGCGACGACCAACGGCCATGAGGCTCGGGCGTAGTGTAACAGGAGGCCGCGCTTCGTGCGGCCCGAAGAGCGCTTCGAGCGGCGCCGAGGAGACAGGACCCATGGTTCAGCATACGCAAACCCGGCGGCGTGGCCGCAGCATCGGCCTTGCCGTCGCGGCGACCGGCCTGGCCCTCGGCCTGTCGGCCTGCGATCCTTACAGCCCGGGCCAGCGCGCGGTGGGCGGCGGCCTGCTCGGGGCTGGCGGTGGTGCGGCGATCGGCGGGCTTGCCGGCGGCGGCAAGGGAGCGGCGATCGGTGCGCTGGCCGGCGGCGGCCTCGGCGCGATCGGCGGCGCCGCGACCACGCCATCCCGGCCTCAGTGACGGCGGGGCCGCGTCCCGCCGACCTCACGCCTCCTCCCGCTGAGCACCGGGGCCGGCGCAAACGTTCCTTCAGGCGTCCTCAGTCGAGCCGGACGGCCGGGGTAAGCGCGCGATCCAGGCTGTCCGACGCCCAGATCGCGGCGCCGCGGGCGAGCCCGTGCACCTCGATCTGGTGCTGGCGGTAGAGCAGGTCGTGCGCCAGGCGGGCAGACAGTCCCTGGAGCACGCCGCCGCCGAACACCACGCGTCCAAGCGTGCCCCAGCCGTTGAAATCCGCCAGCGACACGATGGCCCCCTTCTCGCGGTAGCGGAACGGCGGCATCGCCCGGCCGTCCATCCACGACCTGAAATGGCGGGCGAGGTGGAGTGCCTGCTGGCGCGCCGCCTGCGCGGTCGCCGGCACCTTGCGGCCGTCCGCATCCTCGAGCGCCGCGCAGTCGCCGAGCGCGAACAGGGCATCGTCGTCGATCGACTGCAGGTTCGGCGCGACCTTGATCTGTCCGGCCCGGGAGCGGGCGAGGCCTTCGATGCGGTCGAGCGCGTCGGGCGCTCGGACGCCGGCCGCCCATGCGAGGATCGAGGCCTCGATCCGGCTTCCGTCCTTCAGCGAGAGCCCGTCGGCATCGGCACCCGTCACCGCCGCTCCGGTGAGCACGCGGACCCCGAGCCCGCGCAGCACCCGCGTCGCCTCGTCGGAGACGCGGGTCGGAAACGCGGACAGCAACCGGTCACCGCTCTCGATCAGGGTCAGGCGGAGCGTCGGGGCCGTTCCCCCGCTGGCGCCGAAGCGCTCGGCGACGTCGAGTGCGTGCTTGATCTCGGCGGCGAGTTCGACGCCGGTCGCCCCGCCGCCGACGATCGCGATGTCGAGCGGCCCGCCGGTTTCCGCGGCGACGAACAGCGCCCGGCGGAACCGCGTGTAGAACAGATCGGCCTCGGGCAGGCTGTCGATGAAGGTGCAGTGCTCGGCGACCCCCGGAATGCCGAAATCGTTGGCGCGGCTGCCGATCGCGAGGATGAGGGCGTCGTAGGAGAGGCTGCGTTCCGCGACGCCGGCCTTCTCGCCGGTCCCGTCGTCGAACGGTCCGAGCAGGACACGGCGCGCCTTGCGGTCCACGTCATCGAGCGTGCCGGGCCGGAACGTGTAGCCGTTCCGCCTGGCGTGCGCGAGAAGACCGACCTTCTCCCGTTCGGGCCTGCCGGTGCCCGCGGCGATCGTGTGCAGGTTCGGTTTCCAGATGTGCGCGAGGCCGCGATCGATCACGGTCAGGGCGAGGCGGCCCCGCCTCCCGAGCGTGTTGCCGAGCCTGGTCGCGACCTCGATCCCGGCGACCCCGGCGCCGGCCACCACCAGACGAAACGGCTCACCTTTCGTCATCTCGACCTTCCCTCCCGTTCCGCCGTCCCGGACCTGCCGGCCAAACGGCAACTTCCGCTGTCCGGTTGCGACCGCGGCGCGATGCCGGTAGGGTCGTTCGTTCCGTTCTCGGACAGAGCAGCATGCGCGAGTTCCGGACCATCGCGGGATGGCTTGCGGCCCTTCGCCGCTTCCGGGTCTCCCGTCGCCGGACCGCCGCGACGCCGACCCTCCACGGACTGCTTGCCCGCTCGATCGAGCGCGACGGACTGCTGCTGCTTCGGCTGCCGCGCGACCAGGCGAGACGGATCGCCGCCTCGATCGGTGACGGGCGCGGGCATACGGGCATCACGGTCGCGGCGGCGCGCCGCTTCGCCCTGATCGACACGATCCTCGGCGAGCCGACCGGCTCGATCGGGATCTCGGTGCAGAAGCGTCAGGCGCTCGGCAGGATGCTCGCCGAACTCGCGCTCGAGCGCGGCGGCGGGCAAGGTCTCGCGGTGCTCGCCTGCGCCGAGCTCGGGGCGAGCGAGCTGATCCGTCTCGCGCCACCGCTCCGGCGCGAGCTGATCGAGGCGGCACTCCGGGAGATCGCCCGCTCGCGATCCGACACCTCGCGACCGCCGCCCCGAACGTCGGATCCGTGCCTCGACGCGCTGGTCGCGATCGAGGCGGCACTCGCGCGCCTCGGTGCGCTTCCGTTCGATACGCCATTCGCCGACATGCGCCCGCGAAGCGCGCTGGCGGCACGCGCGATCCGGGACTGGCGGGACGTGTCGATCTGCGCCGCGCTGCTCGGGCCGCGAGCGCACACGATGTGGCGTGCGGCGCGCGACGCCGCCGCCTTCGCCGGGGTCTGGGCGCTGCCGGAGACGCTCGACGCGTTGCCGCCGGGCGACGCCGCACGGCTCCAGGGAGACGCGGAGCGGGCGGCGCGCTCGGTGCTGTCACGCGGACGCGAACCCGGCCCGTCGGAAGCGGCGCGGATCGTGCTCGTCAGCTGCGCCGCGTTCGTTCCGGCCTGAAGACGGGATCAGGATCGGGGCGGCCGCGGCCCCGGCATGTTCGTCCTGCCGGGGCCGGTCGACGGCGAAGCGCGCAGCCGGGACGCGCGCAGGCGGGATCGCGGCGCTACGCGGTCAGGGCCTCCGGCTGGCGCCGCTCGCGCTTGACCAGCAGCTTGTTCAGCGCGTGGACGTAGGCGCGGGCGGCCGAGACGATGGTGTCGGTGTCGGCGCCCTGGCCGTCCACCAGCCGACCGTCCTCGGCCAGGCGGACGGTGGTGCGGGCCTGGGCGTCGGTGCCTTCGGTGACCGCGCCGACCGAGAACAGCGCGAGCGTCCCGCCATGCGGGAAGATGGCGCGGATCGCATTGAAGGTCGCGTCCACCGGACCGTCGCCGGTGGCGGACGCGGCCCGCACCGTGCCGTCCACTTCGAGTTCGAGCGCGGCACGCGCCGGCGCCTTCGAACCCGACCGGAGATCGAGGGAGACGAAGCGGATCCGCGCATGGTCCCGCGTCTCGTCGTCCACCAGGGCCGCGATGTCCTCGTCGTAGACGGTCTTCTTGCGGTCGGCGAGTTGCTTGAACCGGGCGAAGGCGTCGTTCAGCGCGTTCTCGCCGAGGGCGTCGTAGCCCATGGCGCGAAGCTTGTCCCGGAACGCGGCGCGGCCGGAATGCTTGCCGAGCACCAGCGAGGATCTCGTCCAGCCGACGCTCTCCGGTGTCATGATCTCGTAGGTCGCGGCGTTCTTCAGCACGCCGTCCTGGTGGATCCCGCTCTCGTGGGCGAAGGCGTTGCGGCCGACGATCGCCTTGTTGGGCTGCACGTCGAAGCCGGTGATGGTGGCGAGGAGGCGAGACACCCGGAGCAGGTGCGTCGTCTCGATCCCGTGGGCGGCGGGGACGCGATCGGCGCGCGTGCGGAGCGTCATCACGATCTCTTCGAGCGCCGCGTTGCCGGCGCGCTCGCCGATGCCGTTGATCGTGCACTCGACCTGGCGCGCGCCGGCGCGGATCGAGGCCAGCGTGTTGGCGACCGCGAGGCCGAGATCGTTGTGGTTGTGGGTGGAGAGGATGACGCTGTCGGCCCCTGGCACGCGCTCGCGGAGCATGGCGAAGATGCGCTCCATGTCCTCCGGCAGCGCGTAGCCCACGGTGTCCGGAATGTTGATCGTGGTGGCGCCGCCGCGGATCGCGGTCTCGACGCAGCGACAGAGGAAGTCGGGCTCGGTGCGCGACCCGTCCTCGGCCGACCATTCGATGTCGTCGGCGTAGCGCCGGGCGATGTCGCTGCCGTGTCGGATCGCCTCGAGCACGGTGTCAGGCTCCATGCGGAGCTTGAACTTCATGTGCAGCGGCGAGGTGCTGATGAAATGATGGAGGCGCCCGCGTTCGGCCGGCCGGATCGCCTCGCCGGCCCGTGCGATGTCGTCGCGGCCGCCGGTGCGGGCGAGGCCGGCGATCACCGGGCCACGGATCTCGCGCGCGATGCTTTCCACGCTCTCGAAATCACCGGGCGAGGCCACCGGGAAGCCGGCCTCGATCACGTCGACGCCGAGATCGGCCAGCGCGCGCGCCATGCGGAGCTTCTCGGCGAGGTTCATCGAGAAGCCCGGACTCTGTTCGCCGTCGCGGAGCGTGGTGTCGAAGATGATGATGCGATCCTCGGCGATCGCGCCGAAGCTCGGGTGGTGCATGGTCATCGGAGGGTCCTGTCCGTCGGTTCGTGCGGGCGTTCTGGTTCGCAACCCCTGAAGGCCGGACGCGGACGGCGGCCGTCCGTTCCCGCGATCAGGGGCGGATAAGTCGAAGCCCGGAAACGGGCCCGAGGGGCGCGACACGCGACCGCGCTTCGGGAGCGCCTCGCACGTGGAACCCTGCCGCGACGGATCGAGCCATTGGTGCCGTCTACCAGCGGGGAGCCTCGCGGGGCAAGCTCGGGACCATGCCGGATGCGACGCCCCTTGACACGCCGCGCCTCCTGCTGAGGCCGCTTGCGGTCCGTGACGCGCCCGGCATCCAGGCGCACTTCCCTCGCTGGGAGATCGTCCGCCTCCTGTCGCCGGTCGTGCCCTGGCCTTACCCGCCGGACGGCGCGCGAATGTTCATCGAGCAGGTGGCGCTGCCGGCGATGACACGCGGCGAGGCGTGGCACTGGTCGATCCGGCCGCGCATCGCGCCGGACCGGCTGATCGGCGTCATCAGCCTGATGGACCGGCCGGACGATCATCGCGGCTTCTGGCTCGATCCGGACTGGCAGGGAAAGGGCCTGATGACCGAGGCCTGCCGGGTGGTGACGGCGTTCTGGTTCGGCGTGCTCGGACGTGACGTGCTTCGCGTGCCGAAGGCGGTCGCGAACGAAGCCTCGCGCCGCCTCTCGATGCGGGAGGGCGCGCACGTGATCGCCACCGCCGAGCGGGACTACGTGTCCGGCCGCCTGCCGGCCGAGCTCTGGGAGCTGACGCGAGCGGAGTGGGCGGCTCGGAAGGCGGGGCGGCCGTGATCCGCCATCGCCACGGCGGTCCGGAAGATGTCGTGCACGGGCGCCGGGACGACGGCATCATGCCGGCCGTCGCGAGGAGGACGTCGAGATGAAGCACGCCGGCCCGGACGCCCTCGACGCGCTGGGCGGGCTGCTCC
>CAXUBX010000067.1:0-5474 GCA_964249405.1 uncultured Acetobacteraceae bacterium | reverse complement strand
GTCGGAGTGGGAGCGGCTTCCCGTCTCGACGGCCGACCAGCAGGAGAGGCTGCTGGCGCTGGTCGATCGCGGCCCGTGACGGGCATGGGGCGGCCGGTGGAGATCCGACGCGACGACCTGTCCGGGGCCGACGTGCGGGCGCTGCTCGCGCTCCACCTCGCGGGGATGCACGCGAGTTCGCCGCCCGGCGGGGTCTTCGCGCTCGACCTCGCGGGTCTGCTCGCGGGCTCGGTCACGGTCTGGACCGCCTGGCGCGGCGATGCGCTGGCCGGGATCGGCGCGCTGAAGATGCTCGGCGACGGCAGCGGCGAGCTGAAATCGATGCGGACCCACGCCGACCATCTCCGGACCGGCGTCGCGACCGCGCTGCTCGCCCACATGATCGCGGAGGCGAGGCGGCGCGGGCTCGCGCGGCTCAGCCTCGAAACCGGGAGTGGCGACGCGTTCGAGCCGGCGCTCGCGCTCTATCGTCGCCACGGCTTCACAGACGGCGATGCGTTCGCCGGCTACGCGCCGAGCGGGTTCAACCGGTTCCTGCACCTCGCTCTCTGACCGGTCCCGTGGACGGTGGCCGGATCGTGGCTGCCCGAGGGGTCGGCGGGATCACCGGTAGCGAGCGAGCCAGTGCGCGTAGGGCGGCGGCAACGTCGCCCAGGCCGGGTTCTCGACGCCGAGCGCCTTGGCCGCCGCGTAGGGCCAGTGAGGGTCGGTGAGCAGCGGCCGCCCGAGCATCACGAGATCGATCCGGTCGAGACGGATCAGCTCGTCCGCCTCCTCCGGCTCGGCGATGTACCAGCTGGTCGCGCCCGGCAGACCGGTCTCGCGGCGGATCCGTTCCGCGATCGGCGCCATGAAGTTCGCCGCCCACGGGATCGACGCGTCCGGCGTGTTGAAGCCGATCGAGACGTCCACGAAGTCGAGGCCCGCCTGCCGCATCCGCCTGAGGAGTGCGACGCTCTCGCCGATCATGTCCTCGTTGCCGTCGAACTCCTCGACCCCGAGCCGGACGGTGAGCGGCCGGTCCTCGGGCCAGACTTCGCGAACGGCGGCGAACACCTCGAAGAGGTAACGCGCCCGGTTTTCCGCCGAGCCTCCGTAGGCGTCCGTCCGACGGTTCGAGAGCGGCGAGAAGAAGTTCTGCGCGAGATAGCCGTGCGCCATGTGCAGTTCGAGCCAGGCGAAGCCCAGCTCCCGGGCTCTCACCGCGGTGGCGACCGTGTCCGCCCGCACGCGTGCGATGTCGGCGAGCGTCATCTCCCGCGGCACCCGCGTCAGCCCCGCACCGAACGCGACCGGGGACGGCGCGATCGTCTCCCAGGCGTTCGGCGCGCCGAGCGGGATGTGGTCGTCGCCCTCCCAGGGCCGGTTCGCCGACGCCTTCCGTCCCGCATGCGCGATCTGGATCCCGGGCACCGCACCGGCGGACCGGATCTCGCGCACGACCGGCGCCAGCGCCTCCGCCTGCACGTCGTTCCACAGCCCGAGATCGCCCCAGGTGATCCGTCCCTCCGGCGAGACCGCGGTCGCCTCGACGACGACCAGCCCCGCGCCGCCCCGGGCCAGTGTCGCGTAGTGCGCCCGGTGCCAGTCGTTCACGACGCCGTCCACCGCCATGTACTGGCACATCGGCGACACCGCGATCCGGTTGCGCAGGCGGACCGATTTCAGGGCGTACGGATCGAACAGGCTCGGCATGACAACTCCGGGTTCTCGTCCCGGCAGACGTTCGACCGCGGGCGGGCGAGTGCAAGCCGCGTCCGATCACGAGACCGGACGGCTGTCCGGGTGTGTCACTTCGTTGGCCTCGAAACGGGGAAGGTCGTCCGCGATCGCGAGCCAGGGGAGACGGTCGGCGACGCACATGTGGAGGCGGGGACGGAGTGCGGTCGGGACGTCGCCGTCGAGCGTCGCGATGTGGATGCCGCGGAAGCCCGGCTGGTCGGGCAGCTCGTAGAACAGCTGGCAGCCGCAGACCGGGCAGTGCAGGCGGTCGCACGCATCCGACGAGCGATAGCGGCGTGGCGTTCCGGTGAGCAGCCGGAAGGCCCCCGCGTGGAGCAGTGCCCAGGCGAGCACCGGGGCGCCGGTCGAGCGTCGGCACATCGAGCAGTGGCAGTAGCCGGCGTCGAACGTGCCGGCGGGATCGACTTCGTAGCGGATCCCGCCGCAGAGGCAGCCGCCCCGGACCCGCGACGCGCTCACGCGTTCCCGATCGTGGTCTCGACCAGGGCGGTGCGGTCGATCGCGCCGATCGTGGTGCGGCCGGTGAGCGCCATCGCGATCCGGATCTCGGCGGCGAAGATGCGGAGCACGTGCGCGACGCCCGCCTCGCCGCGGCCGCCGAGCGCCCAGGCCCAGGCGCGGCCGAGCAGCACCGCGCGGGCGCCGAGCGCCAGCATGCGGACCACGTCGAGGCCGGAACGGATGCCCCCGTCGGCCAGCAACGTGATCGCGTCGCCGACGGCGTCCGCGATCGGCGGCAATGCGCGGGCGGTGGAGAGCACGCCGTCGAGCTGGCGGCCGCCATGGTTCGAGACGATGATGCCGTCGGCGCCGAGCCGGCTGGCCTCGCGCGCGTCCTCGGGGTCGAGGATCCCCTTGATGATCAGCGGCCCCGTCCACTCGGCGCGCACGAAGTCGAGATCCTTCCAGGTGACGGACGGATCGAAATTGTCCCGCATCCAGCCCAGGAAATCTTCGAGACCGCTGCCGTTGCCGAGCACCGGGGCGACGTTGCCGAGCTGATGCGGTCGTCCGTTGAGGCCGACGTTGTAGGCCCAGTTCGGGTGCGCCGCCGCCTGCAGCGCCCGGCGCGTCCTGCCGAGCAGGCCGGGTGCGCCCGCGAGCCCCGAGCGGATATCCCGGTAGCGCGAGCCGGGCATCGGCATGTCGACCGTGAAGACGAGCGCCGAGCAGCGCCGGTCGCGCGCCTTCTGCAGGAGGTCGCGCATGAAGCCGCGATCGCGGATCATGTAGAGCTGGAACCAGAAGGGCTTCGAGACGCCGTCCGCGACCTCGTCGATCGGGCAGGCGGAGACGGTCGAGAGGCAGAACGGGACGCCGGCCGCCTCCGCCGCGCGCGCCGCCTGGACCTCGCCCCGACGGGCGTTCATCCCGGCGAGACCGACCGGTCCCAGTCCAAGCGGCAATGCCAGCGTCTGGCCGAACAGCTCGGTCGTGAGATCGAGTGCCGAGACGTCGTTGAGAACGCGCTGACGGAGCGCGATGCGCTCGAGGTCGCGGACGTTGCTGCGAAGCGTCGCTTCCGCGTAGGAGCCGCCGTCGATGTATTCGAAGAGGAAGGGGGGCAGGCGGCGCTTCGCGAGGAGCCGGTAGTCGAGGGCGGAGGCTGGCGTCATGTCGGTCCGATCAGCGAAGGATCAGTGGTGCGCACCGGTCGAGCCGGGCGGAGTGCCTGGAGCGCCGCTGGTGTCCTGCATCCCGGGAGCGTCGGGCTTCGCGTTGACGATCGCGATTTCACATCCTAGCGTCGTATAACTCGGGGCCGGATCACGCAAGGTTCGGCTTCGACGTCGAGCTGAACCGCGACGCGGCGCTGCCGGCCCTCTGTGGGCCGAGCGCCAGGGGAGCGACGGGGTGTTCGAGGGACGCTTCAAGGGGCAGACCGCGGTCCTGACCGGCGGCGGGTCCGGCGTCGGCCGGGACGTCGCCGGGCGACTGACCCGCGAGGGCGCCCGGGTCGTGATCTGGGACGCCGACACCGGGCTGCTCGACGAGGCGCGGATCGCGACCGGTTCGGTCGATGCGCGCCATGTCGACGTCACCGACCAGCGCGCCGTGGCCGAGGCGGCGGACGCGGCGTTCGCGACGCTCGGGCGGATCGACATGCTGTTGAACGGCGCCGGGATCACCGGACCGATCGTGCCGCTCTGGGAACAGCCGCCCGAGGCGTTTCGCCGGGTGATCGACGTCAACCTGAACGGGACGTTCCTGTGCTGCCGCGCGGTGGTCCCGCTGATGATGCGCAACGACTACGGACGGATCGTCAACATCTCCTCGGTGGCCGGCAAGGAGGGAAACCCGAATGCCTCGCCGTATTCCGCATCGAAGGCCGCGGTGCTCGGGCTCACCAAGTCGCTCGGCAAGGAGCTGGCGACGACCGGCATACGGGTCAACGCGGTGACACCGGCGACATTCAGGAGCCCGCTCCTCGCGCAGATGCCGCAGAGCCAGATCGACTACATGCAGTCGCGGATCCCGATGGGCCGGCTCGGCGAGATCGACGAGGTGACGGCGCTCATCTGCTGGCTGCTGAGCGCGGAATGCTCGTTCTCGACGGCGGCGACGTTCGACATCTCCGGCGGGAGGACGACCTATTGACGGAGGCCCGGGCTGACGGAGGGTCGGACACGGAGGGGTGGCGTCCCGGTCGCTTCGTCGACGCGCACATGCATCTCTGGGATCTCGGGCGTCTCCGCTACCCCTGGTTGTCGCCGCCGTTCGCGCCGGGGCCGAACGGGATCACCGAACCGATCGCGTCGGACTACGGGCTTGCGCAGTATCGGGCGGAGAGCGCGGGGTGGAACGTGGTGGGCTGCGTGCATGTCGAGGCGGGTGCGCACCCCGACGACGCGCACGCCGAGACACGCTGGCTCGCGGAACTGGCGAAAGCCGACGGATGGCCGAGCGCGGTGGTGGCGCGCGCCTCGCTGGACGATCCGGATCTGGACGAGGCGCTCGAACGCCAGGCGGCATTCCCGATCGTGCGCGGGATCCGTGACATCGCGAACTGGCACGCCGATCCGGGGCTGACCTACAACGCGCATGACAAGCTGATCGATCCGCGATGGCGGAGCGGCTACGAACGTCTGGCGCGACACGGGTTCTCGTTCGACATGCAGCTGTTTCCGTCGCAGATGGAGGACGCGGCGTCGCTCGCGCGCCGGAACCCCGCGACCGCGATGATCGTCGACCATGCAGGCATGCCGGACGGGCGCGACGAGGATGCGATCCGACGCTGGCGGCGCGGGGTCGGAATGCTGGCGGATTGCCCGAACGTCGCGATGAAGCTTTCGGGGTTGGGTTTCGCCGATCGGGACTGGACGGTCGAGAGCTTCCGGCCGTTCATCCTGCACCTCGTCGAGCGTTTCGGATGCGAACGGTGCATGATGGCGAGCAACTTCCCGACCGACCGGCTCTACGGCAGTTTCGAATCCCATCTCGGCGCCTATGTCGAGATCGTCCGGGATTTCTCGGACGCCGAACGCGATGCGCTGTTCGCCGGGACCGCCTCGCGTCTCTACCGGCTCGGCTGAACGGTCTCAGGCGGGATCGACCCGCTTCGGCAGGATGCGACGCAGATAGGCGCGGTTGCTGCCGCAGACCGAGAGGCCGTCGCCACCGTAGTGCTCGAGGCAGAGGGCGCCGCGGAAGCCCTGCGCGATCGCCATCCGGATCGCGACGCGATACGAGATGATGCCGGTCTCGAGCGGCGCCGGCGCGCTGAGATAGAG
>CAXUBX010000066.1:0-18089 GCA_964249405.1 uncultured Acetobacteraceae bacterium | reverse complement strand
CGCTGATGCGGCCGCTCGCGCACATGGGGCCGCCGCTCGCGACCAGCCTCGCGTCCACCGTGAACACGGCGCTGCTCGCGATCGTGCTGCGTCGCCGGGGATGGCTCGCGCCGGACCGCTTGCTGCTCGTCCAGCTCGCGCGGATCGGGGTCGCGAGCCTGGTGATGGCGGCAGCGCTGGCGCTGCTGCTCGGGCTGCTGCCGCGCTCGCTCTCGCACGGCAGCGGGATCCGGGCCGCCGCGGGGCTCGCGCTGACGATCGGCGCCGGCCTCGTCGCGTTCGGGGTCGCGGGCCAGGCGCTCGGGCTGTTCCGCATCGGGAGGGTGCTGTCCCGGGTGCGCGGGCGGCTCGGCGTCAGAGCATCGACAGGGCGCGCCTGAAGAAGCCGGTCCCGCCGAAATTGCCGGACTTCAGCGCGACCGCGAGCCCGGCGTGGCGCTCGCCCAAGGCGCGGAGGGCCGGCACGCCGGGGGCGATCTCGGCGCCCACGGCGAAGGCCTCGATGCCGAGACGGTCGACCACCGCACCCGAGGTCTCGCCACCGGCGACGATCAGCCGCGCGAGGCCCTCGCCCGCCAGCCTCTCGGCCAGCGACGCGAGCACGTCCTCGATCGCACTGCCGGCGGCTTCGCCGCCGTGGGCGGACTGGATCTCGCGGAGTCGGTCGGGCGTGGTGCTCGAAGCGATGAGCACCGGGCCGTCGCCGAGCCGCCCGCGCGCCCAGTCCAGCGCGTCGGCGACGGCGCGGGCGGCGTCGGCGAGGATGCGTTCGGCGTCGAGCCGGAGCACCGGCATCGCGCCCGCGACCTCGTCGATCTGCGCGAGCGTCGCCGCCGAGCAGCTGCCGGCGAGGATCGCGGCGCGTCCGCCAGCCGGCTCGGCGATCGAGGCCGGCTCGGGGGCGCGTCCTTCGCGCCGCACCAGCGCGCGCGCGAGCCCGAGCCCGAGCCCGGAGGCGCCGACCGAGAGCGGGGCCTCGATCGCGACCGTCCCGAGGGTCTCCAGCGCCGCCTCGTCGACGGCGTCGGCGATCACCGCGCCCTCGGCCTCGCCAAGCGCCGCGCGCACCGCGTCGGGACCGCGCGCGACCGTCTGATGCGCGAGCAGGCCGACGGGGTTGGCGCTCTGCCGGGACAGGACGCGGACGAGGTCGCTGTCGCGCATCGGGTTGAGCGGGTGATCCTTGAGCGGGCTCTCGGCGAGCGGCACCGCGCCCACGAAGAGGTGGCCCATGAAGACGGTGCGGCCGGTCTCCGGAAACGCCGGGGTCACGATCACGGCCCGCGGTTCGCCGCTGCCGTCGGCGCGGGCGCGGAGCGCGTCGAGCACCGGGCCGATGTTGCCGCGATCGGTGCTGTCGAAGGTCGAGCAGATCTTGAACAGCACGTGCGACGCGCCGCGGGCCCGGAGCCAGGCCTCGGTCCCGGTCGACAGCGCGACGGCGCGCTCGGGCGCGATCGAGCGGCTCTTCAGCGCGACCACCACGGCATCGACGTCCGGCAGGTCGAGCGCGTCCCGCGGCACCCCGATCGTCTGCACCGTCCGCAGACCCTGGCGCGACAGCGTGTTGGCGAGGTCGGAGGCGCCGGTGTAGTCGTCGGCGACCGCGCCGAGCAGCAGGGTCATCCGGCCCTCCGCCAGGGCGCGAACCAGCCGAGCCCGTCCTCGGTGCGACCGCGCGGATGGTATTCGCAGCCGACGAAGCCGGCATAGCCGAGGCGGTCGAGCTCGCCGAACAGGAAGGGGTAGTTGAGCTCCTCGCCGTCCGGTTCGTGGCGGGACGGGACGCTGGCGGCCTGCACGTGGCCGACGATCGGCAGCATGGCCTCGAAGGCGCGGAGCACGTCGCCGTGCATGATCTGTCGGTGGTACAGATCGAACTGGAGCTTGACGTTGGATCGCCCCAGCGCGGCGATCAGCGCGGCCGCGGCGGCGAAATCGTCCAGGAAATAGCCCGGCATGTCGCGGGGGTTGATCGGTTCGAGCACGAGGTCGAGGCCGCGCTCCGCGAGCCGGTCCGCGGTCCGCGCCACCGCGTCGCGATAGCAGGCGGCGCTGGCCGGGTCGGCGGGTTCGGCGAGGCCCGCCATCAGGTGCAGCCGCCCGACGCCCAGCGCCTCGGCGTAGGGGAGCGCCCGGACGAGGGCGGCGTCGACCTCGGCTTCCCGTCCGGGCAGCGCCGCCATCCCGCGCTCGCCGCGCTCCCAGTCGCCCGGCGGCAGATTGAACAGGGCCACCGTCAGGGCGTTCCTCGCGACCCGGGACGCGACCGCATCCGGGGTCTCGGCGTAGGGGAACAGGAACTCGACGGCGTCGAACCCCGCGTCGGCCGCCGCGTCGAAGCGATCGAG
Source organism: uncultured Acetobacteraceae bacterium (assembly GCA_964249405.1). Lineage (GTDB taxonomy): Bacteria > Pseudomonadota > Alphaproteobacteria > Acetobacterales > Acetobacteraceae > CAXTPV01. The sequence continues at coordinate 15,738 of CAXUBX010000066.1, read as the reverse complement.
AAACGCGTGCTCGTTGAACATCAGGGTGAGGTTGGCGGCGAAGCGCGGCACGGTCAGGCCGCTCCGGGAAGCACGAGACCGCTGACCAGCGCGTAGAGCCGCGCGACCGAGGCGTCGTCGTCGTGCTTCATGCCGGCGGCGGCGCTCATCAGGAACATCTGCAGCGCCGCGCCGGCGATCGGCACCGGGAAATCCGCCTCGCGCGCCATGTCCATCACGATGCCGAGATCCTTGGTGAAGATGCTGACCGCGCTCTTCGGCGCGTAGTCGCCGGCGAGGATATGGGGCACGCGGTTCTCGAACATCCAGGAGTTTCCCGCCGACCGGGTGATCACATCGTACACGCGTCCGAGATCGAGGCCCTGCCGCGCGGCGAACGCGATCGCTTCCGAGGCGGCGGCGATGTGCACGCCGGCCAGCAGCTGGTTGACCATCTTGAAGGCGCTGCCGGTCCCGGCCTCGTCGCCGAGCACGTAGAGCTGATCGGTCAACGCGCGGAGCACCGCGTCGGCGCGGGCGAACGCCTCGGGGCGCCCCGAGGCGAGCATGGTCAGCGTGCCCTCCGCGGCCCGCGAGGCGCCGCCGCTCATCGGCGCGTCGAGGAACAGACGACCCTCGGCACTCTCCAATCGGGCGGCGAGCGCGCGCGCCGCATCGGGCTTCATCGTCGCCGACGAGACGAACACCGCGCCCGCGTCCATCGCCTCGGCGCAGCCGCCCGGTCCGAACAGGACCGCCTCGGTCTGGGCCGCGTTCACCACGACCGCCACCACGACCACGGCGCCGGCGACCGCCTCGGCCGGGGTCGCGGCCGCCTCGCCGCCTTCGGCCACCAGCCGGTCGACGGCGTCGGGGGCGACATCGAAGCCGCGCACCGCGAAGCCGGCGCGCCGGAGCGAGGAGGCCATGCCGAAGCCCATGGATCCGAGGCCGATCACCGCCACCTTACCGCTCAAATCCGTTCCTCCGGCCTGCAAGGGATGACGCGCCGTGACCGAGACCGAACTTCGCGAGGCGATCTGCACCTTCGGCCGCTCGATCTTCGAGCGCGGCCTGACGCCGGGATCGTCCGGCAACATCAGCGTCCGGCTGCCGGATGGCGGGTTCCTGATGACGCCCACCAACGTCTCGCTCGGCCATCTCGACCCGGCGCGCCTGTCGCGCCTCGACGCCGACGGGCAATGGCGCGACGGCGACAAGCCGACCAAGGAGGTGCCGCTGCACGCCGCCCTCTACGAGGGTCGGCACAGCGCCACCGCGGTGGTGCATCTCCATTCGACGCACGCGGTCGCGGTCTCGATGCTGCCCGGGATCGACCCGGACGACGTGCTGCCCCCGCTCACCCCGTACTACGTGATGCGGGTCGGCCGGCTGGCGCTGGTCCCCTATCACCGGCCGGGCGACGCGGCGGTCGCCGGCGCGATCAGGGGACTCGCCGGACGCTACTCGGCGGTGCTGCTCGCCAATCACGGCCCGGTGGTCGCAGGGGCCTCGCTCGACGCCGCCGTGTACGCGACCGAGGAGCTGGAGGAGACCGCGCGCCTGCATCTCCTGCTCCGCCATCTCGATCCCCGCCTGCTGACCCGGGCGCAGGTCGAGGATCTGGCGCGTCACTTCGACCTCGACGTCGGGCACGGTCACGACCGGACGTAGGTCCGCCAGTCGTGTGCCTCGCGGAAGCCGAGCACCTCGCGCGCCTTGCGGTTCGAGAGCAGGCCCTCGAACTCGCCCAGCTCGCTTCTCACCGGCACGTTCGGGTAGTAGCGGCGCACCAGCTCGGCGGTCGGCAGGTCGGACGAGGTGGTGTCGTTCACCGCGTTGAAGACCTGGTAGCCGAGCCCGTCACGCTCGATCCCGAGGCGGACGATCTCGCCGAGGTCGCGGGCATCGATGTAGCTCCAGCAGATCCGCTTGCGGAAATCGGGTTTGGCGAACCAGCCGGGGAACAGCTCGTATTCGTGGGGCTCGATCACGTTGCCGATCCGGAGCGCGTAGATGTCGCTGCCGGTACGGAGCGCGAAGGCGCGCGCGGTCCGTTCGTTGCAGATCTTCGAGGTTGCGTAGCTGTCCATCGGGTCGACGGGGTATTCCTCGTCGAGCGGGAAATACTCGGGGTCGCGGTGGCCGTTCGCGAACACGATCCCGTAGGTGGTCTCGCTCGACGCGATGATGACCTTACGGATCCCGAGCTTCGTCGCCGCGTCGAGGACGTTGTAGGTCCCCATCACGTTGATCCGGTACACCTCGCTGTCCGGCGTCAGCATGATGCGGGGGATCGCCGCGAAGTGCACCACCGCGTCGATCTTCTCCGGCCGGAGGTCGGCATCGAATTCGTGCAGGCCGGTGTAGGACGAGAAGGCGTTGAACACCTGTCCGGCATCGGTGATGTCGGTGATCAGCGTGCGCACGTCGGGATCGGGCAACGGCGTGCGGTCGATGTTGAGCACACGGTAGCCGGCGTCGAGGAGATGGCGGACGACATGCTTGCCGGCCTTGCCGGAGCCGCCGGTGAACAGGATGCGCTTCATCGATGAGCTCCTTGGCGTGCAGGCTATCAGAACTGATACTGGTCGATGTTGGCCGCGGTGAAGATCAGCGGCTTCGAGAACACGATCACCTTGTCATGCGCGGTGAACGGGCCGAGATCGCCGGCGGTGAAGGTGCCGTCAGGCCCGATCGCCTTGTTCGCGGCGAGCCGTGCCACGTACATCACGAGCTCGCCTTCCTTGACCTCGTCCCAGAGCGGGCTTTCCTTGATGATCCCGCTCTTGACGTATTGCCGGATCGAGTCCGGGTCGCTGCAGCCGGTCACGAACACCTTGCCGGTGCGGCCGAGCTTCTCGACCGCGGCCGCGGCGCCCACCTCGGCGGCGCCGTCGGGTGCGATGATCGCGGTCACGTCGGGATTGGACTGCAGGATGTTGAGCCCGGCGGTCAACGACTGCGACGGGCTCGACTGCCCATACTGCGTGGTCACGATCGTCATCTTCGGGAAGTTCGCCGACATGTAGGCCTTGGTCGCGTGCAGCCATTCGTTCTGGATGGTGGCGTCAGGCGTCGACGACAGGATCGCCACCTTGGCATCGGGTCCGGCGTATTTCTCGACCCCGTCGACCAGCGCCTTGCCCATCGCGCCGTAGTCGGTGTTCTGGACGAAGAAGTCGCGCGCGTCGGGCGATACGTCGCTGTCATAGGCGACGACCTTGATCCCCCGCCGCATCGCGCGCCGGAGCGCCGGCGCGAGCTGGGTCGGGTTGTTCGACGTCGTGGTGATGACGTTGAAGCGACGCGCGATCAGGCTGTTGAAGATGTCGACCTGGCCCTGCGCAGACGCGGTCACCGGACCGGTGTAGAGGAAGTCGATGTTGAGGCTGGAAGCGGCCTGCTCGGCGCCCTTCTCGTTGGCCTTGAAGACCGAGAGGCCGATCAGCTTCGGCACCATCGCGACCTTGATCCTCTTGGCGGTGTCGATCGACGCCGCGTGCGCGGCCCCGACGCCGGCGAGCAGGATCGGCAGCGCCGCGACCGCGGCCCGGACATTCTTCCTCATGGATCGTCGTCTCCCTCTGTCTCGTTGATCTCAGCCGGCTCGTTGGGGTCGGCCGGCGCGGAAGCGCCGGAGCACGCGGCCGAAGCCGCCCTGGCCCGGCGACAGCGCATTGCGGGTCGCGATCGCGCCGAGCAGGATCGCGCCGGTCACCATCGTGGTGATCATGTCGGAGACGCCCGCGATCAGCAGGCCCTGGCGGAGGAATCCGAGCAGCAGCACCGCGATCACCACCCCGGTGATGTGGCCGTCGCCGCCGAAGATGCTGACGCCGCCGAGCACCACCGCGGTGATGGTGGTGAGCAGCAGGTCCGAGCCCATGTCGGGGCGGACCGCGCTGTAGTAGGACGCGAGCACGATGCCGGCGATCGCCGACATCGCGCCGGACAGGACGTAGGCGGCGAGCAGCACGCGATCGGTGCGGATCCCCGACCACGTGGCCGCCTCGCGGTTGTGGCCGATCATCACGATCTTCCGGCCGAACGGCGTGCGGGACAGCAGGATGCCGAAAGCGCAGGCGAACGCCGCGAACAGCACGAGCTGGTAGGGCACGACGCCGCCGATCGCCCCGGCGCCGATCGCGTTGAAGGCGGCCGGGAACCCGGAGGGGGGTTGCGCGCCGGCGAGCGCCACCGCGCAGCTGCCGTAGATGAAGCTCGTGGCCAGGGTCGCGATCAGCGGCTCGGTGCGGAGCCGCGTCACGATTAGGCCGTTCACCGCCCCGAGCACGACGCCGGTCGCGAGGCCGGCGCAGGCGGCAAGCGCCATCGGCAGGTGGGCCGCACTCCAGAGCTCGGCCATCACGATCGCCGACAGGCCGGCCGTCGCGCCGACCGAGAGATCGATCCCGCCGGTCAGGATCACGGTCGCGAGACCGAGGGCGACGAGACCGAACGGCAGGAAGTCCTCGGTCAGCGCGAGAAAGCCGGCGAGCCCCGACCAGAAGCCGGTCACCACGGCGAACAGCACCGCGAGCAGCAGCGCGAATGCGACGAGCAGCGCCCGCTCCCAGCCGCCGAGCGGCAGGCTTGAGCCGCGACGCGACGCGGTGACCTCGTTCCGAGGGAGCGGTGTCGCGGTCACGACGCGATCCCGGGCCGGCCCTGCCGGACGCCCGCGGTCACCGTCAGCAGGATCATGACGCCCTCGCCGGCCTGGTACCAGATCGGCGGCACGCGGAGGAACACGAGCGCGGTCAGCACCACGCTCAGGAACAGCGCGCCGAGCACGGTGCCCACCATGCTGCCCCGTCCGCCGGAAATCGCCGCGCCGCCGATCAGCGCGACCGCGATCGACTGCAGCTCCAGGTGGTCGCCGGTGCCCGTGGTGACCGTCGCCGACCCGGTGTAGGACACGAAGACGAGGCCGGCGATCGCGGCGAGCAGCCCGGAGACGGTGTAGGCGCCGATCTCGGTCGCGGTGACCCCGATGCCGGCCACGAAGGCAGCGTTCCGGTTGTTGCCGACCGCGAGCACGTTCCGGCCGAAGCGGGTCTGCTTCAGCGTGAAGGCCATCGCCGCGAGGCAGAGCGCCAGCACGAGGACCGGGATCGGAACCGGGAGGAACGGCAACAGCCGCCCGTTGCCGAACACCGCGTAGGCGTGCGGCACGGCATCGACCTGGTTGCCGTTCGACACGACGAACATCAGTCCCGAATACAGGCTGTAGGTGCCGAGCGTCGTGATGATGGGCGGGATCGCGAGCCTGGCCACCAGCACCCCGTTCAGCGCCCCGAGCAGGACGCCGATCGCGACCGCGATCGCCACCGCGGCGGCGAGCGGCAGCCCGCTCCCCTGCGCGAGCAATCCGTCGACCAGCGCGGTCAGCCCGAGGATCGGCGCGACCGAGAGGTCGATGCCGCGCGTGCAGATCACGATCGTCTGGCCGAGCGAGATCAGCGACAGCACGACCGAACCGAGGATCATGAAGCGGAGGTTGCCCGCGGCGACGAAGCCGTGGTCGACCACGCCGACCGCGAGCAGGACCAGCAGCGTGACGGCGACGAGCACCGCCGCGCGCGCGTCCCGGCGCAGAAGCGCGGTCATGCCGCCGCGCTTGCGGCAGCGCCGACATAGGAGCGGGTGACGCGCTCGAGCGTGATCGCGTCGCCGGCGAGTTCGGAGACGATCCGTCCCTCGTAGATCGAGAGCACGCGGTCGCAGAGACGCACCAGCTCCTCGGTCTCCGACGAGATCACGAGGAACGCCATGCCGTCGCGCGCCAGGGTCTCGATCAGCTCGTGGATCTCGTCCTTGGCCCCGACATCGACGCCGCGCGTCGGCTCGTCGAGGATCGCGACCTTCGGCGCGAGTCCCATCCACTTTCCGAACACGACCTTCTGCTGGTTGCCGCCGGACAGTTCGCGGGTCCGCTGGTCGATGCCGGCGCAGCGCACGCGGAACTGCCGCACCACCGCGGCACTCCGCGCGTCCTCGTCGCCACGGTCGATCAGCCCGAAGCGTTTCCGCATCGCGTCGAGGCGGCCCGAGCTCAGGTTCTCGGCGATCGTCATCGGCAGCACGGCGCCGTGCCGGGCGCGATCCTCGGGCGCGTAGACGAGGCCGTTCCGGATGATCGCGTCCGGCCGGAGCCCGGTGATCGGCGCGCCGTCGAGCTCGACGGTGCCGGCGTCACGCCGGCGGAGCCCGAAGATCGTCTCGGCGATCTCCGTCCGCCCGGCGCCGACCAGGCCGGCGAGGCCCAGGATCTCGCCCCGGTGGAGCGTGAACCCGACGTCGCGGAACCGCCCCGCGTGGGCCAGGCCGCGGACCGAGAGGACGGGCTGGTCGGTCGCCGTCGACAGCGTGCGTCGCGGGATCGCCTGCATCGGCCGGCCGACCATCGCCGACAGCAGCCGGGTGCGGTCGAACTCGGGAGCGGACGCCGTCTCGACCAGCATGCCGTCACGCAGGATCGAGATGTCGTCGCTGATCGCGAGAACCTCGTCCATCCGGTGACTGATGAAGCCGAGCGTGCAGCCGTCGTCGCGGAGCCGGCGCATGATCGCGAACAGCCGCTCCACCTCGTGCGCCGTGAGCGGCGAGGTCGGCTCGTCGAACAGGATCGTCCGGCAGCCGCGGAGCAGCGCCTTCGCGCATTCCACCTGCTGGGCCTGCGCGATCGAGAGCGTGCCCGCCCTCGCCCCGGGGTCGATGTCGAGACCGAGGGAGGCGAGCGCGTCGGCGGCCCGGCGCCGGACCGCGCGCCAGTCGACCCGGCGCGGAAACCCCGAGCGGAGCGGCAGCTGGCCGACGAACATCGCCTCGGCGACCGAGAGTTCCGGCATCAGCATCGGCTCCTGGGGAACCAGGATGATGCCGCGCGCGTGCGCGTCGGACGGTCCGCCGAACACCACCGCCTCGCCGTCGAGCGCGAGGGTGCCGCCGCTCGGCGCCACGATGCCGGCGAGGATCTTGAACAGGGTCGATTTCCCCGCTCCGTTCTCGCCCATCATCGTGTGGATGCGCGACGGCCTGAACGCGGTGGTGATGCCGTCGAGCACCGGCACCGCGCCGAACGATTTCCTGATGTCGGAGGCCCGGTACTCGGATGGCTTCTGCCCGGACGCCCGATCCGCGGATCGCGGGGCATCCTGCACGTCGCGGGCGATCGCCTCCGTTCGCACGCTTTCCTCCTGACCGTTCCCGCCGTTCGTCGCCTCTCCGGGCGTTGCGACGGACCGTAGAGCAGCCTTCATGATAGCGCAATCATCAATCCTGCGACCGGGTCGACGGCGCCCGTTCGTTGCCGTAGAGGTCGACGGCGATGGGAACGCTGACGACACGCCCGCGTGCGCGCGCGGGATCGGTCACGCTCAGGGAGGTCGCCGATCGCGCCGGCGTCTCGCCGATCACGGTGTCGCGCGCGCTCCGCGATCCCGCGATCGTGTCGGCGCTCCTCCGTACCGAGATCATGAAGGCGGTCGACGAACTCGGCTACGTGCGCAACCGCTTCGCCGGCGCGCTCGCCTCGGCGGCCAGTCCGATCGTGCCGGTGATCGTTCCCTCGCTGTCGAACGCCGTGTTCATCGAGGTGGTGGACGGCATCCAGACGACGCTCGAGGACGCGGGATACGAGATCCTGCTCGGCAACACGCATTACGATCTCGCGCGTGAAGGCGATCTCGTCGCGGCGCTGCTCGGCTGGTCGCCGTCCGGGCTGATCGTCGCCGGCTGCCGCCACGAGGCGCGGACGCGCCAGATGCTCCGGGGCTTCGGCCGACCGGTGGTGGAGATCATGGAGATCGGGTCGCGTCCGGTCGACATGAACGTCGGCCTCAGCCATGTGGACGCGGGGCGCGCGATGGGCGAGCACCTGATCGGACGCGGCCGTCGCGAGATCGGCTTCGTCGGCGGCCGGCTCGGCGCGGACTACCGCGCGGCGCTCCGCTACAGGGGACTCGATCGCGCGCTGGCCGGCGCCGGGCTCCGGCAGCGGCCGCCCTTCACCCATGACGAGCGATCGAGCCCGCGCCTCGGCGGCGAGACGCTGATGGCGGCGCTGGAGGCCGATCCGTCGCTCGATGCCCTGTTCTTCGCCAACGACGACCTCGCGGTCGGCGCCATTCTCCGCGCCCACAAGGAAGGGATCGCGGTGCCCGGCCGCGTCGCGATCGCGGGGTTCAACGGCTTCGGCATCGGTGCGCTGACCACGCCGACGCTGACCACCATCGTGTCGCCGCGCCGCGAGATCGGGGCGCTCGCGGCCCGCAAGCTGCTGGCGCGGATCAAGGGAGCGGCGTCGGGCCCCGCACGGGTCGATCTCGGCTACCGGTTGCGGGCGGGCGACAGCGCCTAGCAGGCTGCTGAAGACTTCGGCGCCGGAGGCACGGTGGATCAAGACGCGGGGTTTCACCCCGCACCCCACCAGGCGCTGGGCGCCTGGACCCCAGCAATGTCACTTGATTGCGGCCCGGGCGCTAGTGCGTCACGGTCGGTGAGCTCACGGAAGCAAGCGGCTCGCCGGACCTCGCAGCAATCGTCGCCACCTCGGAACCGGGATCATCGGGAGTGGCCTGAGCAGGATGTCGATATGATCCATTCCGCTCGAGGCGTGGCTTTCAAGAACGCCTGCGACGGTCGCCTCCGCGCACCGTCCGTCATCGCCGACGATCCCGATCCGGTACCCGAGCCCGGCAAAGAACTCGAGATACTCTCGCCCCGAGATCCCGGAATTCGACTTCAGCAACCCTGGACTGAATTCGCTCGCGATAACCGGCCGCCAACGGGCGAGAATGTCCCTGGCGGCCGCCAGGGCGAGGTACTCCGCACCCTCCACATCGATCTTGATGAAGTCGATCCTCCGATCGGGCGGCATGAGCGCCGGCAACGGCACGCAGGGGACGATCGGGTTCGTCATGAGATCACTCAGCATGTCTCCGACCGGCGAGGTCGCTCCGTTCGAGAACACGCTTGCGAGCGACAGGATTCCGAGTTCCTTGCCGACGCCACAGGCGGCAATGGTCGTGTTGCGGAAGCCGTTGGCGCGGCGACTCGCCTCGATCAGACGAACGTTGAGCAGGTTCGGCTCGATGGCGAGGACCGAGCCCTGAGGCCCCACGATCGAAGCGGCAAGCATCGTGAAGAACCCGATGTTCGCCCCCACGTCGACGACAACCATGCCCGGACGAAGGACCTCCCGGAACACGGCAGCGACGCCCGGCTCGTAGATTCCGGCCGCGACGAGCTTTCCCACCGCAAGGTCATCCGCCGCAGTGTAGATCACGAACCCGTCGGCGCGAGTAAGGCGGATATCCTTCGTGCCCGGCTGACCGATCAGGCCACGATCTGCGAATTCCCGGCTCTCAAGGTAGGAGCGGACGACGCTGCGAAGATCATCTCCGGCCAGCGCGCTGTGACCCGCCCACTCTTCGACGGAGGGCGCCCGACCGAGCAGAAGCCGGAAACACGAGTAGATGTCCTGCGGCGTCGCCGCGGGATCGAAAGCCGTGCCGGCGCCGAACGCGCGTCCGTCATCGGTTGCCGCCGGAGGCTTGACGGGATCTTGGGGTTCCAACGATCCTGCCTGCCCTGTCGGCTGATCCCCTCCGTCTCCCGATATCCGCATATCAGACATTGCGATTCATCCTCTGGTCTCGATGCAGGACTGCCGAGGCGGTTGCCGGGAAATCGTTCGTCCTTGCGGCACAGCGGGCCACGGTTCAAGCACCACAGCGGATGCGTCGACGTCGCGAGGTTCGCGGCAGCACCTGCCGAAGGTTCCGGCCACGAGCGGGTCGTGATCTCTCTTACGCCGGCCGCCCCGGATCGCGAGCATGAGAGTGTCGGGGCGTCGGTTCATCGGGTTTGAAAGGAGACAGTGATGGCACGCGAAAAGGTCGGGTTCATCGGCGTCGGGCTGATGGGCCACGGCATGGCGAAGAACATCGTCGAGAAGGGCCACGAGCTCACCGTGCTTGCCTTCCGCAAGCGCGACGCGGTCGAGGAGCTGGTCGGGCGCGGCGCGCGGGAGGCGCGGAGCACGCGGGCGCTCGCCGAGAGCTCCGACGTCGTCGTGCTCTGCGTCACCGGCAGCCCGGAGGTGGAGAGCATCCTGCCCGCGCTCGCCGAGGCGGGGCGGCCGCTGCTGGTGATCGATTGTTCGACCGCCGATCCCGCCTCCACGATGCGTCTCGCGCACGAATACGCCGAGGCCGGGATCCGGATCGTCGATGCGCCGCTGTCGCGCACGCCGAAGGAAGCCTGGGAGGGCACGCTCGACGTCATGGTGGGCGGCGACCCCGCGGACGTCGGACGCGCACGCACGGTGATCGAATGCTTCGCCGGACGGATCGTCGAGACCGGCCCGGTCGGCTCGGGCCATGCGATGAAGCTCCTGAACAACTTCGTCGCGATGGGCTACGCGTCGCTCTACGCCGAGGCGCTCGCGGTGGGAGCCAGGGCCGGCGTCACGCCGGCGGTGTTCCACGACGTGATCCGCGACGGACGGATGGACTGTCCGTTCTTCCGGACCTTCTTCGACTACGTGGTCGGCGGCAACCCGGACGCCCACCGGTTCACGATCAGCAACGCGCTGAAGGACATGACCTATCTCGCGAGCCTCGCGGGAGCGCTCCGGGTGATGAACCCGGTCGGCAGCGCGGTCCGCAACAGCTTCGCCCTCGCCGCCGGAGCCGGCGGGCTCGACGACTACGTGCCGATGCTCGCCGACAGGGTGGCCGCCGCGAACGGGATCGAGCACGGGCGGACCGGCCGGAAAGCGTCGCCCGCAGGGTAACAAGCGCGGGCGGCCGCCCGTATGGTCGTGCCGATGGCGGACGGCGGCACGAGCGGGCGGGGGGCGGACGGGACGGCAGCGTCGGGCGCGACCCCGGCGATGGCGCAGTGGTTCGCGTTCAAGGCGGCGCACCCGGCCGCCCTGCTGTTCTTCCGGATGGGCGATTTCTACGAGCTGTTCTTCGACGATGCCGACGCGGCCGCCGCCGCGCTCGGCATCGCGCTCACCGCGCGCGGCGTCCATGACGGACGACCGATCCCGATGTGCGGCGTGCCGGTCGCCGCCGCCGAGGCCTATCTCGGTCGACTGATCCGGCGCGGCCACCGGGTCGCGATCGTGGAGCAGACCGAGCCCGGGCCGTCGGCGGGCGGCCCGAAGCGGTCGGGCAAGGCACCGCTCCGGCGCGCGGTGGTCCGCCTGGTGACGCCCGGAACGCTGACCGAGGACAGCCTGCTGGACGCCGGCCGGCCGAGCCTGCTGGTGGCGGTGGTCGCGGACGGCGCTGGCTTCGCGCTCGCCGCCGCCGACGTCGCGGCGGGCCTGGTCGAGACGGAGCGGACCGCGTCCGGCGGGACCTCGGCGCTCGGCGAGCTGCTCGCCCGCCTCGACCCGGCGGAGATCCTGGCTGCCGAGGCGGTCCCGCTCGGCCCGTACGAGGCCCGACGCGCGCCGCCCCGCCTCGCGCCGCCGCCCGCGTCGGCCCGCGCCCGCGCGGCCGAGGGGTTCGGGAGCGCCTCGCTCGACGCCTTTGGGACGTTCTCGGACGGCGAGGCGACGGCGCTCGCCCTGCTGCTCGACTATCTCCGCGCGGCGAACGCCGGCACGCTGCCGCGCCTCGCGCCGCCCGTCGCGCGGCCAGCGCGCGGCTTCCTCTCGATCGACGCGGCGACACGGTCCAGTCTCGCGATCGTCCGCAACGCCGACGGCACCGACGGGAACACCCTGCTGGCCGCGGTCCGCCGGACCCTGACCGCGGCAGGGGAGCGGCTCCTCGCGGCGCGCCTCGCCGCGCCGCTCGACGATGCGGCAGCGATCCGGCACCGCCAGGCGGAATGGGCCGCCCTCCGGGACGAGCCGGACCGTCGCGCCCGCGTTGCCGCCTCGCTCCGCGGCGCTCCGGACGGGATGCGGGCACTCGGGCGGATCGCGGCGGGACGGGCCTCGCCGCGGGATCTCGCGTCGATCCGCGACGCGCTGGCCGCCGGGCACGGGGCTGCCGCAGCGCTCGCCGAGGCGCTGCCGCCGCTCGACCGTCTGCGGCGGGATCTCGAGGGTGGTCGCGGGCTCCGCCGGACCCTCGCCGCGGCCCTCGCGGCCGATCTGCCCGCGCGGCTCGACGAGGGCGGGGTGATCGCGGACGGCGTCGACCCGGAACTCGACGCGGCCCGCGCGCTCGCCCGCGACGGACGCCAGGGGGTGGCCGGGCTCGGGGTTGAGCTCGCCGCGCGCTACGGCGTGCCGCAGCTCAGGATCCGCCATCACGCGCAGCTCGGCTACGTGATCGAGGTGCCGCAGGCCGCCGTCGAGACGCTCCGGGCGCGGCCCGAGCTCGTGCTGCGCCAGGGGATGGCGAACGGGGCGCGGTTCGGCTCGCCGGAGCTCGCCTCGCTCGACGAGCGGATCGTCGCAGCCGCCGCCGACGCGGCGGCCCGCGAGCGCACGCTGTTCGCGGATCTCGCCGCGCAGGCCGCGGCCGATCCGGCGCCGTTGGCGCTGTTCGCCGCACTCGCCGCGCTCGACGTCGCGCATTCGTCGGCGACGATCGCGGCCGGCGGCGACTGGTGCCTGCCCACGATCGCCGACGACGAAGGGTTCGCGATCGAGGCCTGCCGCCATCCGGTGGTGGAGGCGGCGCTGCCGCCGGGCCGGCGCTTCACGCCGAACGATTGCGACCTCGCGTCCGGCGACCGGCGCCTCGTGCTGCTCACCGGACCGAACATGGCCGGCAAGTCGACCTTCCTCCGGCAGACCGCGCTCGCGGTGATCCTGGCGCAGAGCGGGCTCCCGGTGCCGGCGGCGTCGGCCCGCCTCGGGCTCGTCGACCGGCTGTTCAGCCGGGTCGGCGCCGCGGACGACCTGGCACGCGGCCGCTCGACCTTCATGGTCGAGATGACCGAGACCGCGTCGATCCTGCACGCCGCCGGCCCGCGCTCGCTGGTCGTGGTGGACGAGATCGGGCGCGGCACCTCGACGCTCGACGGGCTGGCGATCGCGACCGCGGTGCTGGAGGCGCTGCACAGCCAGGTCCGCTGCCGGGGCTTGTTCGCGACCCACTTCCACGAGCTCGCCGGGATCGCCGAGCGACTGCCGCGGCTCGGCCTGCGGACGATGCGGGTCCGGGAATGGCGGGGCGAGGTGGTGTTCCAGCACGAGGTGGTGGACGGGGTCGCCGAGCGGAGCTGGGGGGTGCACGTGGCGAGGCTCGCCGGGGTGCCGGCCGGGGTGGTGGCCCGGGCCCGGACGCTTCTCGCGTCCCTCGAGCGCGAGCGTCGGCGCGCCGAGCGGCCGCTGCCGCTCTTCGCCGCCGCGGAGGCGCCGGCCGGTCCGGAAGGGGCCGTCCGGTCCGACCCGGTCCACGAACTGCTGGCCACTCTCGATCCCGATGCGCTCACGCCACGCGAGGCCCAGGAAATGCTCTATCGGTTGAAGTCGCTCGATGTTGCGACGCGGGATGGGCTGTCAGAGCCGGCCGGCGGTGCCTAATATCTTCGTGATGCCCTCCGATGCCACCCTGCCCGTCGAAGGCGCCGACCCGGTCCTGCCGCCGGTCGAGCGCGTGGCCGACCTGCCGCCGGGACGCGATGAGGCGCTGGCGGTGTTCCGGCGTCACCTCTCGCTGATCCAGGGGAACGTCAGGACGGATTTCGAGAACTACGTCCTCTCCGGCAGCCGGGCCGCCGAGCGCCTGGCCCGGCAGATGGACGCGATGCTCTCGTCGCTGTTCGCCTACACGGTTGCGGTCCATGTGCCGCAGGCCGGGCACGAGCACCTGTCGGTGGCGGCGACCGGCGGCTACGGGCGCGGCGTGCTGGCACCGTTCAGCGACATCGACCTGCTGTTCCTGACCCCGGACGAGCCGAACGGAGCGGTGCTGAGCGCCGTCGAGTTCATGCTCTACTTCCTCTGGGACCTCGGTCTCAAGGTCGGTCACGCAACGCGCTCGATCGCGCAATGCGTCGCCGAGGCGGAGCGCGACCTCACCGTCAGGACCTCGCTCCTGGAGGCGCGCGCGCTCGCCGGCGACCGCGCGTTGTTCGAGCGCTTCCGCACCCGTTTCGTCACCGCCTCCGTGCAGGGCGGCGCCGACCGGTTCATCGCGGCCAAGGCGGCCGAGCGCGCGGCGCGGCACGCCCGCTACGGCGAAAGCGCGTTCCTGGTCGAGCCGAACATCAAGGAAGGCCGCGGTGGCCTCCGCGACATGCAGACCCTGTTCTGGATGTCGCACGTCGTGTTCGGCCGGGGTCGGATCGGCGATCTCGCGGGCCCGAACGACGGAACGGGCGGGCTGCTGACCGAGCTGGAAGCCCGCCACGCGCGCCGCTCGTGGGACTTTCTCTGGACGGTGCGCTTCCACCTCCACTACATCGCCGGCCGCGCGGAGGAGCGCCTCACCTTCGACATGCAGCCGGTGGTCGGCGCCCGGATGGGCTACACCCATCGCGGGCGGCAGGTCGGCGTCGAGCGCTTCATGCGCCACTACTTCCTGACCGCCCGCGAGGTGATGCGGCTCACCCACGTGCTGGAGCCGCAGATCATGCGGGCGGCGAACGGCGCACCGGCGCTGGTCCGTTCCCCCGATGCGGCGATCGCCGGGGCCGGCTTCTCGCTGCTCGACGGCGCGCTCCTGCCGGTCGACGACCGGGCCTTCCGCGACGACCCGATCTCGATGCTGGCGATCCTCGTGCTCGCCCGCGACCGGTCGCTGCCGCTCCATCCGCTGGCCATGCACCAGCTGATCCGCTGGGAGCGAAGCGCGGCCACCCTCAGGGGCGACCGGCGCGCCAGCGCGCTGGTGCTCGACCTCCTCGCGGGCACCCTCGACCGGCCGCGAAGCGACGGCGCGCGCCAGGTCGCGATCCTGAACGAGACCGGCCTGCTCGGCCGCATGATCCCCGACTGGTCGCGGATCGTCGGGCAGATGCAGTTCGACACCTACCACGTGTACACGGTCGACGAGCACACGATCGAGGCGATCCGGGTCCTGAACGATCTCGAGCAGGGGCGGCTCGCGGACGTGTCGCAGGCGGCGTCCGGGATCGCGGCCGATCTCCGCCTGGATCCGCGTTCCCGACGGGCGCTCTACGTCGCGGTGCTGCTGCACGACATCGCCAAGGGACGCGGCGGTGACCATTCCGAGCTCGGAGCCGAGATCGCCCAGAACATCGGGCCCCGGCTCGGGCTGTCCGCGGAGGAGACCGAGACCGTCTCCTGGCTGGTGCTGCACCATCTCCTGCTGAGCCAGACGGCGTTCCGGCGCGACATCGACGATCCGAAGACCATCCTCGACCTTGCCGACACGATCCAGTCGCCGACGCGGCTCCGGCTGCTGCTGCTGCTGACGGTCGCCGACATGCGCGCGGTCTCGCCGCGGGTGTGGAACGCCTGGAAGGCGACGCTGCTGACCGAGCTCCACACGCGGGTCGGCGAGGTGCTGGAAGGCGGCCTCGCGACCACCGAGCGCGACGTCCGGGTGATGCGCGCGAAGGAGGCCGTGACCGAGCTTCTCGCCGACGACGGCTGGAACGAGCAGGACCGGGCGTTCTTCCTCGGTCTCGGCTACGGGTCGTACTGGCTCGCGTTCGATCCGGACACCCACCAGCGCCACGCCCATCTGGTGCGGGAGGCCGAGCGCCGCGCGGCACCGGTGACGGTCGACGCCCTGCCGCTGCCGGCGCGCGGCGTCACCGAGGTCACGGTCTACACGACCGACCACGCCGGACTGTTCAGCCACATCG
>CAXUBX010000065.1:0-18332 GCA_964249405.1 uncultured Acetobacteraceae bacterium | reverse complement strand
CTAGCCGGAGAGCTCCGACGCGACCGCGTCGCGCACCCGGTTCCGGTCGACCTTGCCGGTCGGACCAAGCGCGTAGTGATCGACCGCGCGGAACATGGTCGGCACATGCGTCCTCGGCAGCAGGGCCTCGCATCGCTGCCGCACCGCCGCGGACGCGACCGCGCTGCCGGTCCGGGGCTTGAAGGTTGCGAGCAGGAAGGACCGGTCGCCGCGCGGAACCAGCGTCACGACGCTGGCCTCCACCTCCGCGAGCGTCAGGATCGCGGTCTCGATCTCCTCGAGCTCGATCCGGACCCCGTTCAGCTTGACCTGACCGTCGAGCCGCCCCCGATAGACCAGGGCGCCGGACGCGACGTCGAGGTCGACGAGGTCGCCGGTGCGGTAGAACGCGGTCGGCGCGCCGTCGACGCTGTGCGTGAAGAAGCCGCCCGGCCCGACCTCCGACCCGGCCTGCGACAGGTAGCCGTCCGCCACCTGCGCGCCGCCGATGGAGAGCACCCCGGTGACGCGGGACCCGACCTGCTCGGTCGCCTCCACGAGGAAGAGCGTGTTGTCGAGCGGCGAGCCGATCTCGATCGCCGTCGGGTCCGCCGGCACCGGCCAGTTGGCCACCGCCAGCGTGGTCTCCGCCGGGCCGTAGGAGTTCCGCATCCGGCAGCCGGGAAGGCGCTCGCGCAGCTTCCGGGCGAGCGGGACGCCCCAGCCCTCGCCGCCGCAGAACAGCAGCCGGAGCCGGTTGCCGGCGACGAACTCGGCCTGGTCGAGCAGCACCCCGAGCAGCGCCGGCACGAAGCCCGCGATCGTCACCCCTTCGCGCACCACGAGCCGGGCGACGGCACGCGGATCGAAATGCCGTTCCTGTCCATGGACCACCAGGAGACAGCCGGCGAGCAGCGGGAAGGCGAACTCCCAGACATGGACGTCGAACGCCAGCGACGTCTTGAACAGCACGACGTCGCCCGCGGCCGGCGCGACGATCCGGCGCATCGCCGCCATCCGGTTCAGCAGCGCCCGATGCGGCACCGCGATCGCCTTCGGCGGACCCGTCGTGCCGGAGGTGTGCGGCACGTAGCAGGGAGGCGGAGGGGCGGGCCGCTCCCGGCGGTCGGCGGACCCGCCGGCATCCGGCCGGCGCGTCCGGAGGTGGAGCGTGCGGCCGGCGACGACCAGGATTGCGGTCGTCCGGTGATCGGGAAACCCGGCATCCGCATCATCGGTGATGATCGCCGCGGGCGCGAGGTCGTCCACCATCCGCCGCAGCCGCGCCGCCGGAAGCTCCGGCGCGAGCGGCACGTAGGCCGAACCGCTCCGCCAGACGGCGAGGATCGCGATCACCAGCGCGGCCGACCGGCCGACATGGACGCCGATCAGGCCGCCGGACGGCAGCGACAGCCCGGCGACCGCGTCGATGAGCGCGCCGCCGGTCAGCTCGACCCCCTCGGCCCGGAGGCGGGGTGCGTCGGGGCGCGAACGGAGCGAGGCCTCGATCGCGGTCCATGCGTCGGTGTCCGGCACCGCCGAGACGGGTCCGCGCAGCAGCCAGGCCGGTCCGCCGGATGCGGCCGCGATCGGCGCCGCCGCGCCGCCGCCGACGGCATCGCCGAGGGCGGGAGCGATCAAGCGAGGACGGCCCGGAGATGCCGGCCGAGCGCGCTCGGCAGTCCGCCGCTCCCCGAGGCCACCAGCGTGTAGTGGTCTCCCGCGACCGCCTCGACCACGAGCCGTCCGACCAGCGGTCTCCAGATCGCGCCCGGATCGCCGGGAAACGGGTCGAGCCGCGTCGCCGCCCGGAAGAACACGGCGTCCACCGGGGCCGGCCTCGGCCGGTAGCGTTGCCGAGCCGCGTTGCTCGCCCGTCGGACCCGCGCCACGACGTCGAGCAGGCTGGCGTCCCCCGCACCCGCCGCCTCGGTCGCGCCGCGCCGGATGCCGAGCCGGAATGCGATCTTGCCGCCGAGCCGCCGCGCCTCTTCGGCCCGGCGGCCGGGCGGTGTCCGCACGAGGTGGCGGAGCCCGGCACGCAGGCCGCGCCAGGAGAAGCCTTCGTCCGGGTAGGCGTCCAGCAGGCCCAGGAACTGCACCGCCCGGCCGCCGGCGACGAGACGCCTCGCCATCTCGAACGCGACCAGGCCGCCGAACGAGTAGCCCGCCAGCAGGAACGGGCCCTCCGGCTGGACCTCCAGGATCCGTTCGACGTAGAGCGCCGCCATGTCCTCGACGCGATCCTGGGGCGGGGCGCCGCCGAGGCCGGCCGCCTCGATGCCGATCACCGCGACGTCGGCGTCGATCCGCCGCGCCATGTCGCGCAGCTCCATGACGGTCCCGCCGAGCCCGTGCACCACGAACAACCGGCGATCCGAGGCGGCGGCGCGAAGCGGGACCAGCAGGGAGGGGACGGGATGGTCCGCCGCGAGCACGCTCGCCAGACCGCCGACGGTCGGCGCGTCGTAGATCGCCGCCATCGGCAGCTCGCACCCGGTCTCCTGCTCGATCGCGATCAGCAGCGAGATCGCGAGCATCGACGAGCCGCCGAGCTCGAAGAAATCGTCGTCCGGACCGATCGGATACCGGTCCAGCACCGTCTCGAAGATGCGCGTCAGCACGCCCACGAGGTCGGGCACCGGGCGATCCCGGCGGACCGGACAGGGCCCGTCCACGGCCGTCTCAGGACCGCGCGGCGTCGGCGGGACCGTCGGCGCTCTCGCGCCGCACGCCGCCGAGCCAGTTCGCGACGATCGCGGACCCCGCCGGACGCCACGCGGCCGGCGACGCCGCGGTGGTATCGGCCGGAGCCGCCCGGTCCACCGGCGGGTCGGGCGGCAGGGCAAGCTCGCCCCGGCTGTGCCGCGCGACGTCGCGCCGGTATTCCGCGAGCAGCGACGTCGCCTCGTACTCGGGATGGCCCTGGAAGTGCAGCCAGCCTCGGTCTCCGACGAACGACCCGACCCCGGCCTCGTCCGACCAGGTCAGGATGCGATAGCCGTTCGCTGCCAGCGCGTCGCCGCCCACCGCGTTCCAGCGCGAGTGCGGCATCAGCACCGGTCCCGCCACGCCGCGGAGCAGCCCGTCGCCAGCGACCGTCTCCTCGCGGAACACCCCGAAGCACTTCCGGGGCAGCGCGGTCCGACGCACGCCGCTCGCATGGAGGACCGCGGCGTGGGCCGCGAGGCAGGACAGGATCATCGGCGTGCCATGCCGTTCCGCCCAGCCGAACAGCGCCGCGAGATCGGGCCAGAACGGTTCGTCGCGCAGATCGGGCCCGGTCGGCTCCGCCCCGGTCACGACGATGGCGTCGACCGGCACCTCGTCGAGCAGCGCCCATACTGACGGCACCGTCTGGCCGGGCCGCGCCGCCCGCGACGATCCCGGCAGGCTCGCGACGTGGAGCCGCACCGGACGCGAGCCGGACGCCGCGTCGAGCAGCATCCCGAACTGCCGGCCGACCCGGTCGAACGCGGTCGCCGACGCATTGTTGACCAGCAGCACCTCGAGCGTCGCCGCCCCGGCACGGAGTGGCGACGCCGCGAACCGGACCGGCTCCGCGGCGAGCAGGCCGGCGTCCATCTCAGGCCTCCACCCGCGCGCGCGGCCGCTCGGCCGCGGCCGCCGCGAGTGCCCGGTCGAGATCGTCGACGATGTCGTCGATGTGCTCGATGCCGATGCTGAGGCGGACGGTCTCCGGCGTCACGCCGGCGCTCCGGAGTTCCGGCTCCGTCAGCTGGCGGTGCGTGGTCGACGCAGGATGCGTCGCGAGCGATCGCGCATCGCCCAGATTGACCAGGCGCTTGAACAGCGTCAGGGCGTCGAGGAAGCGGCGCCCCGCCTCGAAGCCGCCGCGGACCTCGAACGTCAGCAGCGACGGACACTGCCCGCCGAGCAGGCTCCGGAGCCGCGCGTGGTTCGGATTGTCGGGGAACCCGGCATAGTTGACGGAGGCGACGCGGGGATCGTCGCGCAGGAAGCAGGCGACCTCGCGGGCGTTGCGCACGTGACGCTCGATGCGGAGCGGCAGCGTTTCCAGCCCCTGCAGGATCAGGAAGCCGTTGAACGGCGAAAGCGTGGCACCCGTGTTGCGCTGGCAGACCGTGCGGCAACGCGCGACGAACGCCGCCGCCCCGAACTGCTTGGTGTAGACCACATCGTGGTAGGACGGCTCGGGACGCGTCAGCATCGGGAACCGCCCGGCATGCGCGTCCCACGGAAAGCGGCCGGCGTCGACGATCATGCCGCCGAGCGAGGTGCCGTGACCGCCGATGAACTTCGTCAGCGAATGGACGACGACATCCGCGCCGTGCTCGATCGGCCGGAACAGGATCGGGGTCGCCACCGTGTTGTCGACGATCAGCGGGATGCCGTGCCGGTGCGCGAGCGCCGCGAGGCCGGGAACGTCGGCGATGTTGCCGGCCGGGTTCCCGACGCTCTCGCAGTAGATCGCCCGCGTCCGGTCGTCGATCAGCCTCTCGACGTCATCGACGTCGTCGCTCGCGGCGAACCGGGCCTCGACACCGCTGGCGCGGAACACGTGCGCGAACAGCGTGTAGGTCGCGCCGTAGAGCTGCGACATCGAGACGAAGTTGTCGCCGGCCTCGACCAGGTTGGCGACCGCGTAGTGCACCGCCGCCGAACCGGCGCTGACGCTCAGCGCCTCGACGCCGCCTTCGAGCGCCGCGACCCGACGCTCCAGCACCGCGTTGGTCGGATTGCCGATCCGGGTATAGATGTTTCCCGGCACCTCGAGGTTGAACAGCGCCGCGCCGTGATCGGCGCTGTCGAACTCGAACGCCACCGTCTGGTAGATCGGCACCGCACAGGCATGCGTCGTCGGATCGCCGTCGTATCCGCCGTGTATGGCGACCGTTTCGGCGCGCCGACCCGCCGGTGAGGCCGGCGTCGGCCCCGTGCCGCGCGGGCGGCGTCCTCCGTCGTCTGGCATGACGGCTCTCCCGCCGCTTCGTCCTCAGTCCGCGGCCAGTTCGAGCACGCTCTCCGCCGACCGGACCGGCAAGGCGCTCGCGATCGCGTCCCAGAGCTCGATCCGTGCCTCCAGCGCCCGTTTCGCGGTCTCCGTCGCCTCGGCCCAGCGCCCGGGATCGCCGTTGCAGAGGCGACGCACCATCTCGACCGCCTTCGGACCGTGATCCTCCTCGTCGAGCTGGCAGTGCCGCTCGAGATAGGTGAGCAGCGTCGCGGTCCGCTCGCCATGCTGCGAGACCATGCCGGTGATGTTGCGGAACATCGACGGGATGGAATCCTCGCGGCCGAAGGTGAAGGCCGACGCGGTCACGTGCGGCCGGTCGATGTCGATGAAGCTGAAGGTCGCGCGCACGAACGAGGCCGCCGCCGCCGGCACGCCGGCCCCGACGAGGGCCTGTTCGAGCGGGACGTCCTCGGCGACGAGCGCGATCAGACGGCGGATCACGCCCGTGTCGCCGCCGATCTCGTCCATCGCCCTGAGATAGAGTTCGAAGTGACCGGTCGCCTCGCCATCGACCACGTCGCTCTCTTCCTCCATGACGATCTCATTGACCAGGCGGCGTGTCTGCGCGTCGCCGACCGGCCGCCAGGGCAGGGTCTGGCAGGTCACCGATCGCTGAAGCCCCTTCAGCAGGGACATGAAGTCCCACACGGCGAACACGTGAAGCCCCATGAAGACGCGGAGATCCTCGAGCGTTCTGATCCGACCATACATCGGGTGACGCGCGACTTTTTCGCGCAAGTCGGCAATCGTGTCGAGCAACTGCCCGACGTCCCCACGAGCCTGCATCGAGGTCACCACCGGTTTGATAGGCGTTGAGGCAGGATCGACCAGCGTCAACCGGATCCCTGCACCGCGTTATAATGCGGGCGAAAATGCGACGCTGTCAACAATTTCTAGACTGTTCCGCAACGATCGAACTGGCGAGAGTCGGAGCGCGGATCGAGCGATCTTCCCGCCGTCGCGGTGGCAGCACCGACGACGCCGCATCCAGACGTCTTGTTAGTCACCGCCCCAACAGGAATGCGTTCCTAGCTCGTGGTGCTGACAAAGACTAACGAACCGCGTCGGACGCGCCGGTGCCTAAGGCGTGCGGAACCGAGCCTCTCGGGCGACCGGCGACGACGCTGACGCCGCCGGTCGGGGCGGTACATATATACTGTGCTCCCGGCACGCTCGGCTGCGGGCATCGGCGGACGCGGGCTCGTCCGCGGCCGCTAGGTCGCCGCCGCTAGGTCGCCGCCGCGCGGTTTGTCTCCCGTCGGCCTTTGACCCGCGCCGGATGACCGGCGGCGACCATGCCGGGAGGCACGTCCGACAGCACCACCGAGCAGGCGCCGACCACGGCACCGCGGCCGATGGTGACGCCCGGTCCGACGAACGTGCGCGCCGCGACCCAGGCCTCGTCCTCGACCACGATCGGCGAGCCGACGATCGGGAACAGCGGATCCCGATGGTCGTGGGTGCCGCCGCACAGATAGCTCCCCTGTGACACCACCGCGTTGCGACCGATCCGGATCGGTCCGAGCGAATAGAGCTCGACGCCATCGCCGATCCAGGCATGATCGCCGATCTCGACCTTCCACGGATAGGTCACGCGCACCGACGGCCGGATCAGGACGTTCGCACCGAGATGTGCGCCGAACAGGCGAAGGATCGCGCGACGCCAGCCGTAGAACACCTGCGGCGAGGGGTGGACGAGGAGCGCCTGGACGATCCACCAGAGCTGGACCACGAAGGCGGAACGGCCACGAAATCCGCGCGGCAGCCGAAAGTTCGCCAGATCCTGCACGGCGGGTTGATCCGCCCGATCCTCCATTTCGATCGTCCTCGAACGTTGCCGCCCCGTCGGACCATTTCGTCCGCGAAGCGGGACCGCGAGCGTGACATGGTTGAGGCGTTCGGAGAAGGAAGCCATCGGCATGCGGATACTCTGGATCGGCAAGCGTCCTGCGAGCGGCGGCGCCGGCGACGAGATCTTCGACGAACGCACGATCTCGGCGCTCCGCGCGGCCGGCCATCACGTGACCAGGTGCCTCGTCGATCGGGTCGGGCGTGCGCGGGAAAGCGTCAACCTGCTCGCGGGACTGCCGCACTACCGGACGCGCTACGCCTCGGCGCGGAACTGGCGCCTCGTCCGCGATGCCGCCTCGGAGCGGCACGACGTCACGGTCTGCTCGTGGGAGCCGCTCGACGTCCTCGCACCGGTCCTGCCGAAGCCGGCG
Source organism: uncultured Acetobacteraceae bacterium (assembly GCA_964249405.1). GTDB lineage: Bacteria > Pseudomonadota > Alphaproteobacteria > Acetobacterales > Acetobacteraceae > CAXTPV01. Next base: position 11,132 of record CAXUBX010000065.1, on the reverse strand, counting down.
ATCCTGGTCGCCCACAACGTCACCAGCCTGGCGTTGCCGTCGCTGTTCCCGCGCAACCCGGTCGCCGCGCTGCTCGCGCTTCGGGCTCGTGCCTGGGAACGACGACTCTATCGCCGCGAGATGTTCGCGGCGATCGCCACCCTGTCGAGCGCCGATCGCGACCGGCTGCAAGCGCAGCCCGCGGCGCCGCCGATCCTGCTGACACCGCCTGGCATGCCACCGCTCGTGCCCCTCTCGCCCGACGCGACGTTCCGGCCGGAGCTGATGGTGGGCGGCACCTACGAATGGCGCCCGAAGCGACGCGATGTCGTCCGCTTCGCCCGTGACTACCGGTCCGAGGCGGCGCGGCTGGCCGTCACCGGCCCGGGCTGGCCGCGCGCGGCCGAGCGGCTTCTGCCGGCGCGGCCTTCCACGATCCGCCCGGGCGCGTCGATCGGCCTCGGTCTGATCACCGACCGGTTCACGGCCGGCCACAAGCTGAAGACGCTGGCCTACGTCGCCGAGGGACGCATCGTCCTGTCGTTTTCCGACGTGACCGCCGATGTCAGCCACATCCCGGACCACGCGTTCTGCATCCGCACGATCCGTTCGGCTGCCGACATCGCCGCCCACGCGCGCGAGCTTGCGGCGCTCGATCCCGCGGTGCTCCGCTCGCGTCTCCATGCCTTCCAGATGCGCTGCGCCGCCGCGTTCACGTGGGACGCCGTCGCCGACGCGCTGGTGGCCGCCGCGGTGCGGTAACAAGCCGCCGTGATCGAACGTCCTTCTAACGAGACAACGTCCAATTAATGTTGCGATAGGGTTCCGTCCGTAATAACATCGGTGACACACAGCCGGCTGATTTCGCTATGAGCGGTTTGGGTGGATCCATGACGGCGATCACGATCGCGACTGCTCCTGCCGCCGGGTCTTCGATCCAGCGACGGAAGCGCGCGATGGACGTCTGCCTCGCCGCCCTGATGCTCGTCGCCGCGACGCCGCTCATGGTCGTGCTTGCCGTCGCCGTCGCATGCGATGGCGGACCGGTCCTCTTCCGACAGGAACGCGTCGGGCTCGGCGGCCGCCGCTTCACCTGTCTCAAGCTTCGCACGATGCGAAACGGCGCCGAGGCGTCGCTGGCCGAGCTGCTCGTGCGCGATGCGTCGGCGCGTGAGCAATGGTCGACACGGCGGAAGCTCCATCACGACCCGCGCGTCACCACCATGGGACGCCTGCTGCGCGCGACATCGCTCGACGAGCTGCCGCAGATCCTCAACGTCCTGGCGGGGCACATGAGCCTGGTCGGGCCGCGTCCGGTCGTCGCCGACGAGCTGACGGCGCTCTACGACGGCCCGTCGACGCAGGCGTATCTCTCGGTGCGTCCAGGCCTGACCGGGCTGTGGCAGGTCAGCCGATGCGCCGACACCACCTATGCCGAGCGCGTCGCCCTCGACTGCGCCTATGTCCGCACGCTGTCGATCCGGAACGACGTCAGGCTGCTCGTCCGCACCGTCGGTGCCGTGATCGGGCGCGCCGGAGCCTGCTGACGGCATCGTTTCGAGAGAGAGGACGAGTGATGGTCAAGAGAGTTCTCGTTTGCGGCGCCGGTGGCTTCATCGGCGGCCACCTCGTCAGGCGGCTCAAGCGCGAGGGATGCTGGGTGCGCGGCGTCGACATCAAGCGGCACGAGCACGCCGCCTCGGAGGCCGACGAGTTCGTGTGCGGCGATCTCCGCGACCAGTCGATCGTCGGCGACGCGGTCGACCAGCGCTTCGACGAGGTCTACCAGCTCGCGGCCGACATGGGCGGCGCCGGCTACATCTTCACCGGCGAGCACGACGCCGAGATCATGCACAATTCCGCCACCATCAATCTCGGCGTCCTCGAGGCATGCCGGCGGCGTGGCGTCGGGCGCGTGTTCTACTCGTCGTCCGCCTGCATCTATCCGGCCCGCAACCAGGAGGATCCGGACAACCCGCGCTGCTCGGAAGACAGCGCCTACCCCGCCGCGCCCGACAGCGAATACGGCTGGGAGAAGCTGTTCAGCGAGCGCCTCTACCTGTCCTACGCGCGCAACCATGGCCTCGACGTCCATGTCGCGCGCTACCACAACGTGTTCGGCCCCGAGGGCGCCTGGACGGGTGGCCGGGAAAAGGCTCCGGCCGCGATCTGTCGCAAGATCGCGATGGCGCCGCCGGACGGCGAGATCGAGATCTGGGGCGACGGGCGGCAGACGCGTTCGTTCCTCTACGTCGACGAGTGCATCGAGGGCACCCTGCGGCTGACCCGCTCCGGGGTCGTCGGTCCCGTGAACATCGGATCGGACGAGATGGTCACCATCAACCATCTGGTCGACGTCATCGCGGACATCGCTGGCAAGCGCCTGCGCAAGCGCCACGTCGACGGGCCGCTCGGCGTTCGCGGCCGCACGTCCGACAATCGCGTGATCCGCGACGTGCTGGGCTGGGCGCCGAGCGCGTCGCTGCGCGCCGGTCTCGAAGCGACCTACGCGTGGGTCGCGAACGAGGTCGAGCGCGCCGTCACCGGCCTCGACCGGGCGGCCTGAGCGGGCAACGGGAGCGCGCGTGATGGACGTATCCGGTTCGGTCGATCTGCGCGGTCTCGGCGTCGTCCTCTGGCGCCGTCGCTGGCTGGTGGCTCTCGGTGCGCTGGCCGGCGGCCTCGCCGGCCTGCTGATCGCGTCCGCCTCGCCGCGCGGCTACTGGAGCGAGGGTCTGCTCGTCGCCAATCCGTCTGGCGGTCCGGCTGCCGCGTCGGAGCGCCTGACCGAGGAGGACGTGCTGCGGTCGCGCGCGTTGCTGGTCGCGGTGGTCGACAGGCTCGATCTCGCCGATGCCCCCGACCTGGTGCCCCGGACGTGGCGGCCCGGCATCACGCGGCCGCTCACCGTCGCGTTCGGCTGGGTTCGGCATCTCGCCGGGCCCAGCGCCGGCGAGACGCCGGCCTCGGTCCGACGAGCGGCGAAGGCCCGGGCGCTCGCCGAACTCGAAGCGCGCCTGTCCGTCAGCGGAACCGACGACAGCGCGGTCCTGGCGGTCGACCTGGTGGCCGGAAGCCCGACGCTCGCGGCGGCGGTGGTGAACGGCGTCATGACCGAGTTCATCGACCGCGATCTCGAGGCGCGTCGCGGTGCGGTCCTGCAGGCGCGAGGCTGGCTCGTCGACCAGGTTGCGTCGGCCCGGCGCGACGCCGAGGCCGCGGAGCTCGCGGCACAGCGTTTTCGCGCCAAGCACGACCTGCTGACCCTTGAGGCGGGGTCGACGGCGACCTTGCAGCTCAGTGTCGAGCAGGCGGACCTCGCGTCCGCCAAGCAGGCGCTCGCGCGCGCCGAAGCGGTGAGCGCGATGAACGGTCCGCGGCAGGGCGGGCGGTCCGGCGCGTCGTCGTCCCAGCAGATGCTCGCCTCCCCGGTGATCGACGCGCTGCGCGAGCGGGAGACCGACGTCCTGCAACGGATTTCCGAGGCAAGCCCGCTCGGTCCGCTCAACCCCAAGCGTCTCGCGCTCGACGAGGAGCTGCGCGCGGTGCGCGCGGAAATCGACCAGGAAGGACGGAAGGTCGCGCTGTCCACGGGGGAGGGGGTGAGCGTCGCGCAGGATCAGGTGCGCGCCCTCCAGCGTCTCGTCGAGCAGGACCAGTCGAGCGCGAACGGCTCCGGCGATGCCGAACTCCAGATGGCGCAGCTGACCAGCGACGCCGCCGCCAAGCGCGCCACCTACCAGGACCTCGTCGCACGTCTCCGCGACCTCGATTTCTCGGCGACGCGGCTGGTGCCCGGGCGCATCGTCTCGGCGGCGGTGCCGGCGCTCGAGCCCGAGGGGTCGCGAGCCGGCCTGATGCTGCTGCTTGGCGCCGCGTGCGGCACGCTGCTCGCGGCCTCGGCGCTGCTGCTGCGGCAGCTGTTCGCCGGGCGGATCCAGTCGGCCGAGGATCTCGCGGCCCTGACCGGCGTGCCCGACATCGGCAGCCTGCCGAATTTCCCGTTCCGGCGGCGTCGCCCGATCTCCGAGATCGTGCTCGGGAATGGCGATCCCGCCCTGATGGAGACGTTGCGCGGCGTCCGGTTCAGCCTGCAACGGTTCCGACGCGACGGAGCGGTCGTCGTCCTCGTCACCTCGGCGGAGTCCGGCGAGGGCAAGAGCACGGTGGCGGCGTCGCTGGCGCTGCGGGCGGCCGGCGACGGCCTCCGCGTCCTGCTGATCGAGGCGGATCTGCACCGCCCGACGCTCGGTCGCGTGCTGGGCCTCGATCCGGCGCCCGCCCTGGAGGAGGTGCTGCTGCGACGCGGCGCCTTGAACAGCCTGTGTCAGGTCGACCCGCGGTCCGGGCTGCACTGCCTGCTCGCGCGCGGCATCTTCGGCAACGAGTCGCAGCTGCTCGGCAGCGACGGCTTCGACACCCTCGTCGATCGCGGACGTGCCGAGTTCGACCTCGTGGTGATCGACAGCCCGCCGACGCTCCGGGTCTCGGATGCGCAGCTGGTCGCGGGCCTGTCGGACGTCGTCCTGTTCGCCGTCAAGGCGGAGCACACGACGCAGGCGGCGGTGCTCGAAGGACTCCGTCGGGTCTCCGAGGCCGCGCCGAGCATCGTGACGCTGCTCACCCACGCGAGGGTGAACCGCCGCGCCAGTCGAGGCTACTGGGTCGGCTACGGCCTGCGCCCGGCCGGCGAGCTCCTGGCCCTGCCGGCGCCCGCCCGGCCCGACGCGACGACCGAGGTCGAGGCCGAGGCCGTGCCATGACCGGGGCCACGACGGCGCTCAGGATCGCGGTGCACGACTACGCCGGACATCCGTTCCAGTTCGAGCTGTCCCGCACGCTCGCCGCGCGCGGCCATGTCGTCCGCCATTTCTTCTTCGGCGACGACCCCGGCCCGAAGGGCAGCGATCGCGCGTCGCCGGACGATCCGGCCGGCTTCTCCGTCGAGGCGGTCCGCATCGACTGGCGCTACAGCAAGGATCGCTTCGTCCGGCGCTATGTCGGCGACCGGCTCTACGCGCGCGCCGCCGCCCGACGCGTCGCGGCGTTCCGGCCCGACGTCGTGATCTCGGGCAACACGCCGCTCGACGCGCAGGCGGCGCTCAGCCGCGTCGCCGCCCGCGTCGGCGCCCGCTTCGTCTTCTGGGTCCAGGACTTCTACAGCCTGGCGATCCGGTCGGTCCTCGCCGGACGATGGCACGGTCTCGGCGACCTCGTCTGCCGCCACTACGCCGACCTCGAACGACGCACGCTCGAACGCAGCCACGCGGTGGTCCTGATCAGTCCCGATTTCCGATCCTACCTGCCGTCCCCCCTCAGGGAGGAGGAGCGGGTGCACGTCATCCGCAACTGGGGGGCGCTTCGCTCGATCACGCCGAAGGGTCGCGGCGGCAATGCCTGGGCCGCACGTCACGGGATCGGGAACCGGTTCGTCTTCATGTATTCCGGGACGCTCGGCCTCAAGCACGATCCGTCGCTGCTGCTGGCACTCTGCGATGCCTTCGCCGACGATGACGAGGTCGCGGTCGTCGTGGTGTCGGCCGGCGTCAACGCGGATGCGTTGCGGGCGGCGAACGAGGCCCGTCCGCGTGCCAACCTGATGCTGCTGCCGCTGCAGCCGATCGAAGAGTTCTCCGACGTGCTCGGCTCGGCCGACGTGCTGGTCTCGATGCTCGAGGACGGCGCGGCCGAGTTCTCGGTGCCCTCGAAGCTGCTGAGCTATCTCTGCGCCGGCCGCCCGATCCTGCTGTCGGCGCCGTCCCGCAACCTCGCCAGCCGCGTGCTCGCCGAGAGCGGCGGCGGTCTCGCGCCTGCGGCCGCCGACCGCGATGCCTTCATCGCATCGGCACGACGGCTTCGCGCCGACGCGCCGCTTCGCGCGAGGCTCGGCCGGAGCGGGCGCGAGTTCGCCGAGAGGAACTTCGACATCGCCGTGATCGCCCGGCGTTTCGAGGACGCGTTCGCGTCGTGAGGCTGGTCTGGCACGCCGACGGGTTGCTGGAAGCGGACTGGCTGCGCGAGATGCTCGGCGATCTCGTCGATCGCGAGGAGCGCGACCTCGAACTCAACTGTTTCGACGACCATTCGATCCACGTGGTCAGCAGCAACTGGCGACCGCTGCCGTCCTATGCCGAGTACGCCCGCACGCTCCGGGCCCGCTGCGAGCGCATCGTGCTCGTCCATCTCAGCGACGAATGGTATTCGGGCGGCTACGGTCTCTACGCCTCGTTCGACGCGGTGATCCGGAACTTCCGTACCGCGCTCGCCGACGGCGATGGCATCCTGACGATCCCGGAAGGCTACTCCAACGGCACGAGGCGGGATCGGCCGATCGTGCCGGTCGACCGGCGGCGCTACACGTGGTCGTTCGTCGGCGAGCTCAAGACGTCGAGGGTCGAGATGGTGCGCGCCTTCGACGGGCTGTCGCCGCGGCGCCTGGAGGGGACCGCCTCGATCAGTGATCCGGGCGGTCGCAAGCTGTCGAAGTCGGAATACGACGCCATCCTCGCCGACACGGTGTTCTCGCCCTGCCCGATGGGCAACGCGATCCTGGAAACCTGGCGTCTCTACGAGAGCCTGGAGCTCGGCTGCATCCCGCTCGTCGAGCGCCGGCTGACGCTCGACTATTTCGGCGAGCTGTTCGGTCCCAATCCGATCCCGGCGTTCCGGAGCTGGAGAAGTGCCCGCGCCTGGGCGGAGGCGATGCTCGTCGACCGCCAGGCCCTGGCCGGTGTCCAGCACGAGATCGCGTCGTGGTGGGACGGCCACAAGGCGCGGGTGCGGGATGCGGTCCGGGAGGCGGTGCACGGCCCATCGGCCGCACCGGCGCTCCGACGCTTCGCCGCCCTGTCGCGCAACCGGCACCCGATCCTGCACGAGCCGCTCCGCGTCGGCGAGCTGCTGCGCCACCAGAGCGCCGCGAGCCTGGCCCGCCGGCTCCGTCGCCCCGTGTCCCCGCTTCGCCGGATCGTGCGTGAGGGCCTCCGCTGAGAGTTCCGACGGGATGATCCCCACGCGACCGAGCCTCTCCGCGCGCTCCGAACCCGCCGGCAGCTCCGTGACAGGAACCGCGGCGATGCGCCGGCTGGCCGGACTGCCGGAGTTCGTCGCGCCGTGCGACGGGCCGGCCGGCCGGCCGTACCGGAGCCCGTGCGGACGGGCCGATGGTCGGCCACGCCTGCTGACGCCCGTCTACGCCTCGCTCCGGCGCGCCTTCAGCGGCTCGACCTGGTATCTCGCGGAAGCCGCGATGGCCGAAGGCGTGCTCGACGGTGCCTTCAGCCTCAATCCCGAGGATCGGTTCAACGCCCGTCTCGCCGGGGCGGGGGCATCTTGGAAGCTCGGACGCATCCTGCGACGCCGGAGGTCCGGCGGCTTCAAGTTCGTCGAACGCTTCCACGACATCCTGTGGTCGCAGCACATCGACCGACTGCGCGACACCGTGGTGATCAACAACACGCAGATCTACGGGTCGGTGTTCCTCGACCGTTTCGAGCGGCTCGGCATCCGGCCTTGCTTCTTCATCGACGGCACGCTCGCCGACTACTTCCACGGCTATGGCCAGTTCGAGGAGCAGACGATCGGGCGCGACATGGTCGCACGCGCGATCGAGCTGGAACGACGGAGCTACGAACGTGCCGCCCTGATCATGACGATGAGCCACGCCGCCGCGGCGAGTGTCGTCGGCTCCTACGGCATCAGCCCGGACCGGGTGGTGGTGGTCACGCCGGGCGCGAACATCGATGACGCCGCGGTGCCGCCGCCGTCCGCCCATGACGGCTGGGTCGGACCGGAGTTCACCGTCGGCTTCGTCGGACTGTTCCCGCATCGCAAGGGCCTCGACCGCCTCGCCGCCGCGGTCTCGCTGCTCCGCGCCCGGCGCCGGCCGATCCGGCTCGTGGTGATCGGCAACTGTCCGGACGTGATCGCGGGCGCCGACGGCGTCACCCATCTCGGGCGCATCGACAAGGCGACCGAGCCGGCCCGTTTCGTCGACGCGCTTCGTTCGATCGACCTCGGCTGCCAGCTGTCGCGAGCCGAACTCCTCGGCATCGCGGTGCTGGAATTCCTCCGTCTCGGTGTCCCGGTCATGGCGACCGCCGTCGGCGGCATCACCGACGTGCTCGCCGATGGCGGCGGCATCAGTCTGCCGCCCGGGATCGACGTCGAAGAACTCGCGGCGGAACTGGACGGGCTGATGTCGGCGCCGGACCGCTACCGCCGGCTTCGGCAGGACGCGGTCCGCCGCTCGTCCTGGGCGAGCTGGCGACGCGCCGCACGGGATCTCCAGCGCGCGCTGGACGGGCTCCGCTGAGCTCTCGCCGCCGGCCGGCGAGCAGCGAGCAGAGCAGCAGCAGCGGCATCACGGAGGCGTGCGACACGAAACCGCCGCCGAAGAACAGGTAAGGCACGAGCAGGAAGATCGCCAGCGTCCGGCTGGGCGGCGCGTCGAGCACGCTGACCAGGAGGAACACGTGAAACAGCACGGCGGTCGCGAGACCGTACTCGTAGAGCAGCTTGGAGAACGGCCATTGCACCGCATCGGGCGACTTGGCCGACGAGCCCGGGCCGTGGCCTTCGAACACGATGCCCGGTTCGCGGATCGTGCCGGCGATCGTCTCCAGCGGCTCGACGATGCGCGCATAGCCGCTCGAGCGGTCGTTGGAGAGCTCGGTCGAGCGGTTCGTCAGCGGTGCGAGCCATCCGGCCGCCGACACGACCAGGAGCAGCGGCAGGCCGACGGCGAACAGCGGCACCGCCAGTCGCCGGCCGAGCTTCGGCGCCCAGGCCGGTGCGGTGAGCAGCAGCGCGGTCGGACCGGTGCCCGCGAGACAGGCGAGGATGGCGACGGTGAACAGGCCGAGCAGCACCAAGCGCCGGAAGCGCACGACCTCGAGCACGAACGCGGCGGCGAGATAGTAGGACAGGGCGGACGGTTCCAGGAACACGACGCCGTTCGGCTCCAGGAAGCGCGACCGCCAGGAGTACGGGTGGATGTAGGCAAACCCCGGATAGAGCAGTGACGCGGGAAACATCCTGTCGAGGTCGGGCCAGAACCGGTTGCCGATCGTGTACTGCACCAGCTGCTGCCCGATCACGATCGCCGCGATCACCGCCATGCAGCGCTGGAACTTGTCGAGACATTTTGAGACCGTGTCGTCGGCCAGCCGAGCCTGGAAGATGAAGCCGACATAGAGGACGAGCACGATGCCGAGCGCCGTCCACTTGACCGGTCGTTCCGCAAGGACAAGATTCAGGGCGATCGCATCGAGCAGCAGGACGAGGAGCACGAGCCGGTGCCGTACGATCCGGAGCTCGCCGTGCAGCGCGAGCCATCCGAGACCGAGCCAGAGCAGCCCGGTGTCGAGACCGACGGAGCCGGCCCCTTCCGTGAAGCCGAACTTCTGCAGCACGATCATCGCGACGACCAGCAGCCCGAAGACGACGCGGATGCGCGCGCCCGCGTCTCCTGACCCGGAGGACGCCGTCACGGGAGCGGACCGCGTTTCGGCCCGCGGCCGATCCGGCCGGTGCAACGGCCTCCGCGGTTGAGAGGTCTGCTGCGCTTCCTTTCGCTGACCACGGCGACGCAGGCCTGCCTCGCGGTCAACCAGCTCGTGCTGCTGCCGCTGCAGCTCCGGATCTGGGGACCGACCACCACCCGCGACTGGCTGGTGGTGATCGCGGTCGCCAGCCTTTCGGGCGTCAGCGATCTCGGCCTGCGCAACGCGGGGCATGCCGACCTCCGGTCGAGCGTGACCGCCGGCGACACGGTGGCGGCGCGGGCGTTCCGGAGCGTCTGGGCACTCACCCGGGCGCTGCAGATCGTCGTGACGGCGGCGCTGCTCGCCGCGCAACTCCTGCTGGTGCCCGGAACAGGCGCGCGCCACGCCTCGTGGGGTTGCGTGATGACGGTGTCGCTCGCGCTCGACATGACGCTGATCGTGCGGGGAATCTGGCTCGATACGCTAGGGCATTTCAGCCGGGTCGAGCTGTTGTTCCTCCTGCTGGTGCTGACGAGGACGATCCTGTCGCTCGGCGCCCTCGCCATCTTCCGGCTGTCGCCGGCCGGCCTGAGCGGCATGCTGCTCGCGACCGCCGTGCTTGCGCTCGCCGCGCAGTCCTGGTGGTTCCGCGAGCCGCGGTCGCTCGGGCTGTTCGCCGGCGGGTTCGCCGATCTCCGCTGGTCCTCGCTGGCAGTGGTGCGCTTCAGCCTCGCCGAGCCGGCCACCAACTGGGTGCGGCTGAGCCTGCCGGTCATCGTGCTGACCACCCTGGCGACGCCGCGCTTCGTCACCGTGTTCGTCGCGCTGCGGGCGCTGTTCGGGCTTGCGCGGCAGGTCTCCAGCCAGCTCGCGCGCTTCGCCTCCGTCTCGTACGTCCAGCGGATCGAGACCGATCCGGCGGGCGCGGAAGCCGCCGCGGTCCGCTCGATCCTGCTCTCGACCCTGATGGGCCTGGCGGTGTCCGGCGTGGTGATCGTCGATCACGGGCGGCTCCTCGGCGCGTGGCTCGGGCTGCGCGATCCGACCGCCGAAGCGTTGGCGGCCCTCTCGCTCGCGACCGGGGCCACCGCCTACGGTCACCAGGTCATCGCCGGCATCCTCACCCGGTCGGGCGACCTCGCCGGCGTCGCTCGGCGTCAGTATGCGTTCCTGGCGGCGAGCGCCGTCGCCGCTCTGGCCGGCGCCGCGTCGGGCTCGCTCCTCCTCTATCTCGCGATGCTCGGCGCGGCGGAGCTGCTGATCGCCGTCCTGTTCGCCCCGGCCGCCGGTGTCCGCATCGCGCGCGTGTTCGGGTCGTCGGTCGTGATCGGCGTCCCCCTGATCGTCCTGCTCTGGGCGGTGACGTCGGCCGACCCGGATCACCTGTTCCGGGCCGATCGCGTCGCCTCGATCGGTCTCAGCCTCCTGGCGGCCGCCTCGACCACCGCCGCGGCGGCATTCGCGTTCTGGCGGATCGCCTCTCGCCTCACGAGATCCTGCGCCGCCGCGTGAGGCGGACACGATCCGGCCGAGGCACTCTCCGCCGACCCGGGCCTGGGCAGGATCGCCGGCCTCGGGCAGGATCGCACGGTGATCCGAAGACCAGAGACGACGCGCCCGCCTCGACGGCCGCTCCCGCCCGCGGCCTCGCCGCGCGGCGGTCCGGAG
>CAXUBX010000064.1:0-18481 GCA_964249405.1 uncultured Acetobacteraceae bacterium | reverse complement strand
GAGGAAAAGCAGCGCGGCATGCCGGCGATGACGGACGGGCGATGAGGCGCGGCCGATGACGGGCGTGCGCGACGCGGATGCGGTCGAGGCTCGCCTCCTGCTCCGGGCGGCCCGGCAGGGGGCGCTCGCGACGGTCCTCGACGGCCAGCCGCACGCGGCGCTGGTCACCCCGGCGACGGCGGCCGACGGCGACGTGCTGCTTCTCCTGTCGGGGCTTTCCGCCCACACGCGGGCGCTCGCCGCCTCGCCCGGCTGCGCGCTGCTGGTCCAGGGCACTCCGGCCGACGTCAACCCGCAGACCGCGCCGCGCGTGACCCTCCATGGCGAGGCCGAACGCCTCGGCGGCGAGGCCCGCGACGCGGCGCTCCGGCGCTTTCTCGCGATCCATCCCTATGCGGCGCTCTACGCCGGGTTCGGCGATTTCGGCCTCTTCCGGATCCGGCCCCGATCGGGGCTGTTCGTCGGCGGGTTCGGGCGGGCCCGCAAACTTCCTGGCGAGGCTCTCCGGCCGCCGCCGGACGCGGTGGCCGGGGTCGGGGCCGAGGCGGTGGCGCTGCTGGCCGAGGCCGGTCCCGACGCGGTGGCGATCGATCCGGACGGCGTCGATCGTCTGGTGGCGGACGGCCGCACCGTGCGCGTCCCGTTCGAGACGCCGGCCGCCGACGCGGGCGCGGTGCGGGCGGCGCTCGCCCGTCTTGCCGCGCCCGCGCGCCTCGCCTAATTCCCGCCCCATGAGCCCGAGCCCCACCAGCCCGACTTCGATGAGCCCAAATCGATGAGCCCCGTTCGATGAGCCCCGGTCCGATGAGCAACGAGAACGACCCGATCGCGGATCTGGACGGCGCCGAGATCCTGCCCCCCGGCGGCACCGTGGCCGGCTCCGGCCGGGAGAGGGAGAGCGAGGCGGACGCGACGATGCGGGAGGCGGCCGCCCGGATCGAGGCGCTCGAGACCGAGCTTGCCGAGGTCCGCGACCACTGGGTTCGCTCGGAAGCCGAGATGCAGAACCTGCGCGCCCGAGCGAAGCGCGACGTCGACGACGCCCGCCAGTTCGCCGTGCAGAAATTCGCGAGCGACGTGGTGGAGGCGGCGGAGAACCTCAAGCGCGGCCTTGCCAGCCTGCCGCCTCCCTCGCCCGACGAGAGCCCGGTCGTCGGCAAGCTCCGCGAGGGGTTCGAGGGCGTCCAGCGCTCCTTCGTAGCCCTGCTCGAGCGGAACGGCATCGTCGGCGCCGACCCGACCGGCCAGCGCTTCGACGCCAACCTCCACCAGGCGATGGCCGAGCAGGAGGCCGAGGCGCCTTCCGGCACCGTGGTCGCCGCCTGGACCAGCGCCTGGACGCTGCACGGGCGCCTGCTCAAGCCGGCCATGGTGGTCGTCTCGAAGGGACCGGCGGCCGGAGCCGCGCCGCTCGAACCTTCCAGCCCCGGATCGGCCGGTTCCGGGTCGTCCGGCGACGGGCTCGACACCGTGGCCTGATGGGGTTGACGTCGCCGCTCGGGGCGGCGGCGGCGCCGGCGGCCCTTGCCGTCGCGTGTTGCCTTCCATACATCCCGCAACGTTTCCAAGGGCGTCGTCCGGTGCTTCGGGCCGTTCGCCGCCGCTGACAGGAGTGTATTCATGAGCAAGGTCATCGGGATCGACCTCGGGACCACCAATTCGTGCGTCGCGATCATGGAGGGCAAGGATGTCCGCGTGGTCGAGAACAGCGAGGGGGCCCGCACCACGCCTTCGATGGTCGCCTTCACCGAAGGTGGCGAGCGTCTGGTGGGACAGTCCGCGAAGCGCCAGGCCGTCACCAACCCCACCAACACGCTCTATGCGGTCAAGCGCCTGATCGGCCGCCGCTTCGAGGACCCGACGGTCGCGAAGGACCGTGACCTCGTTCCGTTCGCCATCGTCAAGGGCGACAACGGTGACGCCTGGGTCGAGAGCCGCGGGACGAAGTATGCGCCCGGCCAGGTCTCGGCCTTCGTGCTCGGCAAGATGAAGGAGACCGCCGAGAGCTATCTCGGCGAGAAGGTCGCGCAGGCGGTGATCACCGTTCCGGCCTACTTCAACGATGCCCAGCGTCAGGCGACCAAGGACGCCGGCCGGATCGCCGGCCTCGAGGTGCTGCGGATCATCAACGAGCCGACCGCGGCCGCCCTGGCCTACGGGATGGACAAGAAGAACGGCGGCACGATCGCGGTCTACGACCTCGGCGGCGGCACGTTCGACGTCTCCGTGCTCGAGATCGGCGACGGCGTGTTCGAGGTGAAGTCGACCAACGGCGACACCTTCCTCGGTGGCGAGGATTTCGACGCCCGCGTGATCGACTACCTCGCCGACGAGTTCAGGCGCGAGCAGGGCATCGATCTCCGCACCGACAAGCTCGCGCTGCAGCGTCTGAAGGAGGCCGCCGAGAAGGCGAAGATCGAGCTCTCGTCGTCGAAGGAGACCGAGATCAACCTGCCGTTCATCACGGCGGACGCGACCGGGCCGAAGCACCTCGTGATGAAGCTGAGCCGCGCCAAGCTGGAGGCGCTGGTCGACGACCTGATCCAGCGCACCATCGCGCCCTGCCGCGCGGCGCTGAAGGATGCGGGCGTCACGGCCGCCGAGATCGACGAGGTGATCCTGGTCGGCGGCATGACCCGGATGCCCAAGGTCATCGAGGCGGTGAAGCAGTTCTTCGGCCGTGAGCCGGCCCGGAACGTGAACCCCGACGAGGTGGTGGCGATCGGTGCCGCCGTGCAGGGCGCGGTGCTGAAGGGCGACGTCAAGGACGTGCTGCTTCTCGACGTGACGCCGCTGTCGCTCGGCATCGAGACGCTGGGCGGCGTGTTCACCCGGCTGATCGACCGCAACACCACGATCCCGACCAAGAAGAGCCAGACCTTCTCGACTGCGGACGACAACCAGAATGCCGTCACCATCAAGGTGTTCCAGGGCGAGCGCGAGATGGCGGCCGACAACAAGCTGCTCGGCAATTTCGACCTGACCGGCATCCCGCCGGCGCCGCGCGGCATGCCGCAGATCGAGGTCACCTTCGACATCGATGCGAACGGCATCGTGTCGGTCTCGGCGAAGGACAAGGCGACCGGCAAGGAGCAGCAGATCCGCATCCAGGCTTCGGGCGGGCTCTCGGACGCCGACATCGAGAAGATGGTGCGCGAGGCCGAGACCAATGCGGCGGCCGACAAGGCGCGTCGCGAGCAGGTCGAGGCGCGGAACTCGGCGGAGAGCCTGATCCATCAGGTCGAGAAGAACCTGAAGGAGCACGGCGAGAAGGTCCCGGCGCCGGATCGCCAGGAGGCGGAGGGCGCGATCGAGGCGGTCCGGGCACAGCTCAACGGCACGGACGCCGAGGCGCTCAAGGCTGCCACCGACCGGCTCGGCCAAGCCGCGATGAAGATCGGCCAGGCCGTCTATCAGGCGGGCCAGTCCGAGGGTCCGGCCGCAGCCCCGGCCGAGGAAGGCGTCGTCGACGCCGACTTCGAGGATGTCGAGGACAAGAAGCGGTCGGCTTAAGCGTTCCCCGAGGGGCTCCGCCCCTGGATCCTGATGGGGCCTGAGCCCCAGACCCCCGTTCGTTGAGGGTTTCCGAAGGGCGACCGCCCTTCGGTCGAGGTCCAGGGGGCGACGGCTCCTGGTGCTGTCTCAGGAACCACGATGGCCAAGCAGGACTACTACGCCACGCTCGGCGTCGGCCGCGAGGCGAGCGCGGATGACCTCAAGAAAGCCTACCGCAAGCTCGCGATGCAGTATCACCCGGATCGCAATCCGGGCGACAAGGCGGCCGAGGCACGCTTCAAGGACGCGAGCGAGGCCTATGAGATTCTGAAGGACGGCGACAAGCGCGCGGCTTACGACCGCTACGGTCACGCGGCGTTCGAGGGCGGCGGCCCCGGTGCCGGCGGGTTCGATTTCAGTGGCGGCGGCGGTCTCGGTGACATCTTCGAGCAGGTGTTCGGCGAGGCGTTCGGCGGCGGCCGGGGCAAGGGCCGCGCGCGGTCGGGCGACGATATCCGGACCGCGGTCGAGATCGATCTCGCGGAAGCGTTCACCGGCGTGAAGGTGCCGGTCCGGTTTCAGACCCGCGCCGCCTGCGACCATTGCGACGGCACCGGATCGGAGGGGAAGGATCGGACCGGCGACGTCTGCCCGACCTGTCGCGGGGCCGGAAAGGTGCGAGCGCAGCAGGGATTCTTCCTGGTCGAGCGGGCCTGCCCGACCTGCGGCGGCGCCGGCAGGGTCATTCGCAACCCGTGTACCGTCTGCCGCGGCGCGGGAACGATCGCGAAGCCGCGCGAGCTGCAGGTCTCGGTTCCGGCCGGCGTCGAGGAAGGGACCAGGATCCGGATCGCCGGCGAGGGCGAGGCGGGGCCCCAGGGTGCTGCGCCCGGCGACCTCTACGTCCACGTGTCGATCCGCCCGCACGAGCTGTTCCAGCGGGAAGGCGCCAATGTGTTCTGTCGGGTGCCGGTCACGCTCGCGCGTGCCGCCCTCGGCGGCGAGGTCGAGGTTCCGGTGATCGACGGCAATCGCGCCCGGGTGAAGGTGCCGGCGGGGACGCAGTCGGGCGAGCAGCTCCGGTTGCGCGGCAAGGGCTTCTCCGTGCTCCGGAGCGCCGCCCGCGGCGACATGTTCATCCAGTTCGCGGTCGAGACGCCTCGGCAGCTGAGTCGCCGCCAGCGCGAGCTTCTGGAGGAGTTCGAGCGGGAGACGGCGGGAAACCCGAGCGGTCACCCGGAGAGCGAAGGCTTCTTCGCCCGCATGCGGTCGTTCTTCGACGGTAACGCCGGGTAACATCGGTGTGTAGAAAGGTTGGCCTTGACTGTTGCCCTGGAACCACGGCCGGGGTTGCGCTATATAGGGGTCGTCCGGGGCGTCACCCCCCCCCAATCGCGTCCCGGACAGGTTGCAGGCGGCATGGTCGAAAGGCCATGCCGCCTTTCCGTTCTGGGGCTCGGTGATGGTCCGGGTCGGGATCGCCGGGGTGAATGGGCGGCTGGGCCAGCTCGTCGCCCGCGAGGCCCTCGGTTCCGGGGCGGCTACGGTCGCCGGCGGATTGACGCGACCCGGCCAGACGCTCGCTTCCGTGCTCCCCGCCGGGATCGTGCGCTTCGAGGATGCGTCTGCGCTCGCCCGGGCGTGCGACGTGCTGATCGACGTGAGCCATCCGTCCGCGGTCGCGGCGCACGCCGAAGCGGTCCGGCAGGCCGGGATCGCCTGGGTCGTGGGCGTGAGCGGGATCGACGGGGCGGGCGAGGCGGCGATCGACCGTGCGGCCCGCGAGGTTCCGCTCCTGGTGGCTGCGAACTTCGCACCGGGCGTGTCGCTCGTGCTGGCGCTCGCCGCCATCCTGGGGGCGGCCTGCCCGGGCACCGCATACGACGCCGAGATCGTCGAGACGCACCATCGCGGCAAGCGGGACGCACCGTCCGGCACGGCCCTCGCGATCGGGCGCGCGGTCGCCGCGGGGCGGGGCGTCGATCTCGACGCGGTGGCGGTGCGCGGCCGGGACGGCGACACCGGGCCGCGGGAGGACGGCACGATCGGGTTCGCTTCGCTTCGCGCCGGCGCCGTCGTCGGTGAGCACACGCTCGTGCTCGCCTCGGCGACCGAGGAGATCACGCTCGGGCATCGTGCGTTCGACCGGACGGTGTTCGCCGAGGGCGCGGTCAGGGCTGCGCTCTGGCTCGCCGGTCGCGCGGCCGGGCGCTACGCCATGACGGACGTGCTCGGTGTCGCGCCCGGCGCGCATGGCCCGGGCTAGTCCCGGCGCCTCCCTTGACCCCCTCCCGTCATCTGCCCTAAGCGGTGCGGCCCGCGCGCGATCGAAGTGTCTCCTCGTCGCAGACCGGTTCACCAGCATCGCGACAAGAGGAGTGATCCATGCGCGACACGGGACGGTTCCTGTTCACGTCCGAATCCGTCTCGGACGGCCACCCCGACAAGGTCGCGGACCGGCTCTCCGACACCGTGCTCGACGCCTATCTGGGAGCGGACCCCGAAGCCCGCGTCGCCTGCGAGACGTTGGTGACCACCAACCGGATCGTGCTCGCCGGCGAGGTTCGCGGGCCGGCCCGTGTGCTGGACGGGCTGGAGGAGCGGGTCCGCGGCGCGATCCGCGACATCGGCTACGACCAGGCGGGCTTCACCTGGCGGGACGCGACCTCGTTCGAGTGCCATCTCCACGCCCAGTCCGCCGACATCGCGGTCGGCGTCGACGCGTCCGGCAACAAGGACGAGGGGGCCGGCGACCAGGGCATCATGTTCGGCTTCGCGACCAACGAGACCCCGTCGCTGATGCCCGCCCCGATCCATTACGCGCATCGCATCCTCGAGACGGTGCGGGCACTCCGGACCGACGGCGGCTCGGGCCTGCAGCCGGACGCGAAGAGCCAGGTCACGCTGGAATATGTCGACGGCGTGCCGCGCCGGGCGACCAGCGTCGTGATCTCGACCCAGCACGACGAGGGGATGGACCAGGAAGAGATCCGCCAGCGCCTCGACGGGGTGGTCCGGTCGGTCCTTCCCGACGGCTGGATGTGCGGGCGCGATGCGTTCTACGTGAACCCGACCGGCATCTTCGTGATCGGCGGTCCCGACGGCGATTGCGGGCTCACCGGCCGCAAGATCATCGTCGACACCTACGGCGGCGCGGCGCCGCATGGCGGCGGCGCGTTCTCGGGGAAGGATCCGACCAAGGTCGACCGGTCCGCCGCGTACGCCTGCCGCTATCTCGCCAAGAACGTGGTCGCGGCCGGCCTCGCCGATCGCTGCACGCTGCAGATCAGCTATGCGATCGGGGTCGCCCAGCCGCTCTCGGTCTACGTGGACCTGCACGGCACCGGGAACGACGTCGACGAGACGCGCCTCGAGACCGTGCTCCGGGACGTGCTCGACCTGACCCCGCGCGGGATCCGCCGGCATCTCCGGCTGAACCGCCCGATCTACACGCAGACCTCCGCCTTCGGCCATTTCGGCCGCCAGCCCGACGACGATCGGGACGACTTCACCTGGGAGCGCACCGATCTCGTGCCCGCGCTCCGCTCCGCCTTCGACCGCTAAGTCCGGGCGCTGAGCGGCGTCGGTCCGCAGCCGGATCGGCTCTACGGGCGACAGAGCGGGCATCGGCTTCGCGCCCGCCAGGCCGCACTGATCGAGCGCACCCTGCCGCGTGTCCGCTTCCCCGAAACGCTGGCGGCCCGGCCCCGCGAGGCGTTCGGGATCACGCCTCGCTCGCTCCGTCTCGAGATCGGGTTCGGCGGCGGCGAGCACGCGGAGGCGATCGCCGCCGCGCATCCCGAGGACGGACTGATCGCCTCCGAGGTGTTCCTGAACGGCGTCGCGTCGCTGCTGGGCCGGCTGGTGCCGTCGGGGGCCGAGGCCACGGCGCCGCTCCCCGCCAATCTCCGGCTCTGGGACCGCGATGCGCGGACGCTGCTCCGGGCGCTGCCCGATCGCTCGCTCGACGCCGTGTTCCTGCTGTTTCCCGATCCCTGGCCGAAGGCGCGCCACGCGAAGCGCCGTTTCGTGCACCCGGCGAACGTCGCCGAGCTCGCGCGGGTCATCCGCCCCGGCGGCGAATGGCGGGTGGCGAGCGACGACCCGACCTACCAGGACTGGGTGAGAGCGACGATGGCGGCGGAGCACGGGTTCACCGCGCCGCCGCCCTCTCCCGTCCGTCCCGGAGGCTGGCCGCCGACCCGCTACGAAGCGAAGGCGCTCCGCGACGGACGCTCGCCGCTCTACTGGCGCTTCGAACGGCGCTGACGGCGACGCCGGGCCGACATCGGCTTCCGCGGCGCGTCATCCCGTCGATCCGGTCGCGTCGGGTTCGCCGCGTTCCAGGACCCGGGCGATCACCCGCGACGCCCGGTCCCAGTCCTCGATCGCGTTGTAGATCTGGGCGGACAGCCTGATCCAGAGCCGGCCCGCGAGGGCGACGACAGGCGCGTCCAGGCGGTGCGCGATCAGTCGCGCGCGGAACGCGAGGGCTCCGTCCAACGTCGCCGGCCCGGCATCGTCGGGCAGCCGGGCCAGGGCCATCGCGCCGCCTGGAAGGCAGAGAGGCGCCGCCTCGGTCCCGAGGTGGTTCGCGACCAGCGTCGCACCCGTCCGGGCGAGCGAGGCGTTCCGGGCCTGCAGCGCCGCCCCGCCGAGCCTGTCGGCGAAGGCGAGCGCGTCCGTGACGGCCAGGTAGGGTGCCGGATCGCGGGTGCCGGTCCAGTCGAACTCGGCGATGAACCCCGAGCCGAGCCCGTGCGAGATCGAGGCGGGATGCAGCCCGTCCTGTGCATCGGGCCGCGCGTGGAGAAAGGCGGAGCCGGTCGGCGCGAACCACCATTTGTGGAGATTGCCGGCATACCATTCGGCGCCGATCGCCCCGAGATCGAGAGGAACCTGCCCCGGGGCGTGCGCGCCATCCACCAGCACCGGAACGCCGCGCGACCGGCAGGCGCGGACCATCGCCTCGATCGGCAGGACGAGGGCGCCCGTCGAGGTCACGTGGTCGAGCACGGCGAGGCGGGTCCGCGCCGTGATCGCGTCGGCGACGCGGCGCACGACGTCGTCCGGCTCGGTGCCGGGGAACGGGACGGCCGCCTCCACGACCCTGGCGCCGGCCGTCTCGGCGACGAACCGTGCGGCCTGGCGGACCGCCCCGTAGGCCTGGTCGAGAAGGAGGATCTCGTCCCCTGCCGAGAGGCGACGCGACCGGAGCACCGCGTTGACCGCTTCCGTCGTGTTCGACAGGAAGACGAGCGTGTCAGCCGGAACCGACACCCGGCGGGCGAGACCGGCGGCGGCCTGGCGGAGAAGATCGGGGTATTCGGCATGGAGGAAGCGCGTCGGCTGCCGGGCCAGACGCTCGCGCCAGCGCTCCGCCGAGGCCCGGACCACGCGCGGCGTCGCGCCGTAGGACCCGTGATTGAGCGTGATCCAGTCGGGATCGAGATCCCACTCCGCCCGGGCGCTCCGCGGATCCGGAACCGTGCTCAGCCCCGGCCGCCGTCGGCGGTGGCGAGCGGGATCGCCGTCCCGGCGGCGGCCGGCATGGCGAGCAGCCGGTTGGCGGCCCTGTCGGCGACCGTCCCGAGCAGCCGGCTGAGCGTCGCGACGAGCGCGGCGGTGCCAGGACCGTCCTGGTCGGCCCGGACCTCGAAGCGTTCGAGGATTGAGGGCGGGACCGTGCCCCCGGGCGCGGTTCGTGCGCGGACCGCCAGCGATCCGCTGACCACCACGGTGCCGTTCGTGTCCTTGTCGAAGCGTCCGACGTCGATGCTGACGATCGCGTCGGGGGTGGTCGAGGCGGCGTTGCCTTCCGCGTAGACGTCGCTGCCGACCAGGCGTTGCGCGAGATCGCTCGCGAGAACGCGGCCGATCATCTGTCCGATCGGTTCCGCCCAGGCCCGGTTGCCGGCGAACTGCAGCGCGTAGTCGTCGGTGCCGGTGACGATGGTGTCGCGGTCAAGGAACGAGGCGACGGTCGGCGATCGCACCTCGACGATCGCGGGCGCGCCGCGATGCTCCGGGCCGGGCCAGGTCGTGAGCGTGTAGTAGGTCGGGTCGCCGGCGCCGCAATCGGCGAGCGGCGCGCAGGCGAGCACCAGCAGAACCGTCCGTCGTCGTGCGAGCAACCCGGCGGACCGGGGCGCCGCAACGGCCATCTCCCGCGCCGGTCCCATCCACCCTGTTCTCAAGCGCTCCATTCTCAAGGATGGCTCTCCGCTGGCGTCCGGCCGAAGACGAGGCTGTTCGGATGGCGATCGAGGTAGTCGGCGAGGAGGCGGAGCGAGCGCGCCATGTCGTTCAGCTGGCGCAGCGTCTGGCCGAGGGTGGTGCCGAAATCGGACGAGCCGTTGTAGGAGGCGAGCACGTCGTTCGCATGGGTGAGCGTCGCCTCGAGCTGGTCGGACATCGCGGGCAGCTTGCGGAGCAGCGGGGTCATCCCGTGATTGGCCTTGTCGGCCAGGTGCTGGATGCTCAGCAGCGTGCCCGAGAGATCGTGGACGGCCGTCTTCAGGTCGGGGTTGTTCACCTGCTGGCTCGCGCCGGCGAGCAGGCTGTCGAGATGGTCGGCGATCTGCTCCAGCGGCAGCGCGTTCAGCTTGGCCGCGACGTCGCTCAGGCTGTCGGTGATGCCGGAGATGCCGCCGCTGGCGCTCGGCAGGACGATGGTGTCGCCTTCCATCGAGATCGGCGCCGGCGCGACATTCGGCACGAACGCGAACTCGATCAGCGACGCGCCGGTGATGAACGAGGCCGAGCTCACCTGCGCCCGCATGCCGTTCGCCACCAGGTGGCGTGCGATTTCCTCCGGCGTCTCGCCTCCGAGGTCGCTCTGGGTGAAGGCGCGCTCGGGCTGGACCTCCATGCCCACCCGGACCCGTGCGGTGCCGGTGCGCGGGTCGAGCTCGAGCTGCATGTCCGTGACCTCGCCGATCTGGATCCCGTACATGTCGACCTCGGACCCGATGCCGAGACCCTTCACCGAGTTCTGCATGTAGGTCGCGAAGCGGATGCGTCGGCGATAGCCGGCGCTGTCGGCGTCATCCTTGGTGTCGTACAGATTGAAGATCGCGCCGTCGGGCGCCTCGGGCTGCTCGACCCCTCGCTGGTCCGCGGGCAGGCCGAACCCGACGCCGCCGGAGAGGACCGCCTGCAGGCTTTCCAGCTGGACGTGCAGCCCCTTGCCTCCAAACGCGACCTCGATGCCCGAGGCGTTCCAGAACCGCGTGTCGATGCGGACATAGTGGCTGTACGGGTCGCGGACGAACGCCTTCACGGCGATCGGGCCGATGCCGTGCGGCGGCATCGAGTAGCCGAGCACCTCGCCGACGTTCACGCCCCGGTAGAGCAGCGGCGAACCCTCCCCGAGCGAGGCGACCGAACCCGTCATCAGCGTGTAGGTCCTGCCCGGCTCGTCCGAGCGGACGCCGGGTGGCGTCTCGAGGCCGGTGAACTCGTGGGTCGGCTGTCCACCGGGCTTGCCGGGATCGACCGCGATGTAGGCGCCGGACACCAGGGTCTCGAGGCCCGAGATGTTGGCGCCCGACAGGCGCGGACGCACGACCCAGAACCGGGCACGATCGGTCAGGATCTTCTCGCTGTCGCGCTGCATCCGGACCCGCACGAGCACCGTCCTCATATCCTTCGAGAGATGGATGCTCTCGACGGTGCCGAGGGCGACGTTCTTGTGCTTGACCTGGGTCTGCCCGGACGACAGGCCGTCGGCCGACTGGAAGGTGATCGTGATCAGCGGCCCGAGCTGGCTGAGCGCGCGCCAGCCGAGGAAGATCGCGGCCACCGCCGCGATGATCGGGATCAGCCAGATGGCCGAGAAGCGGGCGCGCCGCGCCGTGGCGACCGGGCGGTTCGCCCCGCCCGCGTTTCCCGTGCCGCTCACGCGGGTTCGGCGACCAGAGGGTCGGCGGCCGGTTCGCCGGGCGACGACGGAACGGCCCTGGCGGCGTCCCACATGAGGCGGGGATCGAAGCTGTTGGCGGCGAAGATCGTCAGGATCACGACCAGCGCGAAGGCGACCGAACCGGGCTCGGCACGCACGTTGGCGAGGAAACCGAAGCGGACAATGGCAACCAGGATCGAGATCATGAAGACGTCGATCATCGACCAGCGGCCGATGAAGTCAACCGCCCGGAACAGGCGTGTCCGGTCAAGGAGAAGCGCGGACGAGCGACGCCTCGTCATCACGACCATTGCGGCGAGACTGGCGACCTTGAGACAGGGCACGGTGATCGACGCGAAGAACACCAGCAGGGCGAGCGGGAGCATTCCGCTCGCGTAGAGTTCCTCGACGCCCGCGATGATCGTCGAAGGCTCACCCTGGCCGAGACGGGTGAGCGTGAGCACGGGCAGAACATTCGCGGGAACGTAGAGGACCGCGGCCGCGAACAGGAACGCGGCGGTCCGGCGCAGGCTGTCGGGCTTGCGGCGGAGCAGCGACGTCCCGCAGCGTGGGCAGCGCCGCCCTTCGGTCTGGCCTGCCACGGCCTCGGTTCCGGGATCGTCGCAGGCGAGCACGAGTTCGCACCCGTGGCAGGCGATCACGCGGGCTTCGTCTTGCGGCGGCTCCTCGAGCGCCTCGCCGCACAAGCCTTCTTCGATCCCGATCGCGTCCCAGACCGGACGGGCGTCGAACGCCGCGTCGGCCGCGATCATCAGCACCATGATGGCGGCGAGCGCGAAGATCGCCGGTTCGAGCTCGACATGGGCGAGCGAGATCAGCTTCGACCAGGCGACGAAGATGCCGAGCATGTACACCTCGACCATCGACCACGGCCGGCACTTCTGCTGCAGCCGGAGCAGGTGCGGCACGATCGCGGCGACCGGGCGATGGCGGGCGCCCCAGAACAGCATGAGGTTCCCGCCGATGATCAGGCCGGGCATCAGCACGGTCGCGACCAGGACCACTGCTCCGGTGACCACGAGGACGTCCCCCGACCCGAGCAGGTCGAGCGGTCCGGTCAGGACCTCGACGGTGTGGGTTCGTCCGCTGAGGTCGAGCGTCATCAGCGGGAACGAGAGGGCGACGAGATAGAGGCAGAGCGAGGCGATGGTGCAGGCGGTCGCCATGCCGAGCGGGTCGGCTCGCGTGGTCCGGAGCTTGGAGTGGCAGCGGCAGCATCGGATGGTCTGCCCGGGTGGCGCATCGGGAAGCCGTTGCGCGAGGCCGCAATCGTGGCACTCGATCCATCCCACCACCGGTCGCAATCTGGCGGCGTGGGTCGCCACCGCGCGGTGTTCCGTGTCGGGAGACGTCATGTACGGTATGGTCGCATGCGAGCGGCCGGCAGGCCAGACCGCGCGGCGACCGCCGCCGCTGCCCGGTGGTTGCGGCGGCTTCCGTCCCTGTGTAAGACGCGCGCCATGCTCGGCGCCGACATAGCTCAGGGGTAGAGCAACTGATTCGTAATCAGTAGGTCCTCGGTTCAAATCCGAGTGTCGGCACCAGCCTTTTCAGTGACTTATGAGGCCTCTGGGCGTCTAGTCGGGTGAGGCGGTCGCGTTGGGGCATCGATGGGGCATCATCTTGGGGCGGACACACGCCTCAAGCCTTGTTCTGCCGTATCGATAGACTGAGAGAGCGTCCTTCGAATATTTTTAGGAGGCGATCGCGCTTCGTGTCAGCGTCATACAAGCAGTAGAGTAGCCAAAGATGGCGCCAAAGATCGTCTGAAGGCGGGAGGTAAGTTACGTTCAGACCAAGCCCAATCGCCTCGTCCGCATCGACAACGGAACCATGCGAGGGAAAGACCTTCCTCGTCAGAAGGATCTCTACAGTCTGAGCGATAACGTCCGGGGACTTTCCAGACATCATCCCGCGCGAGAGTAGCTTCGTTGCCAAAGACTTCGACTGCTCAAGCGCGTATTGAGCCAAGGCAGAAAGTGGAAAGTTTGTCTGAGCGATTTGTGGCGTCGTGAGAATTGATGTCGGAATGCCATTCAGTGACGGCTCGATGGGGCCTAATTCAGATGAAGCTCCCATAATGATTGAGTCTGCGCAAAAAGCTAATAGAGTGCCGTTGCTCTTTGCTGCGTTGGCTACGATAACTCTAAGGTCCGTAACGGTTTTTGTAATCATCGACACGATTGCTTCTGTCGCGTCTGTCTGACCGCCATTAGTCTCAACAAAGAGATCGACTGGTCGCTGGCTGACGTCGCTTAGGAGTTCAGTGAGATAACCCAGATCCTGGGCCTCAATGTCCGATCCCGGTTCATACCTATTCGCGAAATAGACGACCAGTCGGCGACCGGTCGTCTCCTCGATGTCGCGGATAAGAAGCTGCCGGAGGTAACGGTCTTTCTGCCCAACCCAAAAGATCGGAGACTGAGCAGGTAAAGCTGTTCCTCGCGGAAAACTACTGGCGGTTTTCGAGCCTTTGTTGGACGACTCGTTGCTCATCAGTCGACAGTGTCACCGGTTCCACCCCGGCGACAATCCGCTTCATCGCCTCATAGTCAGGTTCCGGCTCTCTCGCAGCGAACTGAACAGTGGTGTTAACTAAGTTACCGCGTGAGCTTGGGGCGACTAGGTCAGAGACCTTCATCGAAGCGATCGCATCGAACATGGCTCTGTCCCCTAGTCCATACTGCCGCTCGTCCTCGCACGCGTAGCGCGACTGAAGCTCGGCGGTTTGCTCGTGCTCCAATTAGATGCAAATTAGGCTTGACTCAAGGTAAACGACTCGACTAGGCGCCTCGCCCTTCAAAATTAACTCCTTGACATGGGCCGCGACGCGTCCTGATGCGCTCATCTAAGTGCGGTTCTTAGCGACTGCGCGGACCGGCCTCGGGTTCGTCCTCCGACGCCAGCGGCAGCTCGACCGGGTCGAGGAGATCCGGCCGGTCGTGCCGCGGCGAGTTCACGTCCCGGCTCACCGGCCACGACCTCAGCACGTCGTCTGCGGCCGGACGGAGCAGCGCGGCCGCGTCGCCTGGCTCCTCGCCCAGCCACGTCGACCAGGCGTCCGGCTCCAGGATGACCGGCATGCGATCGTGGATCCAGCTCATAAGCTGGTTGGCCGCGGTGGTCGCGATCGTGAAAGTGCGTCGGACCTCGCCGTCGGGATCACGCCAACCCTCCCAGAGCCCGGCCATGGCGAGCGGCGCCCCGTCGGCCCGCGCGAAGGCCCAGGGCTGCTTGCCGGTCTGCGTCGTCTCCCACTCGTAGAACGCGTCCATCGGCACCAGGCAACGCTGGGTGGCGAAGGCGCCGCGAAACATCCCCGAACTGGCGATCGTCTCGGCCCGGGCGTTGATCGGCTTGCGGCCGCCCTTCGGATCATCGGTGAAGGACGGGATCAGGCCCCAAGTCAGCGCGTCGAGCCGTCGCTCACCTGTCCCAGGATGCCGGCGGACGACGAGAGCGGCCTGTGTCGGCGCGACGTTCCAGCTCGGCGCCTGGTTCGCCAGGTCGCCAAGCGTGCGGAACACCGCGCGCAGGAGCTCGGGCGGAAGCGAGGAGGCGAAGCGGCCGCACATCGATGCAATCCTAAGGTTGTCGTGGCGGCCGATCGATCGCCGGCAACTCGATCCCGGGGCTCGTTCGATAGTCGCCGCTTTCGCTCGCAGCGGCTACCCAGACCAAGCCTGACCAGGCGCCAACGTCAGGGTAGACCGCCGTGAAATCGCGCGCGGGATCGCGCCGCATCGGCAGCCGCCCGACCACCGCACGCGAGCGGGCGTTGTCGACCGCGGTGTAGGCGAGCACTTTCGGCAGGCAAGCTCGCCCAAAGGCATCCGTGAGGGCCGCGGCGGCCGCCTCGGTCGCGTAGCCGTGGCCCCAAGCGCGCCGCGCTAGCCGCCATCCAACCTCGCAATGCGGGCCGAGCGGATGATCCGGTCCCGCCGGCATGATGCCCGCGTAGCCCAGGACTCCGCCTTCTCCGCTCTCGACAGCCCAGCGGCAGATCCCGTGCTGCCGGAACGCCGCCATGTAGCGCTCGAGCTTGGCATCACTTTGCGTTCGGCTGATCGGGCCGCCGAGATCAGCCATTACCTCAAGGTCGGCATGCAGGGCCGCAAAGACGTCGCGATCGGCTTCGGTCCAGGAGCGGAGAACCAGGCGTGCTGTTACGATCCTCATCTTCATCTCAGTGTCTTTCCGGGCCGGCCAGTCCGCTGAGTGCACTGTCATGGTATCGGACCGCTCACGAGGCGTTCGCAACCGAACTGGACAGCACCGGCACGATATCGCAACAATCCTCCCTGATGCTGAGCCCGCCAGACAACATCATCCCGTTCCCAGCCGCGCGCACACGATTGCTCGGGATCGTGCCGCCGACGGCTACCGTCCCGCTCGGCCCGCTGGTGGCCCACGACGGGCGCCTCTACCCGGTTCGGGCCCTGTTCGGTCGGCTGTCGCCTACCCACCTAGCCGACGTTGCCGAGGCGGCACCGCATTCGGCTCAGGAGGCTTGGGACCTGTGCTGCCGGCGCTGGCCAGCCCTTGCCGCGGCGATCGCCGCATCCGTCGAGCCGATCGATGAGCGAAACGCGTGAACGAGGACGACGAACTCGCCGTGGACAGGCGCGGTGGCGTTCGCCGGCCTGGCCCGTTGCCCGACAACGCGCCCGAGTGGGACGCCATGCTCCGCCGGTGCGCCGCGTCCCTATCGGGCTCGAGTTCCGGATCCGGCGCACGCCCGTCGAGCCCCTGGTCTTGGCAGGAGGTTTGAGGGCCGACAGAAAGCCGATCCGCCGTCGGGCAATTTTCTGGCAGCGGCGTCTTACGTGGACCGAGGCATCGCATCGACGATAGGGCAGGCCGGCATGACCCCAGGCGAGTTCGATGCGTTCTGTCGCGTGTTGCCGGCGACGACCCATGTCGTTCAATGGGGCGGATCGAACGTCTGGAAAGTCGGCGGCAAAGTGTTCGCGATCGGTGGGTGGGAGGACGACGCGCCTACTTTCACCTTCAAGGTCGGTGATTTCGCCTACGAGGTCCTGAGGGAACAGCCTGGGCTACGTCCAGCGCCCTATCTGGCCTCACGCGGCTTGAAATGGATCCAACACCACGCGGCACCGGGGCTGACGGACGACGAGTTGCGGGATCATCTCCGCCAGTCGCACGCCATCGTCTCGCGTGGACTATCCAAGAAGCGACGGATCGAGCTTGGGATCATCGTTAGGTAGTCGTCGGTATGGCGGCCGGTAATCCGCCACCGTCATCGCCGCGAGAGCGCGTCCAAGGAGCGGCAGGCCGCCGTGAGAATGGACCGGCGCTAAGCCCGCAAGAGCCAGAAGATCGGACTCGACTCCGTCCCTTGTACCTGTTTTGTTCTCCTCATGCCCGACGTGATCCCGCGCACTGATCGCCCGCTTGTCCCGATCTCCGACACCGACGCGGGGGAGCTGATCGCCATCGCTCTAGGCCTGACGAGGGGAAGCGTCCGCAAGGCGGACATCGCTCGTGAGGCCAACAGTGCCGTCGCGGCTCGCCTGCTCGAGTATTTCCGGCAGAGCGGGGTCGTCCTCATGCGGCCGCCGCCACGGGAAGCGCACTCGAGCACCGGTATGGGGATGAGCGGGCCTAGCCCGCCGCGGGAGCGCTGAGCCATGCCGGACGGACCACGCGAGAGCTTCCGGCCGACCGTGCGCCTCAAGCCGAAGCCACCCGAGCAGGAGGGCTTTACCGCCACCAACACCTCCGGGGTGAATGGTCGCGAGCTCACCGCGCTGAACCGTGCTCTCCGGCGCCTGATGGAGGCCGGCCTGACCGAGCACGAGGCGAAGCTCGCGATCGACGCCGCGGTTCGGGAATGGCTTCAGCCGAGGGACGCCGGGGAGGCTGACTTAGAGCGGCTGCTGGCATGGAGGTGAGCGCGGGCGTAATGTTGCAGCATCGTGATTTCACTGTCGGTGAGCCCGTGCGCGTGCTGCTGGTCGACGACGACGGCTTCCTGCGGGAGATCGTGAGCGACACGCTCCGCGACATGGGCCTGGAGATCGCAGAAGCCCCTAGCGGCGTCCTTGCTGTTGAGATGCTCCGAAAGCAGCCCGATCGGTTCGACGCCCTCGTGACCGACTTGACGCTGCCCGGCGGGATGAGCGGCGCCGACGTAGCGGCGGTCATGCAGGAGATGCGTCCTGAGGCCCCGGTCGTCCTCACGTCGGGAGACGTCGACGCGCTCACTCAGAAGGCCAAGCCCGGCCTCCACACACTTGCGAAGCCGTTCCTTGCCGCGGACCTGTTCCGCTTGCTCAGCACCCATTCGCGGCGGGGTCGCCACCGGTCGGTCGGCCGCGACTGGCCCCAATCTGATGGATCGCCCGGATAAGCTCCGACGGCCGGAACGGCTTCGGGATGAGCTGTTGGTGTTCTTCGAGAACCGTTCCCCAAAACCGGTCCGGACGCCCGGTGATGAAGATGACGGGCAGGCCGGGTGACGCCCGCCGCGCGCGTTGGGCGACGTCGCGTCCGTCTGTGGGCTCGCCCAGGTCTACGTCGGTCACGAGGATGCGGGGCTTTTCGCTCCCGGCGAACCGGGCCAGCGCGTCCCGCGAGTTCGTCGCGCCGACGACCCAGAAGTCTTCCTCTCGAAGGATGTCCACGAGCGTCTCAAGGACCAGAGCGTCGTCATCCAGGACAAGCACATCGCACACGAGCGGCCTCACTTAGGCTAGGCACGTCACTTTGACGTCGGCAGGCAAAAGGCGGATGCGGCCGATGGCCATCGCTGTCATATCAACTAGACGTGTGAGCGGTCGTTAGGCCTGCTTCGCTCGCGCGGTGTGGCCGTGTGGACAACGGGATCGCGACTAGGCGACGGTCGCCAGGACGTCGGTTTGCTACCGAAGGTGATTGCCCAGCGCTCTTAGGTCGCTCTTGCACCCGATTCCGACCCGGGCGCCGCCTACAACACACCGTCTCTCGCCGCCTCCGGAGACGCCTCGCCGCCTCCGAACACGATTGCCTAGGCTCAGGACCCTCTACGTGAGCCAGAACGTGACGACGACGGCGATTGTG
>CAXUBX010000063.1:12176-18721 GCA_964249405.1 uncultured Acetobacteraceae bacterium | reverse complement strand
GGATGTGGCGTGACGGGTTGATCCTCAATCGATCCGGCTCTTTCGTGGACCGAGCAGACGATTCGCAGAGTGAGGCCTCGCAGGGCCTTTAGCCGACTGGCGTGGTTGTAGGCGTTGACGAAAAGTTGCAGATGCCCCCGAGCTGCGCGTGGCTCTCCGCTCGACGTGGCCGTTGATCCACGGATGTTTCGGCGTGGTCAGACGATGCCGGGCAAAGGCCAGCTTCGACGTCTGGTCTATTGCGACGAAGAGGTAACGCCCGACGTCGCCCCTTCGAACCTCGGCGATGTCGATGTGGACGTGGCCGATCGCGTAGTCGGCGAACCGGCTTGTCGCCCGCGAGCTCCGGCCAGTGGCTTTCTCTGCCTTGGCGATCAGATAGCGCTCGCCCAGAGTGGCAAGTCGCGCGCCGCCGCAGACCGACGATCCTCGCCCCACGTGAGCACAAGCGGGTTCTCGCCACGCATGGTCCGACCCAGCGTCGCTTCCATGAACTGTTGCCAGTTCGGTCCGGCAAAGACGTAGAATTGGTCGCGACGCACGCCGTCAAGAGTCGCGTCCGCGATCAGCTCCGGCGCGATGCCGGCGTTCTGAAAGGCGTCGGACCCGGCGCGCCAAGCGGGGTCGGCGAACTCGCGTTTGCTCCACGGCACGTCGTCCTCCGGCCGGTTGCGCCAGCTCTGGTGGATCCGCGTCGCCACCATGCCGGGGCAGATGATGCTGACGCCGACCTTCGTCATCATCGCCCGCATCTCGCTGTGGAGCGACTGGCTGATCCCGAGCACTGCCGCCTTCGACGAGCAATAGGGCGCGTGGTCGCCGTTGCCGTTGAACGACGCGAGCGAGCCGGTGTTGACGACCCGGGCCTCCTCGCCATGCGCCATCATGTCCGGCAGGAAGGCGCGGATCCCGTTGACGACGCCGCCCACGTTCACGTCCCACACCCAGCGCCAGTCGTGTTCGCTGAACCGCCACGTCGGACCGGTGATCGAGACGCCCGCGTTGTTGAACAGGAGATGGACGTTGCCGAAGCGCGTCCGCGCTTTTGCCGCGAGCGCCTCAACGGACGCGGCATCGGCGACGTCGGCGTGCTGACCGTCCGCCTCGATGCCGTCCCGCTTCAGCACCTCGACGGCGTCCCGCAACGGCCCGTCCTCGATGTCCCCGAGCAGCACGCGGCAGCCTTCCGCACCGAAGCGATGGGCGATGGCGAGCCCGATGCCGCTCGCTCCTCCCGTGATCACGGCCACCTTGCCGGCGAAATTCTTCATCATCGATCTCCTGTCGCGGCTTCGGCGCGTCCGGGCGCGGGCGGCGGCGATGGGTCCGAGGCGAGCAGACCCTCGAGCAGCAAGCGCACGTAGAACCCGGCGAGACCGGCTTCCCCAGCTCCGCCGATCCAGGTCGGGAGTTCCTCGGCGGCGTTGACCGCGCCCGTGATCATCTCGGACGCGATGCGGACGTTGCAGGGGCGTACGGATCCATCGACGATGCCGTCGTTTAGCATGTCGGCGAAGCGCAGCGTGCAGCTTTCCATACGCGCCTGCATCAGGCTCCGGAGCTCGGGGCCGATCGCGGTGAGCGCGGAGGTGCGCAGCATGACGCCGTCGGGAACGAGCTGCTGCGCCACCAGACGGATCGTCGCCGCCGCCACGCGCTCGATGCCGCGCGCAGGTCGGGTGAGCGCCGCATCCTGCGCGGCCCGGATCATCGCGAAGGTTCGCTCGAAGCAGGCCACCACCAGGCCGTCCCGGTTGTCGTTGTGATGGTAGAACGAGCCCTTGGTGACGCTGAGGCGCGCGGAAATCCGGTCGACCGCCGCCCCACGGTAGCCTTCGGCGTTGATCGACCGGGTGGCCGCGAGAAGAAAGGATTCCGTGCTGAGCTTCTCGCCCTGAGGGGCCGCTTCCGTGGCTCCGTCCGACGCGGGCAGCGCCACCCGACGGCGCGCCATCCCGCCGAGCAGCGCGTCGGAGAAGCGTCGTCCGACGGCGGGGTAGTCCTCGGGAACGGAGCGTTCCGCCCAGACGACCGACCAGAGGAGCTGCGAGATCAGCATGTGCGCGCGCGCGTTGGCCAGTGCGCGCCGGACCGGTCGCTCGGGATCGGCGAGCATGTCGCGGACCCGGCGGAAGAAGGCGACGTAGTCGCGGATGACGGCTTCGGAATGCGGAGGCGCCAGCGCCCGGATGTCGCCGAAATGGACGAACGGCGCGTCCTCGCCGCGGCTGACCCGGGCCCGAAGCGCGAAATAGTCCACGACGAAGCGCCGCACGCGACCCTCGACGTCCGGCAGCCGAAGCGCGCCCTCGACGAGGTCGCGATGCAGCCGGATCGAACGGAGGAACGCCGTCGAGACGAGATCCTCGCGGCGCTCGAAATAGTAGCGCAGGCTCTTGAGGTTGAGCCCGACCTCGGATGCGATGGCCGACAACGTCGCGTCGCGGAGGCCCCGCTCGTTGATCAGCGCGGCCGCGGCGGTCAGGATGTCCTCCCGGCGGCTTTCAAACCGGGTCGGAGAGGCGGGAACGCCCGGGGAGCCGGTGGCGCGCGCTGGAGGCCGCATGCCCCACGGGGTAGCACCGGCGTCACGGACGACCAACAGCCGGCTGCGCGCGCCGCGCCGCGAGGATCGCGAGATTGCGGGCGTGAGCGGCGCGGTCGATGCGGAACAGCAGCACGCAGCAGAGCGAGGCGACGTTGATCAGCATGATGGCGACGACGTAGTCCTCGCCGAGCCGGGTCAGCGTCGGGCCCGGGACCGTGCCGGGGGCGGCGTGGGCGGGGAACCCGGCGATCGTGAGCAGCGCCGCGGTGCTGAACACGCCGAGGCCGGAGACGCACTTCTGCACGAAGGTGTTCGCCGCGAAGTAGACGCCCTCCGTGCGCCGACCGGTGCGCACCTCGTTCTCCTCGACGACGTCGGTCAGCATGGACGTGAACAGGATGCCCTGAACGATCAGCAGGGTCGTCGACAACACGCCGGTGGCAAACAGCAGCGGCACCAGATCGGGCGAGTTGTTGGCTGGGAAATGCCCGGTCAACGCCAGCACGAGCGAGATCGGCGTGGTGCCGAGCGTCACCGCCGTGATCGCGACGGCGGCGCCGCGCTTCTCGAGGAACTGCGACAGGCGCGGCGCCAAGGTGAGCCCGACCGCGGCCGCGATGAAGCTGCCGCTCAGCAGGACGGACATCTTCCCCGGCGAAAGCGCCCAGAAATACGTGTAGAAATAAGGGGCGAGCGCGAACACCAGCCCGGACGACAGCGCGTAGAGCATGCCGGCGAGCAGGATGGTCGCCGACGAGCGCGACGACAGTGACTGGACGATGTCGCGCACGCCGTGACGGACGCTTCGATGCCCTTCCGCGACCGCCGGGCGCTTCAACCACGGGATCGCCCCATGAGTACCGAGCGAGCAGGCGAGGATGGCGGCGAGCATCACCAGCGACGCAGCGATACCGTAGCCCCGGTAGTTCGAGGGAAGCAGCGTCCCCGCGACGTGGCCCTCCCCACGCCGCAGGAAGATCGCGAACGCCGCGACGGACATGGTCAGCCCGCCTGTCCAACCGAAGAAGTAGCGCAGGCTGAGATAGCTGGTACGCTCGTCGTAGCTCTGCGTCAGCTCCGCCACCAGCGCCGAGCTCGGGATCTCGTAGAACGAGACGCACACGCGGACGAGGACCGCGGTGACCAGCAGATAGGGGAACAGCCATCTGTGACCGATGAAGGCCGGGGGCGCGAACAGGAGAAGGTAGCTCGCCGCGATCGGCAACGCGCTCGCGTACATGAACGGGTGGCGCCGTCCCCAGCGTGTGTCGAGCCGGTCGGACGCGTAGCCGATCATCGGATCGACACAGGCGTCGACCAACATGGCAATCAGGATGGCGAGACCGGCCAGCCGGGGATCGAGGCCGAGCGCCTGGTTGTAGAACAGGAGAAGGAGGACGCTGAACCCGTTGTCCTTGACGCCGAACGCGATCGCCCCGACGCCGTAGCTGAGCTTGGTGCGGAACCGCTCGGTTGGGTCGGACCGCGCGACGGCGCGACCGGACGAGGCGTCGATGGTTGCTCGGAGCTCGGCGGACCGCATCGCGGCTCTCCCCATCCGTCGCCCCGCCGCTCGCGGGGAGCGGCGGCATATGCTGATTTGAGAAAGCCAGTATGGCGCACGCGGTCGGATCGCTGTCAACTGCCGCCGCTCATCCGTCCGGGTGGACCAGGACCTTCCGGCCGGTCGCTTCATGCGCCCCGCCGTCCGGGCGCCCGGAGGTGCCGCTCGAACCATCCGAGCGCCAGCGCCTGGGCCGGCTCGGCGTAGTCGTCGTAGACCGCGTAATGCCGGCACGGGAAGGTGTGGTATTCCGCCGGGGCGTTTTGGCGGATCAGCGTGTACGCGGCGAAGCCGTGCGCGAAACGGTCGTTGAGCTCCTCGAACTCGGCGTCGATGATCAGCGTTGGCACGCGGACGCGCCCCGCAGCGATCAGCGGCGCGTGCTCTGCCATCCGGGCGACGTCCGGCGTGCCCCGGAGGTTCGGCACGCTGTCCTGGCCCTGCTGCGGCACCGTCGGCTCCTGAAGCCCGCGCGCCTTCTCGGCGGCGCGTCCGCGCGCCCAGGTCCGGTGCTCGGCCGGGAAGCCGTAGCCGCCGATCTGCGCCACCACCGCCCGTACCCGGTCGTCCCCGCCGGCGAGGAACACGACGTGGCCGCCGCCGTAGCTGGTGCCCCAGAGACCGAGGCGCGTCGGGTCGATCCCGGGCTCGGAAGCCAGCACCGCCAGGCAGTTGCGCGCGTCCGTCGTCTGGTCGACCGGGTCGACCACCTCGCGCAACACGTGCACGGCGAGCGTGCGCTCGCCCGCTTGGAGCAGCGGCGGCGCATCGCGCGTCGCGATCACCCGGCCATCGGACTCGCCCCAGCCGCGGTAATCGAAAGTCATCGCGGCGAAGCCGGCACGCGCGAAGCCTTCCGCCATCGGACGGAGCTGCTCCTTGAGGCCGCCCCAGCCATGACACAGGAGGACGGCTGGATACCCGCTTTCTGAGGGCGCCGTCGCGGGGGTGAGGAGGTCGGCCGCGATCCGGGTTCCCTCACTCCACAGCATCAGCGCACGGTGCGGAACCTCGCATCCAGCTTCTCCGTCCACGTCGTCCGTCACGTACTCGTCCTCCCCCGCTGCCCGCGCCGATACGCCGTCTTGACATGGATGAGCGCCGGTTCCAACCATACTGGCATTCTTATACTACCGCGCGCACGCCGATGGGCGGGGCTTAACGCGGCTCCCTCAACGACACCCGGGGCCAGGGGTCGAACCGGCCGAGATCGGGGATGTGTGATGGGCTGCGCGATGCAGCAGGAAACCACCGGCTTCAACAGCACGGCCGGGCGGATCATCGGCATGGGCCTTGATCCCAGCACGCGTGGCGCGAACGTCGTCTTGTGGCGCGTGACAGCGTACGGCTTGCGTCGGGTCGAGCGGTTCGACGCCCGAGGTAACGGGCGAGAACCTCCTGCCGCCGCGAGGGACGTGCCGAGGCTGGTCGGCGGATCGCGGACCGGATCCCGGGCGCCTGACGGGGATTTGGGCTCCGCCCGGATAACCCGGGAGGCGCAACGACGCGGTCGCCTACATCGGTGAAAGCTGGAGCGGATTCATGTAGTCGCGGAAATGCGCGACCTTTCCGTCGCGCAGCGTGGTGAGCCACACATAGCTGAGATCCCGTGGCGCATCATCCGACACGCGTCGATGATGCCCGGTCGCCTCGATGATGAGCTCGTCGCCCGCTTCCCGCACCCGAATGTCCGTGAGCGTTCCGAATCCGGCAGCTCTCGCACGTAGGTCGAGATCGCGTCAGTCCGACCAAGCGGGACGGCGTCCCGCCGGGCGCGAACGGGAACTCGTGCACGGCATCGGGCGCATACATGGCCAGATAGCCGTGGACTTCGCCAGCCGAGAGGGCATCGAGAGCGTGGCCCAACCATGAGGGCAGGGTCGATGCCGATGTCATATCACGGTCCTGATCAGGTCCTGAACCATCCTGGCTCCGGACGGTGCGAGCGACGTATTCCTACAATATCCCGTTGCCGTTCCTGTTCTCCTCCTCTGGGGGTGCTTCGTGGGGAAATCCCCAATGCTCAACGAGCTTGTCAGACTCGACGCGGTAAAGATCGATGTAGACGCATGGCCTGGTCTCGTGTGTGCCCCTGGCCACGAGGAACACGAAATCGCCCTGGCCGAGCAGGAGCCCGATCTCGTCGATGGTCCGGTTCCGGGTGATGACGGCCAGGTCCCGTTCGAACGCGGTCACCCCGTCCTCGACGCCGGGCTCGTGACGGGTCTGCACCTCGCCCGACACGTAGCGACGTATCCGATCATGGTTGCCGCCGAGGTGCACAGTCTCGTAATACTCACGCACGGTCGCCTTGTTCCTCTCGGTGTCGGCGAGATCCCTCGGTTCGGTCGGCCCGTCCGCTTGGGTGTGCCCGCTCTTGTTTGGAGGGTTGCCCGGCGCGGCGAAGCCCCAGTGCTCGACGATCAGGCCGCC
>CAXUBX010000063.1:10892-12076 GCA_964249405.1 uncultured Acetobacteraceae bacterium | reverse complement strand
CCCGTGATGCCATCCGCGACGTCGGGATCGCGCTCGACGTAGCTGTCGGCGCTGACGAACCGGGCCGTCAGCTCAGGATCCCGCCCTCTCAATCCTTCGATGAACGCGCGGGCTTTTTCCAGATTGTCCATGGGCGAGACTGAACCTCCTTCAGGCGAAATGTCCCGCGTCCTCGAAAGTGAGCCTCGGTCCGCGCGGGAACAGCGATGCCCGGCCACCGTGACCGAGGCTGCAGATGACATTGGACTTTACGTTCGTTTCGGCGAAGAAGGCTCGACCCACTCCCTCGTTATCGAAGCCCGACATCGGCCCGCAATCCAGACCGAGCGCGCGTGCCGCGATCATCAGGTAGGCGCCCTGCAGCGTGCCGTTGCGCATGGCGGTGCCGTCCCGCATCGCGGGCGGAGCGAAGGCCTTCATCGCTTTCCCGTTGTGCGGCATCAGCCTCTCTGCCGTCGCGTCTCGCTCAGGCGACGAAACGGACGACGCCACCATCCACGCGAAGCGCCGCTCCGCTGGTCGCCGAGGCCTGCTCCGAGCACACGTAGGCGATCATGTTGGCGACCTCGTCCGTGGTCGCGAACCGCCCGATGAGGCTGGTCGGCCGGGCCGATCGCAGAAACGCCTGCTCGGCCTCGTCCTGCGGGATGCCCTGCTCCCTCGCCTGCCCCGCCATCCAGGTGCCGAGGATCTCGGACCGGGTCGGGCCGGGAAGCACGGCGTTGACAGTGACGCCGGTGCCCGCGACCGCCTCGGCCAGACCGCGCGAGATCCCGAGCTGCGCCGTCTTGGTGACGCCGCAATCGATCATCTCCTTCGGGATGTTGAGTGCCGACTCGCTGCTGACAAACACCACCCGGCCCCAGCCTTTCCACACCATGCGCGGCAGGTAGTGGCGGGTCACCCGGACGCCGCTCATGACGTTGATCTGGAAGATGCCGAGCCAGTCCTCGTCGCTGATGTCGGCGAAATCACGCAGGATGGCCGTGCCGAGATTGTTGACCAGGATATCGGCAACCGGGACCTGCGACAGAAGTGCCTCGGCGCCTTTCGCCGTTGAAAGGTCGGCGGCGACGCCCGAGATGTCGGCGTCGGGAAAGGCCTGGCGCATCTCGCGGGCGGCATTCTCGACCCGCTCACGCCCGCGACCGTTGACGACCACCGAGGCGCCGGCCCGCGCCAGC
>CAXUBX010000063.1:7944-10792 GCA_964249405.1 uncultured Acetobacteraceae bacterium | reverse complement strand
CGATCCCGGCCGTCGACCCGGTGACGATCGCCCTGCGGCCCTTCAAGTTGATGATCATGCTGAAATCTTCCGATGATCACGGAACGCGCGTGCCTCGGCTGCTACGTGTCGTCGAACTTGACGAGATCCTGGAAGATCAGTGGCGCCCAGCTGCGCCCCCGCGCCTGCACAAGCGTACCCCCCTCATCGAGCCTGCCCAGCACGACGGGCGCGAAGCCGAGCTGCTCGACCAGGCTCTTCACGGGCGCGATCGCGTCGACGTCGTCGCCCGCGACGAAGATGACGCGCCGGCCGCCCTTGACGGCCGGATCCGCGGCGAGCGTCGCGGCAGGCAAGTGGTTGAACGCCTTGACCAGCCTGGCGCCCGGCAAGCTCCTGGCGATCACGGCGGAAGAGGGCAAGCCACCGAGATCCCCAACAGGAACGCCGAACGCGTTGGTCACGTCGACGACGAACTTGCCTTCCCAGTTCGTGACCGCTTTCGCGATCTCTCCGTGCTGTTCGAATGGCATCGCCAGCATGATGGTGTCCGAGTGCAGCGCCCCATCCAGTGGCTTCGGCGTGACCGTCGAGCCGATAGCCGCCGCCGTCGCAGCGAGCGCCTCCGGCGGACGGCGGCTTGCCACGGTCACCGCGATGCCCTTGCGGGCGAACATGCGGGCGAGAGCCTGGCCGACCGCCCCGAAACCGATGATGGCGTGACTCATATGATCTTCCTCCTCATCCTCCGCGCGACCGGCGTCCTCGATTGCTGCGACCCCGGCAACGACGCCGCCTGATCATGATCTCAACGCTGCCGCGAGCCTTCGCGCGCGATGGCGACCTTGCCGAGATCCTCCAGCAGCCTTTCATGCGCGCGCCAGAACGCGTCGGGCGCCGGCTTGGCCAATTCGATCCAGAGCGGACCCTGCATCGTTTCCTCGGTCCAGAGATGGGTGCCGGTCAGTGTCGGCGTGATGATCCAGGCATGATAGGCAACCGACTCCCTCGATGCCTTCGGGCCGCCGAACCACGCGATGCGCGTGGTCGGCTCGAACTCCGTGACGGACGCGGACACGTCCTGACCGGCGAGATTGGTCTCGAACCTTGTGTCGAGCTGCAGCGCCGTGTGACCGTCGAGCATTTCGACGTGCTGGACGCCAGGGTAGAATCTCGGCCATGCCTCCGGGTCGGTGAGCAGGGACCAGATCGTATCGGGAGCAGCAGCGACTTCATGCTCGTTGGTGAAGTGTATGGGACAGCGGCTCGGCTTCATGTCCTCTGGCCAGTTGATCGCTTCGAACATCTTGTCCTCCGTAAGCCGGTGCGAAACTGCGGGGTGGCAGTGCCGGAGCCCGGTCTGCGGACGAGGATCGGTCATGCTGCGATGGGACGCGTGCCGCTCGCTTCCGACTGCTCCTGTTCTCGTCGGCTTGACCTCAGACGCGCTTTGTACGTAGGCGGAAACCGCCCCGCAATTGCGTGTTTCTCCACAACGGCTGTGCACCATCGCACCACCGCTGCGCGAAACGGGCGCGATTGGCACGCCCGGGTCTTCTCGACGATCACCGGAGCCGCACCGCATATCTGGCTGCGCTTCACGCCAAAGCCCGATAAGAACGCCAGACCGTTGCGGGACAAGTGCCTCGATCTCGGATTGCGACGGAGGCAAGGACGACGCGCGAAGTCCAAGTCGCCTGATCTTCTGCAACGACTTCGTCGGCGCCGTTCGTCCCGTCGCCCTTTGACCGACCTGCTCCTGACGCCGCACTCCGACGCGGCGTTCCGCCACGTTGTCGCGTCGTGCCGCGGCACCAGCACGGGGCCGATGGATGACGCGTTGCGCGCGCTCGGGCCGAGCGATCTTCCTGTGCAGACGCCGGAGATGGTCAATCCGGCGATCTGGCATCCCCGTTTTCATGCAGACGTGCCGGGAGCGCGCCTAGTCAGGCCGCACCGGAGAGGACTGTCCCGAGAGAAGCGGCACGTAGCCGATGAGCTTGCGAGAAATGAATTTGGTGAAGACCTGCACCCGCTTGGTCTTCCGGGTCTCGCCCTGGGTCAGCAGCCATAGCCTTCCGTGCAGATGGAGGCGGCTGCCCGGGACCCTGATGAGCAGCGGATCGGCATCGCCGACGAAACAGGGCAGCGACGTCATCCCCATTCCGTTCCGGAGCGCGGCGATATGGGCGCCGGCATCCACCGTGCGGACCGGATCTCGGCGACCGGGATGTCGCCTTCCTGTCCCCAGGTCGGTATGCCGTCGAACTCCTTCACCACCCAGCGGATCGGCGGCGAGTTCCCGGCGCGCCAGACAGCGAGCAATCGACGTGACACGTAGACGCCGCTGTAAATCTCCGGACCTTTCAGGCCTTGGAGGTTGAGTGGCAGGGAAGAACGATCCGAGATGACCCGCAGCGCGACGTCGGCTTGCCGGTTCGTCAGGTTGACCAGATCGTCCGAGGAATGGATGTTCACCTCAATCTCGGGATGCAGACGCGCGAACTCGGCGAAATCCGGCATGAGGAGGTGGCTCGCCAACATCGGCGCCATCGTTACTCGCAACAATCCGCGCACGTTCTCGTCGCGTCCGAAAACCCGGGCTTCGAGCTGGGTCGCTGCGGTTTTCATCTGCTCGGCGAGCCCGACGACGTCCTGGCCGGCGGCCGTCGGGCGATAGCCCGACGGGAGCTTCTCGAACATCCGCGCGCCGAGCTGCCGTTCCAGCTGCGCGATGCGCCTCAGCGCGGGTCGAGTGGTTCACTCCAAGCCGTTCCGAGGCTGCCCGTATCGAGCCGTCGTGCGCGATCGCAAGAAAATACCGGACGTTGTCCCAATCGATCATCGTTGATCCTGACCGCCGGTCCGC
>CAXUBX010000063.1:5449-7844 GCA_964249405.1 uncultured Acetobacteraceae bacterium | reverse complement strand
GTGGCTGTGAAGAAGATGAGTGATCGATGCTGCTTCAATGGATTGCCACGGTGCACAAGCGCACCACGGCTATGCGCAAACGCGCACTGCGCAGCGAGAACTCAGACGGCTATGTCGCGAAGGGGATCTCTCTGATCATCCTGTCCGGGCAACGAGACGGGCAGGCTCGGCCATGCTTGCCGACGGCGATCCAGGGATCAGGAGACGGCACATGCTCGACCACGTGATTTACCCTCCCGAGTACGATCCACGCATCTCAGCCATTTACGCGCTGAACGAGGTTGACGTGAACGCGCCCCCGGAACTGGTATGGAGGCTCCTGGTCGACGCCCCGAACTGGTGCAGCTACTTCCCTCCCGAGAACCAGGTCCGCTTGCCGAACGGCGAGACGAAGCTTTCGCTCGGAACCAGGTTCACCCGGGTGACGATCGGCTTTCTCATGTTCCCCGTCGTCACGGAATGCTTGCCCAACCGGAGGCTGTCCTGGTCGACAACGGTCGACGGCGACGAGACCGGTTCGACCGCCTTCCACGGTTGGGTCATCACTCCCACGGCTCAGGGCTGCCACGTCCTGTCTGAGGAAACGCAGCAAGGTCCCTGGTTCCTCGAACAGCTTGGGCACAAGCACCCGGGCGGGCTCTATAGCTACCATCAGGACTGGGTCGAGGGCCTCGCGCGCGTGGCCGAGGCGCAAGCCGCCGGGACCGGCTGATCCCGCGACACGATCGTCGTCGTTACGGCCCGGAGCGCGCCGGACGATTGCTCCCCTCCATCGAGGACCGCGAGGCTCGCCGGGTCGGGCGCAAATCCACCCCGAGCAACGCGGTCGGGACTGCCGCACGGTCGTCGCCGTCGTCGCCGTTCGTCTCCCCGCCGTCGCGCGGCGCGATCCAGGGATTAATGCGGGCGACGCACGCCACCTCGGCCGCGCTCGCTTCGGGAAATCGGAGCAGGGAGGCGGGAGGAGCGGCCGCCGCCACCGCGCCGGACAGTCCGGTGAGCAGGGCGATCGAGACCGCTCTGAGCAACCGACCGACGGTCGCCGCGAGGGTATCATTCCCTCGGGGCTACGGTTTCGTCCTGATTGCCCGCACCAGGGTCTCCACCTGCACGGTCACCAGACGGCGCATGGTTTCGACATCGGGAGCCGCCTCACCAGGCCGCGCATGCCGTAGACCAGCGTCCGCGCCAGTTCCACCGCCGTGGCGCGGATCCCCGAGGCGGCGACCGCTTGGGCGATCAGGCCGGCGACCAGCTCCTCGAAATTGGCGTAGACTTGGCGGACCGCCTCGAGCGCAGGTTGAACAGGTCGGCCGCGTCCGGATGCGCCGCCGCCAGCTCGACCCCGTGCAGGCCCCAGTCGAGGCAGGCGCGCCGGAGCTTGTCATCGAGCGTCGTGAGCGCGGGCAGCGCCGCGTTAATCTCCCGCAGCTTGCGCTCGTCCATGCGCGCGATCACCCGGGCGAAGACGGCGTCCTTGTCCGGAAACAGGAGGTAGAGCGCCGGACGTGACATGCCGGCCCGGTTGGCGATGTGGCCCATCGTGGTGCGCGCGTGGTTGGTCCGGGCGTCGCCTCAGCAGTGCAGGGTCCGAGCGGTGCCTGGTGGCTTTAAGCCGAGGTTCGAACGGGCGAAGGCAAACTCTCCATCGTCGTCGCGATCGACGGACGTCGAGCCTAGCGTTTGCCCGGGGCCGCCGACGCGTTGCGCTCCGGTCCTGGAACCGACGCAGTCGCGCTCGTCCCTGTGATCAATCGGGTGCTCCGTCGCATCGTCAGGTAGGCCCAAACCCATTCGACGATCACAGACGCCCGATTGCGCGTGCCGACCAGGGAAGCGACGTGGGCGGCCCCCCAGAGCCACCAGGCGGGAGCGCCGGAGATGCGCAGCGGCCCGAAATCCGCCACCGCTGATCGGCGTTCGATCCTAGCCAGGCTGCCGACATGGCGATATCGGAAACGGGGCGGAGCGGGCCGTCCGGCCAGCCGGGCTGCGATCACGCGCGCGACGCAATGGCCGCGCTGCCTGGCCGCCGGCGCGAGGCGTCGCGATGTCGGCCGGGGAGAGGCCGGCGGTTGCAACCTGGTAAAGCAACGGCTGGAACAGGTGGTCGTTGTTGGCATCGAGCACCGTGATCCGGCACGGAGCCAAGCGGAGCGACCGGCCACGGCAAGGCCGCCGAAGCCACCTCCCACGACCATCACATGAGGCAACCGACCCAGAAGGGCCATTCGGGCCGCGGCGGCGTCACGACTTGTTCGTCGGACAGCTTCGAGGATCCAGTGATCGATCGAGAACAGTCCTTGCCCATGCAGCACGGGCAAGGCAAGCAACAAGAACCTCCAGAGGATGTCGCCGCCCGAAGCGAAAGCATCAGGAAGAGCGGGAAGCAGCA
>CAXUBX010000063.1:0-5349 GCA_964249405.1 uncultured Acetobacteraceae bacterium | reverse complement strand
CATCATGACGCACGACGCGGTGACACGGGATGGCGACCGCGAGGGGGTTGGCCGCGCACGCTCCCGCCACGGCCCGCACCGCCCCGGGCGTGCCGAGACGAGTGGCGATGTCGCCGTAGGTCGTCGTGCTGCCCGCCGGAATCTCCCGCAGGGCCTGCCAGACCCGTCGCTGGAACGCCGTGCCGCGAATGTCGAGCGGCAGGTCGAGGCCGAGGTGTGGGGCTTCCACGAGGCCGACCACCCGGGCGACCAGCGCCTCGTAGCCCGCGTCACCGCCGACCAGGTGAGCCTGCCGAAAGCGGTCCTGCAGGTCGCGCACCAGTCGGTCCGGATCTTCACCGATCAGGATGGCGGCCACGCCCTTGGCGCTGGAGGCGACCAGGATCGCACCGAGCGAGCACTGGGCGACCGCGAAGCGCAGGTCTTCCGCGACACCGCCCTTTCGGTAGTGGTCGGGCATCATGCCGAGAACGCCCGGCGCCTCGGTGTAGAAGCGCCCGCTGGAGCTGAAGCCGGCGTCGTAGATCGCCTCGGTCACGGTCTCGCTCCGGCCCAGCCCTTCCCGCATGCGCGCCGCCCGCCGAGCCGCGGCGTAGTCCTTCGGCGTCAGACCGGTCACAGCCCTGAACACGCGATGGAAGTACGCCGGGCTCAGCTCGACCGAGGCCGCCATCTGCGCGAGCGTAGGCGGGGCTTTCGCCCCGTCGATGAGACGGCAGACCTTGGCCACCAGTGCCGCATTGGCGGCCTCGGGGGAAAGCCCACCGGGGTTGCAGCGCCCGCAGGGCCGAAACCCCGCCGCGCTCGCGTCCGCGATGCTGTCGTGGAAGCGGACGTTTTTCGGATTGGCCGCGCGAGACGGGCAGGACGGGCGGCAGAACACGCCGGTCGTGGCCACCGAATACCAGAACCGGCCGTCCGCGGCCTTGTCGCGGGCCAGCACCCGCTGCCAGCGTGGATCCTGCTCCGTGCGGTCGCCTTGCTCCGTGTTCGATCTGCGGTGCGCGCTCATCGATCGGTCCCAGTTCCAGATGCCGGTGTGAACATGGCTGGATCCCTCGTCGCCGGCACTCCGGTGCTTGCGGTCCAATCGGGCAGTCTGAGGCGAGCGGAGCCATCGCCATTTGGACCGCGCGATGTCCAGGACGCGTCGCACGCCGGCGAAGAACGACATTGTCACGCCCGACTTGGCGGCCCTAGAGCACGAGGCGGGCCGGCTTGCTTCCTCGGGCCTCCGGACGGGCGGCCGGGCGCCCTTCAGCCGCCCGCCAGAGCCCGTTCGCAGCGCGATTCCGAGGCGGTCAGCCGGCGTCGGGATGCGGCCGGAACTGGGGAAGCGGCGGGCGCCGCATGGCGTGGATGGCGCGGTCGAGTGCGACGAGGAAGCTGGCGCGATCCCTGGCCGCGAGCGGCGCCGGGCCGCCGCCGGCCGCGCCGGTCTCGCGCCGGTGGCGCGCGATCTCGCGACCGGCGAGAGCCAGCCCGATGTTGTCGTCGGTCCAGGTCTGCCCTTTCGGCGACACCGCCCGCGCGCCGCGGGCGAGGCAGCGGCCGGCCAGCGGGATGTCGGCGGTGACGCAGAGGTCGGCCGCCGTGATCCGCTCGGCGATCCAGTCGTCGGCCGCGTCGGCGCCGACGTTCACGACGACCATGTTGACGTTCGGCAGGCCCGGCGGCCGGATCGGACGGGATCCGTTCGAGACCACGTGGACCGTGACCGCGAGACGCGTCGCGACACGGAAGATCTCGTCCCGCACCGGGCAGGCGTCGGCGTCCACGTAGATCGCGGTCATGCCTCGCCTGCAGTCGATCGGGATCGCGAGCACGCCATCCTACCGTGATCGGATCGCCCACGGCGCCGTTCAAGACCACGCCGGGCGCCGGCTTGGGCCCGGAGGCCCGAGACGGCGTTGCGGCCGACGCCGACGCGCTTCATCGTCGGGCCGGGACCAGGCGAGCGGGGGCGGCGTGCAGGTCAGGA
Organism: uncultured Acetobacteraceae bacterium; assembly: GCA_964249405.1. GTDB lineage: Bacteria > Pseudomonadota > Alphaproteobacteria > Acetobacterales > Acetobacteraceae > CAXTPV01. Next base: position 3,368 of record CAXUBX010000063.1, on the reverse strand, counting down.
TCAGGCGCGGACTCGATGCCCTCCTGGCGGCATGATGATCATCCCGCTGGCGCTCGGGGCGGTGATCCACACGATCGCGCCGCACGGCGCGCGCGACTTCGGCTCGTTCACCGGTGCGCTGTTCACCGGCGCGCTGCCGATCCTGGCCGTCTTCTACGTGTGCATGGGCGCCACGATCGCCGTCCGGAGCCTGCCGACCGTCCTGAGAAGGGGCGGCGCGCTGCTCGCGACCAAGATCCTGCTCGGGCTCGCCGCGGCGGTGATCCTCGGGCGGCTGCTCGGCGAACGGCCGGTCGGCGCCGGGTGGTTCGCCGGATTGTCCACGCTCGCCGTGGTGGCGGCGGTGAACGACACCAACGGCGGCCTCTACATGGCGCTGATGAACCAGTTCGGGCGGCCGGAGGAGACCGCCGCGTATTCGGTGATGACGCTGGAATCGGGGCCGTTCCTGACCATGGTGAGCCTCGGTGTCGCGGGGCTCGCATCGTTTCCCTGGGCGACCCTGGTCGGCGCCGTCCTGCCGCTCGCCGCCGGGATCGTGATCGGCAATCTCGATCGCGAGATGCGCGACTTCCTCGGGCGGGCGGCCCCTGTCATGATCCCGCTCTTCGCCTTCGCGCTCGGGAGCACGCTCGACCTCCATCGCGTCTGGGCGGCGGGCCTGCTCGGCTTCGCGCTCGGGCTGGCGGTCTCGGTGGTGTCGGGGATCGCGCTGGTCGCGGTCGACCGGCTGAACGGCGGCAGCGGCACGGCGGGGATCGCGGCCGCATCGACCGCCGGCAACGCGGCCGTCGTGCCGGCGCTGATCGCGGCGGCGAACGGCGTCTAGAGCATTATCCGATCGAACGGGATCCCGTTCGATCGGATGAAAATGCTCTGGTTTCATATCTGTAGAGCACGTTCATCGGCTCGTGCCGAGCCGATCGTGCTCTATGCGCGCGCCGCGGCTTCCGCCACGGTGCTGGTCGCCGCCTCGGTGATCGTCACCAGCCTGCTGGTGCCGGTGCCGACCGCGTGGTGGGCCGGACGGGTGGGCCGGACCGCCACCGGGGAATGACCTGTCCGGCGGGCGTCCGAGGCTCAGCGCGTGGTCCGGTCATCCGGGTCCGGGGCGGCGACGTAGCGGCGCACCCGCGCCCCGCCCCGGTCGAGCAGGCGTCGTCCCGCGAACGCTTCCGCCGCGCGGGACAGGGCCGCGTCGTCGAGCCCTCCGGCGATCAGGCTGGTGTCGAACGGAATGTCCACCGCGCCCGGCCCGAAGGGGACGATCGGCGGCTCGGGATGCGGCGCGCCCACGTATCGGAGGGCACGCTCGTCCATGTCGACGGGCTCGTGCTCCAGGAGGATCGCCACGGTCTCGTCGGCGCGGCCGTCCGGCGGGGCGACCGTCAACACCGTGCCGCCGAGCGCCACCGCCCGGTCGTAGAAGGCCGTCCCGTGTTCCGGCTCGCCGCCGAACAGGCGGTGCCAGAAGCCCGGCGCGGGCGGTTCCGCGACCGGCGGTTCGGCGGCCGCCTGGTGGCGCTGGACGGCGTCCGCGGGCAGCCCCGCGGCGAGCAGATCCTGGGCCGCCAGTTCGGCGTGCGCCGGGGTGTCGAACACCGTGACGATGGTCTCCCCGCCTCCGGTCACGGGCCCGAATCGCCGACGCGCACGCCCTTCCAGAAGGCGACGCGTCCGCGGATCGAGGCCGCCGCCTCCTTCGGTTCGGGATAGGTCCAGGCGGCGTTCGCGTTGACCTCGCCGTCCGGACCGAGCACGTCGTAGTAGCTCGCCGTGCCCTTCCACGGACAGACCGTGGTGTGGTCGCTCGGCCGCATCGCCTCCGGCCGCACCGCCTCGGCAGGGAAATAGGCGTTCCCCTCCACGGTCACGATGTCCTCGCTTTCCGCGACCAGCGCACCGTTCCAGACCGCTCTCATGACAAGCACTCCCGTTCCGTTGCAGGAGGAACGCGAGAGACCGGCGATCGTCGCGACGGGAGCGAGGACATGATCCGACGAGACCCGCCGGCCAGGAAGGGAGGCGTCACGTGAAGGCGATGGTGGAGGCGGGTCGCCTCTCGCTCCGGACCCTCGGCAGAGGCGTGATCGCGGGGGCTGCCGACGACGATCCGTCCGCGATCGGCACCTACGCCAGTGCCGGCGCCGCCTACGGGCTCGGCTTCCTCTGGATCGCTCCGTGCCTGCTGCCGATGATGATCGTGGTCGTCTATCTCGCGGCCAAGCTCGGCCGGGTTTCCGGGCGCGGCCTGTTCTCGGGGTTGCGCGAGCGCGTGCCGCGAAGCGTGCTGGTGGCCCTCGCGGCGGTCGCGGTCGCCGGCAACGTGATCGAGGCCGCCGCCGATCTCGGCGGGATGGGGAGCGCGCTGCACCTCCTGTTGCCGGTTCCGAGGGGCGCGATCGTGGTGGCCTCGGCACTCGCGATCCTCGTGTTCCAGCTGCTCGGCGGCTACCGCCAGCTGACGCTCGTGTTCCGCTGGCTGGCGCTCGCGCTGCTCGCCTATGTCGCGGCGGCCCTGCTCGCCCGGCCGGATCCGGTCGCGGTGCTCCGGGGAACCCTGGTGCCGACGATCCACTGGAACGCCGCCTTCCTGTCCACGGTGGTCGCCTGCGTCGGGACCTCGCTCTCGGCCTATGTCTACACCTGGCAGTCGAACCAGGAGGTCGAGGACCAGATTGCGGAAGGCCGGCACACGCTGCGCCAGAGGCGCGGCGCGAGCACGGCGGAGCTCCGCCGGACCGGTCGGGACGTTCATGTCGGCATGCTGTTCTCGAGCCTCGTGCTCTACTTCATCATCATGTCCGCCGGGGCGGCGCTGCACGGCTCCGGGCACCGGACCATCGAGACCGCGGCCGACGCCGCGGGCGCGCTGCGTCCGCTGGCGGGGCCGGCGGCGTCGTGGCTGTTCGCCGCCGGCGTGGTCGGGGTCGGGTTCCTCGCGGTGCCGGTGATGAGCACGGGGGCCGCCTGGAACGTCGTGCAGGCGTTCGGCGGCGAGGCAAGCCTGCATGCCCGGCCGCACGAGGCGAAGCTGTTCTACGCCGTGGTCGCGGGCACGACCGCGTTCGCCGTCGGGCTGAACTTCCTCGGGCTGAACCCGATGCGGGCGCTGGTCTGGTCGGGCATCGTCCAGGGGTTCTCGGTGCCGGTCCTGCTGCTCTTCATCATGAGGCTGACCAACGATCGCGGGATGATGGGCGCCCACGTGAACACGAGGCTGGTCAACGTTCTCGGCTGGACGACGAACGCGCTGACGATGGCGGCCGCGATCGGCCTCGCGGCGAGCTGGGTCGCGTGACCCGACGCCACCGTGGATCAAGACGCGGGGTTTCACCCCGCACCCCACCAGGCGCTGGGCGCCTGGA
>CAXUBX010000062.1:0-19192 GCA_964249405.1 uncultured Acetobacteraceae bacterium | reverse complement strand
CAGCAGCCTGCTAGGCCGACTTCGTCATGATCTCGTCCGCGATGTTCCGCGGAACCGGATCGTAGTGGTGGAACTGCATGGTGAAGGACGCACGACCCTTCGTCATCGAGCGCAGATCGGAGATGTAGCCGAACATCTCCTTGAGCGGCACGTGGGCGCGGACCATCACCGTGGACCCCGAGGATTCCTGGCTCTGGATCATGCCACGACGCCGGTTCAGGTCGCCCACGACGTCGCCGACATGATCCTGCGGCGTCGTGCACTCGACATCCATGATCGGTTCCAGGATCACCGGACCTGCCTTCTTCATCCCCTCGCGAAAGCAGGCCTTCGACGCGATCTCGAACGCGAGCGCCGAGCTGTCGACGTCATGGTACTTGCCGTCGATCAGGGAATACTTGAAATCGACCGTCGGGAAGCCTGCGAGTACGCCCGTCTCGGCCTGGATCCGGATGCCCTTCTCTACGGCCGGAATGTATTCCTTCGGCACCGAGCCACCGACGACCTTGTTCTCGAAACTGATCCCTTCGTTCCGCTCGACCGGCGCGAACACCACCTTCACCTCGGCGTATTGGCCGGATCCCCCCGACTGCTTCTTGTGGGTATAGGTCTCGGTATGCGCCTTCGTGATCGTCTCCCGGTAGGCGACCTGGGGCGCGCCGATATTCGCCTCGACGCCGTACTCGCGCCGCAGCCGGTCGACGATGATCTCGAGGTGGAGCTCGCCCATTCCGGACAGGATCGTCTGGCCGGTCTCCTGGTCGGTCTTGAGCCGGAGCGACGGGTCCTCGCCGGCGAGCTTCTGGAGAGCGAGCGTCATCTTCTCGACGCTGTCCTTGGTCTTCGGCTCGACGGAGATGTCGATCACCGGCACCGGGAACGCCATCCGTTCCAGCACGACCGGATCGGCCGCGTCGGCCAGCGTGTCGCCGGTCTGGGTGTCCTTCAGCCCCACGAAGGCCGCGATGTCGCCGGCGTGGACCTCCTTGATCTCCTGGCGCTTGTCGGCGTGCATCTGGAACATCCGTCCGATGCGCTCCTTGTGACCCTTGGTGGTGTTCTGCACCTGGTCGCCGGATCGCAGCACGCCGCGATAGACGCGGACGAAGGTCAGCGTGCCGTATTTGTCATTGATAATCTTGAACGCGAGGCCGGCGAACTTCCCGTTCGGATCGACCGGGACGACCTGCAGCGTGTTCTCGTCGACCTCCTGGTCTTCCGGCGGCGCCACGCGGATGCCTTCCACGTCGTCGGGCGCCGGCAGGTAGTCGAGCACCGCATCGAGCAGCGGCTGGACGCCCTTGTTCTTGAAGGCGGTGCCACACAGGACGGGACGGAAGGCGCCCGAAATCGTGCCCGCCTTGATCGCTCGCTTCAGCGTCGCGACCGAAACGTCCCCTTTGTCGAAATACTCCTCCATGCCCGCGTCATCGACCGCGAGCGCGGTGTCGAGCAGGGTCTGGCGCGCTTCGGCGGCGCGCTCGGCAAGGTCGGCCGGAATCGCCTCGTCGTGGAACTTCGCGCCGAGCTCGCCACCCTCCCAGATGATCGCCTTCATCTCGACCAGATCGACGACACCGAGGAAGCCGTCCTCGACGCCGATCGGCAGCTGCAGCGGCAAGGCGACGATGTCGAGCTTCTCCTTCAGCGTGTCGAAGGCGCGGTAGAAATCGGCACCGGTCCGGTCGAGCTTGTTGATGAAGATGATCCGAGGGACATTGTAGCGGTCGGCGAGACGCCAGTTGGTCTCGGACTGCGGCTGGACCCCGGCGACCCCCTCGATGATGAACACCGCGCCGTCGAGCACGCGGAGCGACCGGTTCACCTCGATGTTGAAGTCGATGTGGCCGGGGGTGTCGATGATGTTGATGCGGTGGTCCTTCCACTCGCAGGTGACCGCCGCCGACGTGATCGTGATGCCGCGCTCGCGCTCCTGATCCATGTAGTCGGTCGTGGTGTTGCCGTCGTGGACCTCGCCGATCTTGTGCGAGACCCCGGTGTAGAAGAGGATCCGCTCCGTCGTGGTGGTCTTGCCGGCGTCGATATGGGCGGTGATGCCGATGTTGCGGATCGTCGAAAGCTCGGAAGTGCCGGGCACGGCGTGATCTCCATGGGTCAGGACCGGGGACGACACTGAGGGCGCGTGCCTCCGGGCCTCCCGCGCATCAAAGCGTCAGGGGTGCGGACGAACGCCGGCAGCCGAACCGGATTTCGTGTAACCGCGGCCTCAAATGCGTGACCGCCGCGCATTTTGCAAGCGTTCGAGCCTGAGCCGGCCGGCTCAGGTCCCCGTGTCGCCGCCCGATCCGATCAGGCCGACGCGGCCTCGCGCTTGGCGCGGGCGCGGATCACCCGGCGCCGCAGCACCTGCGCCTCCACGGGAAGCTTGCGGACCGGCGTGCCGAGCAGGAACGCATCGAGGCCGCCGTTGTGCTCGATCGTGCGGAGCCCATTGGTCGTCAGCCGCAGCTGCACCTGACCGCCGAGCGCGTCCGACACCAGGGACGCCTCCTGCAGGTTCGGCAGGAAACGACGGCGTGTCTTGTTGTTGGCATGACTGACGTTGTTGCCTGTCAGCACACCCTTGCCCGTGATCTGGCAGCGGCGCGACATCGTGTGACTACCCCAGGGTCTCGCGGAAGAGGCGGCTTATGACGGCGCGGTGCCGAACGGTCAAGTCCGGGGCTCGACACCGACGAAGCGAGGCGACCCGCGTCAAGTGGGTCGCGAGTTTCGGTCACCCGCGACACGTCCTCAGGTCGGAGGCGCCGTGCGCTCCTCGGCAAGGTCGGCGAACTCGCCGGACCGGACCGCGTCGCGCGCCTGATCGAGAACGCCGAGCAGAGCCTTCGGCCCGAGCTCCCGGCTCAACAATCCCAGCGAGCCGCCGAGCAACGCCGAGGCGACCGCCAGGGGAGGCAGGTTCTTCTCCGCGAGATGCCGGATAAGCTGGTCCACCATCTGGCCGGCCAGCTCGAGTTCGCGCGGCAGCGCGTCCTCGTGATCACCCGATCGCAGCGCACCACCCCGCCCAGAACTCATGCGATCGAACTCCTCCGCCCCGGCCTGGACCGTCCCGATCCGGACCGCACCGACCGCGATGACATGGGACCGGGGATCCCCGATCCAATGGGGCGCGTCAGGCCAGGACCTCGCCGATCTCGGCGGCTTCCGCCTGCACGCGCCACATCGCGGCATAGAGACCCTCCGCCTCCAGCAGGCTCGCGTGGGTTCCCCGCTCGGCGATGCTTCCCGCCTCCATCACCAGGATCTCGTCCGCGTCGACCACGGTCGACAACCGGTGGGCGATCACCAGCGTCGTCCGCCGCGCCGACACGGCAGCGAGTGCGGCGGCGATGTCGCGCTCGGTGCCGCTGTCGAGGGCGCTCGTCGCCTCGTCGAGCAGCAGTACGCGCGGGTCCTTGAGGATGGTCCGAGCGATCGCGACCCGCTGCTTCTCGCCTCCCGAGAGCTTGAGCCCGCGCTCGCCGACCCTGGTGTCGTATCCGTCGGGCAGCGAGGCGATGAAATCGTGCACCTGGGCCACGCGCGCGGCGTGCTCGATCTCCGCCTGCGAGGCGCCGATCCGCCCATAGGCGATGTTGTAGCGGATGGTGTCGTTGAACAGCACGGTATCCTGGGGAACCACGCCGATCGCGGCCCGGAGGCTCGCCTGGGTGCAGTCCCGGAGGTCGCGCCCGTCCACGGTCACCGCGCCCTCGGTGACGTCGTAGAAACGGAACAGGAGGCGGCCGATGGTCGACTTGCCGGCGCCCGTGGGCCCGACGATCGCGACCTTGCTTCCCGGCGGCACCGAGAACGACACCTCGCGGAGGATCTCGCGGTCCGGCCGGTAGCCGAAGCGGACGCTCTCGAACCGGATCGCGGCCGGAGGCGCTTCCCGGAGATTGGCCGCGAGGGTCGCCGCCCCGGACCGGTCCCTGACCTCGCGATGCTCGGTCAGGAGGCGGAACATCTGCTCCATGTCGACGACGCTTTGTCGCAGTGTCGCGTAGACGAAGCCGAGGAAGTTGAGCGGGAGGTAGAGCTGCATCAGGTAGGTGTTGACGAGCACGAACTTGCCCACCGTGAGGCGCCCCGCGATGACCCCGTCGGCGGCCATCAGCATGACGATCGCCAGCGCGACCGAGATGATCACCGCCTGACCGATGTTCAGCGCATTCAGCGAGACCTGGGTCCGCACCGCCGCCCGCTCGTAGCGGGCCTGCGCCTCGTCGAACCGGTGCTCCTCGTGCAGCTCGTTGCCGAAATACTTGACCGTCTCGTAGTTCAGCAGGCTGTCGATCGCCTTCGAACTGGCCTCGGTGTCGACCTCGTTCATCGCCCGCCGGATCTTCATCCGCCAGGTCGTGAAGCCGACCGTGAACCCGACATAGGAGGCGACCGCCAGCAGCGAGACCGCGGCGAACCGCCAGTCGGTGTTGAACCAGATGAAGCCGGTGACGAGGAGCGCCTCGACCAGGGTCGGGATGATGTTGAAGACGCCGAGACGGAGCGTCGCCTCGATCGCGACCTGTCCGCGCTCTATGGCGCGGCTGACGCCGCCGGTCTGGCGATCGAGGTGGAACCTGAGCGAGAGCGCATGGAGGTGCCGGAACGTCTCGACCGAGACCCGCCGGATGATCCGCTGCTTGACCCGTGCGAACACCGCGTCGCGGAGTTCGCCGAACGCGCCGGACGCAATCCGGAGCCCGCCATAGGCGACGATCAGCCCGATCGGAACGGCGACGAGGCCGGCATGTCCGTGGTGGGCGAGCCGGTCGACCGCGCGGGAATAGACGACCGGGACGATCACGGTCGCGAGCTTGGCCGCGAGCAGGCAGCCCATCGCGGCGGTCACGCGTGCGCGGGTTCCCCAGTCTCCGCGCGGCCACAGATAGGGCAGGAGGTGACGGAGGGCGGCCCCTGTCGATCGCGGAACCGCGCTCGCCCCGAGGGAGGGATCCATCGTCCGGGGCTTCCGCCCTCTTCCGTAACCGCGCATTCGGCGCATTTGGCCCTATCGCGTCAGGTTGGAAAGGAGCCGTCCCATGACGGACATCGGGCTGAGCGCCTTCGGCCGGCATCTGGACCGCTGCAACAGCGCGACGCTCCCCGGAGAGCGGCTTCGTCTGCTGCTCGCGGGCGCCCCGATCGGCTTCGTTCCTTCCCGGCTCCTCGAGGATCCCTGCGTCGACGGGCTGATCCGCGCGGCCGCCGACGGCACGTCCGCGACCGTGGCGGACCTCGCGGCGCTGGACACGGCGGCGCGCCGGCTCGCGGATGGCGGCCGGATCCGCTGGCGCGACGAGGCGTTCGACATCAGGCGCGATGACACCGGCGCGGTGGTGGGCGCGCTCGACCGTGGTGCCCTCCCGAGCTTCGGGATCGCGGCGACCGGGGTCCACCTCAATGGCCTCGTCAGACGTGGCGGCGAGACGCATCTCTGGGTCGCGCGACGCGCCGCCGACAAGCTGCTCGATCCGGGCAAGCTCGACCATCTCGCGGCGGGCGGCGTTCCGGCCGGGCTCGACGCATTCGAGACGCTGCTGAAGGAAGCGGAGGAGGAGTGCGGGCTGTCCGCCGACCTCCTCCGACGCGCCGTCGAGGTCACCACGATCCGCTACGCGATGGACCGCACCGAGGGGCTCCGGCGCGACACCCTGCGGTGCTTCGATGTCCAGCTTCCGGAGGATTGGCAGCCGGAGCCACGGGACGGCGAGGTGGAAGCCTTCGAGCTCTGGCCGCTCGCACGGGCCTACGAAGCCGTTCGGGACGACGACGCGTTCAAGTTCAACGTCAACCTGGTGCTGATCGACCTCTTCCTCCGGCACGGCCTGATCGACGGGACGAGCGAGGCGGGTCGTCGCCTCGCCGCCGGTCTCGGAGGCGCCTGGCGCGGGCTCTGAGGCTCGACGCGGCTACACCTCGAAGGTCACCCCTTGAGCCAGCGGCAGCGCGCGCCCGTCGTTGATGGCGCTCGTCATCCGCCGCATGTAGGCCTTCCAGGCGTCGGAGCCGGCTTCGCGGCCGCCGCCCGTCGCCTTCTCGCCGCCGAACGCGCCGCCGATCTCCGCCCCGGAGGTCCCCATGTTGACGTTCGCGATCCCGCAATCGGACCCGGAAGCGGCCAGGAACCGTTCGGCCTCGCCGACATCCCGCGTGAAGATCGACGACGACAGGCCCTGCGCGACGCCGTTCTGCAAGGCGATCGCCTCGTCGAGATCGCGCCAGGTCACGACGTAGAGGATCGGGGCGAACGTCTCGCGCAGCATCGGACCCGTCTGGGTGGCCATCCGGACCAGCGCCGGGCGGACGTAGACGCCGCCCTCGCATCCCGCCACCACGACGCGCTCGCCGCCGAGCACCTCGGCCCCGACCGCACGCGCCTCGTCGAGTGCCGCCGCCATCGCCCCTGCCGCCGCCGCATCGATCAGCGGCCCGACCAGGGTTCCATCCCGCCGCGGGTCGCCGACCGTGACGGCTCGCCATACCATCGCGAGCCGCTCCAGCAGGCTCTCCGCGACGTCTTCGTGCACGAGGAGACGGCGCAGCGTGGTGCAGCGCTGCCCGGCCGTGCCCATCGCGCCGAACGCGACCGCGCGTGCCGCAAGCGCGAGGTCCGCGGACGGGCAGACGATCGAGGCGTTGTTGCCGCCGAGTTCGAGGATCGCGCGACCGAAGCGCGCCGCGACCACGGGCCCGACCGACCGCCCCATCCGCGTCGATCCGGTGGCCGACAGCAGGGCGATGCCGGGATCGGCCGCCAGCGCCTCGCCGACCTCCGGGCCACCCGCGACCAGCGTCGCGAGCCCGTCCGGCGCATCGGCGAACCGTCGGATCGCGCGGCCGAGCAGCCCATGCACGGCATGGGCCGAGAGCGGGGTCTTTTCCGACGGCTTCCAGACGATCGGATCGCCGCACACCAGCGCCAGGGCCGCGTTCCACGACCACACGGCGACCGGAAAGTTGAAGGCCGAGATGATGCCGACGACACCGGCCGGATGCCACTGCTCCATCAGCCGATGACCGGGGCGCTCGCTCGGGATCGTGAGCCCGTGGAGCTGACGCGACAGGCCGACCGCGAAATCGCAGACGTCGATCATCTCCTGCACCTCGCCGAGGCCTTCCGAGACGATCTTGCCGCTCTCCAGGGTGACCAGCGCGGCCAGCGCTTCCTTGCCGGCACGCAACTCCTCGCCGAGCAGGCGGACCAGCTCGCCACGCCGCGGCGCGGGCGTGTCGCGCCAGGCCGGGAACGCCGCCGCCGCGCGGGTCACGGCCTCGCGCACGTCGCCGGCGGTCGCGAGCGCGATGTTCGCGACCACGGCGCCGTCGATCGGGGATCGGGCCGGGTGATCGCCGCTCGGCAGGGCTCGAAGAAGGTCCAGCATGGAAGGAAGCAAGGCGCAGGGGCGCTTCCACCGCAAGCCCGCTTGTCCCGGTCCTCGGGATCACGGCCGAGGATCCCTGCTTCGGAGCGTGCCGCACGGCGTGCTGTCGTCCGGCACGCCGCTTGCTGAAGTCCTCGCTGAACCGATGACATCGCAACGCTGACGATCGCAGGTCGAGGTGCCGACAGCACGCAGCATGCCCGTCGCAGCCGGTGCCGAGGGCTGGGCTCCCGATCTTCGCGGCCGATCCGGGCCGATCTATCTCGCGATCGCCCACGCGATCGCCGAAGCGGTTCGCGAAGGCGACCTCCTGGCCGGCGATCGACTGCCGCCTCACCGGGCTCTCGCGCGCACGCTCGACATCGATCTGACCACCGCGACGCGCGCCTACGCCGAAGCCCAGAAGCAGGGCCTGATCGAAAGCCGTGTCGGACGCGGAACCTTCATCCGGGCCGAAGCCCCCCTGCTGCAATCGCGTCGCCGGCACGGCCCGGTCGTCGATCTCACGATGAACCTCCCGCCGGTTCCGGAGCGGCCGGACCTGCAGACGATGCTGCGCGACGGCCTCGACCGCGTGCTCCGCCGACCGGACATCGCGGCCCTCATGACCTATCACTGGGACACCGGGAGCGCGGACGACCGCCAGGCCGCGGCGACATGGCTCCGGCCCTGCCTCGACCGGGTCGAACCGCAGCGCGTGCTGGTCTGCCCGGGCGCCCAGACCGGCATGCTCGCGGTGCTGTCCAGCGTCGCCCGACCGGGCGACATCGTGCTCGCCGAAAGCGTCACCTATCCCGGGATCCGCGCGCTCGCGGCGCAGTTCGGGATCACCCTCGCCGGCGTCCCGATCGATGACCAGGGTCTGATCCCGGATGCGCTCGACCGGCTGTGCCACGAGCTGCGTCCGCGGCTGATCTACTGCAACCCGACGATCCAGAACCCCACCACGGCCACGATGTCGGTCGAGCGCCGACGCGACGTGGTCGCCGTCGCCCGTGCGCACGGCGTCCCGATCCTGGAAGACGACGCCTACGGACTTCTCCCGCGCGCCCCGCTTCCGGCGCTCGCCACGTTCGCGCCCGAGCTCGTGTTCTATCTCGCGACCACCGCGAAGGCGCTGACACCGGGCCTCCGCGTCGCCTATCTCGTCAGTCCGAACCAGGCGCTCGGCGAGCGTCTCGCGGCCGCCATGCGAGGAACCGTCCGCATGGGATCGGGGCTGCTGACGGGGCTCGTCACCGGGCTGATCCGATCCGGCGACGCCGCGCGCTTCCTTGCCGCCGTCCGTGCCGAAGCACAGGCTCGGCAGGAGATCGCGGCGCGCGCGCTCGGAACCCACGACGTGGCGGCTCATCCGGACGGGCTGCATGTCTGGCTGCGTCTCCCGCCCGAACAGCGGGCTGTCGATTTCACCGCCTATGTCCGACACCAGGGTCTGGCGCTGGTGGCCGACGAGGTCTTCCGGGTCGAACGCGAGGACGTGAACGCGGTCCGCGTGGCGCTGGGCGCCGCCTCGAGCCGGCAGCAGCTCGAGACGGCGCTGTCGGCCGTGCGGGACGCCGCGAACCGGCTCGAGCCGGAGGGCCACCGACCGATCGTCTGACGATTGTATGCTCACGAAGTTATGATGCCAGTCGTCGGAATGCCGATTGCCTGCGACATGGGCGGACTGCCGGCTTCGCGTGCTCTCGACGCGTGTTGATGGGGCAATTCAGCCGAAACATCGCAGATCGGAGGCAGTAACGTCGGGAAATGCCTGGTCGAGCGTCCGGATTGTCCGGATCAGCCGCCACGATTTGGCTGGTGATTGTGCGCCTTGCGGCCTGCGGCGCCGGTCTGTTCCCTGAACGCCTCGCCCCGTTGCGGAACGCGCAGCCCGGGCACCATCGAGCGGAGTGAACCGATGCCACAGGTCGACCACCCGAAGCACAAGCTCGGCGACGCCCTCGTGGACTACGAGGAGAAGGTTTTCGAGGATGTGAAGGCGGAACCTGGCCAGAAGGCCCTGGTGACCTTCCACACGGTGGCCTTCGAGGGCTCGATCGGCCTCGTGAACCTCCTGCAGGCGACGCGCCTGCAGCGGAAGGGCTTCGAGACCAGCGTCCTTCTCTACGGACCGGGCGTCACGCTCGGGGTGATGCGCGGGTTCCCCCGCCTCGGCGACGACGCGTTCCCGGGCCACCAGAACTTCAACAACCAGCTCAAGAAGTTCATGGAGGAAGGCGGCAAGGTCTACGCGTGCCGCTTCTCGCTCCAGGCCCTCTACGGTCATGGCGAACCCTCGCTGATGGAGGGGATCCGCCCGATCAACCCGCTCGACGTTCTCGACTGCATCCTTCTCCACAAGCGCGACAACGCCTTCGTGCTGGACAGCTGGACGGTCTGACGCGGTGGCCGAACGGGTCGTCCGGGCCGCCGCCGTCCAGCTCTGTCCGGTGCTCGAGGACGCGACCGGCACGCTGGAGAAGGTACTCGCGAGCATCGACGACCTCGCTGCCCGCGGTGTCGGCCTCGCGGTGTATCCCGAAACCTTCGTGCCCTATTACCCGTACTTCTCGTTCGTTCGGCCGCCGGCGGCGATCGGCGCCGAGCATCTCCGCCTCTACGAAAACGCACCCACGGTGCCGGGACCGGTCACCGAAGCGGTGTCGGCGGCGGCACGTCGCCACGGGATGGTGGTGGTGCTCGGCGTCAATGAGCGCGACCACGGTTCGCTGTTCAACACGCAACTCGTGTTCGACGCCGACGGGGCGATGGTGCTGAAGCGACGCAAGATCACGCCGACCTATCATGAGCGGATGATCTGGGGTCAGGGCGACGGCGCGGGCCTCACCGTGGTGGAGACCCGGGCCGGCCGTGTCGGCGCGCTGGCCTGCTGGGAACACTACAATCCGCTCGCCCGCTACGCGCTGATGGCCCAGCACGAGGAGATCCATTGCGCCCAGTTTCCCGGCTCGCTGGTGGGCCCGATCTTCGCCGACCAGATGGCGGTCACGATCCGCCATCACGCGCTCGAAGCCGGATGCTTCGTGGTGAACGCGACCGGATGGCTGCACGACGATCAGGTCGCGGCGTTGACCGAGGGCATGTCCGAGCGCGAGCGACCCGCCCTGACGCGCGCGCTCCGCGGCGGCTCGTTCGCGGCGATCGTGTCGCCCGAAGGGCAGATCCTCGGCACGCCGATCACCGAAGGCGAGGGCGTCGTCATCGCCGATCTCGATCTCGCGCTGGTGACCAAGCGCAAACGCATGATGGACAGCGTCGGCCACTACGCACGGCCCGAACTCCTGTCGCTGCTGCACGACGCCACGCCCGCGCGCACCGTCTGGACGCGTGCGGCGCTCAAGGGAACCGACACCGATGACCCTTCCCGCATCGCTTTCCCCGGACCCCGCTCCAGGGACGAGCCGGGCCCTGATCACGGAGCTCCAGTCGCTCGGGATGCGGCTGACTGACGATCTCGCCGCCGCAGGGCGCCGGGGCGGCGCCGGTCCGTCCGACCACCGCGCGATCACGATCGGCGGCCATACCGTGATGGTGCCGGTCCACAATTCGCCGGCGCGACGTTCTCCGTTCGTCGCCGCCAGCCCGGGCGAGGACGGATCGAGCATCCTGCATCGCGACGGGGAGGCGGTCGGCCGCATCGGCTTTACGAGCGCGCCCCGCTTCTACCGGCTCTCCACCCTCGATGGCGTCCCCTACTGGAAGATCGCGCTGCTGCACGGTCGCGACGTGCTCGCGACGACCGTGCTGCAGGATTGCATCCGGTATCGCGACCGTCGCACGGCCTGCCAGTTCTGCGCGATCGGGCAGAGTCTGGCGGCCGGCCGGACGATCGCACGCAAGACGCCCGAGCAGCTCGCCGAGGTCGCACGCGCCGCCGTCCTCCTCGACGGCGTGCGTCACATGGTGATGACCACCGGCACCCCGAACACGACCGATCGCGGTGCGGCCGTGCTCGCCGAAAGCGCGTTCGCGATCAAGTCGGCGGTTCCGCTGCCGATCCAGGCGCAATGCGAGCCGCCCGCCGATCCGGCCTGGTTCGCGCGCCTCCGCGATGCCGGCATCGACTCCCTCGGCATGCACCTGGAGGCCGCGACCGATCGGGTCCGGCGGCTGATCATGCCGGGCAAGGCGACGGTTCCGGTCGCGCGCTACCTCGACGCGTTCGCCGACGCCGTTGCGGTGTTCGGACGCGGCCAGGTGAGCACCTACCTGCTTGCCGGCCTCGGCGACACCGCCGAGGAGATCCTCCAGCTCGCCCAGGTCCTGATCGGGATCGGCGTCTATCCCTTCGTCGTCCCGTTCGTGCCGATCTCCGCGACGCCGCTGGAACACCATCCCGCACCAGGCCCCGCGTTCATGCGCGACGTGCTCGGCCCGCTCGGCGCGATGCTGCGCGACGCCGGCCTCACCTCCGAAACCGCCAAGGCCGGCTGCGGGAAGTGCGGAGCCTGTTCCTCGCTCTCGACGTATGAACGCGCGGAGCAAGCCGCTTGACGCTCGGGGCGGCATGAACCTGTGGCAGGACGAGGCGGAGGCGTTCCGGCCGGTGGAGTTCCGCATCAAGCGGGCGGAACTTGCCTACGAGATGCTCGGCCATTTCGCTCTCCGTCGCGAAGCGTTCTGCGACGAGCAGCGCATGTTCGCCGGAACCGACCGCGACGCGCTCGACGACGGCGTCGCGGTCCCGATCGTCGCGATCGCCTGTCTGCTCGGCCATGGCGACGAGGTCGTGGGCACGGTCCGGATCCACGAGGAGACACCGGGAACGTGGTGGGGATCGCGCCTCTGCGTCTCTCGGGCGCTCCGCAGCAACGGGCGGATCGGCGGCGAGCTGGTCCGCGTCGCCGTGTGCACCGCCGCGGCCGAGGGCTGCACGCGGTTCCTCGCCCATGTCCAACCTCAGAACGTCGCCCTGTTCGAGCACCTTCACTGGCGGGTGATCGCGGAGGCGACCCTTCACGGCGTGCGCCACGCGAGGATGCAGGCCGATCTCGCGCACTACCCGCCGCTCCGCCAGCCCGACATCCTCCACCTAGCGCCGCGTGCTCCCCCCGCCCGGTCGCCCGGCCCGGGTGCGGGGGTGCACGCCAGCCCCTGATGCGCTTCGACGCGAACGACCTCGCCGCGCTCGCACGCGGGCTCGCCGGCACGCGAGGGCTCGCCCACAAGGCGGATATCGGCCCGGTGCTGCGTCGGCTCGGCCTCGATCTCGAACGGGAGCGCGCCGGCGACGACACCGCCGCGATCGAGGACGGAGACGGGCATCTCCTTTTCGCCATCGAGGGCTTCCTGAACGAGTTCGTCGCCGACGACCCGTTCTTCGCCGGCTGGTGCGGCGTGATGGTCAACGCGAGCGACGTCGCCGCGATGGGTGGCCGTCCGCTCGCCGTCGTGGACGCGATCTGGAGCGATGGTCTGGACCGGGGCGGGCCTGTGCTCGACGGGCTTCGGGCCGCTGCCGCGACCTACGGCATTCCGCTCGTCGGCGGCCACACCAACCTCCGGAGCGGGACGCGCGGCCAGCTCGCGGTGGCGATCCTGGGCCGCGCCCGTCGGCTGCTGACCTCGTTCGACGCGGGCGACGGCGACGAGCTGGTCGTCGCGATCGATCTTCGCGGCCGGATGCGCCTGCCGAGCCCGTGGTGGGATGCGAGCTCGGAGGCGCCGCCGGACCGGCTCCGCGCCGACCTCGCCATCCTTCCGGCGATCGCCGAGGCCGGGCTCTGCCGCGCCGCCAAGGACATCAGCATGGGCGGCGTGATCGGCACGGCGACCATGCTCGCCGACGCGTCCGGGATCGGCTGCACGATCGACCCGTTCGCCGTCCCGCGTCCGGCCGGCATCGATCTCGAACTCTGGCTCGGCGCGTTCCCGAGCTACGGCTTCCTGCTCGCGACCAGGCCAGCGGACACCGACGCGGTGATCGCGTGCTTCGCCGCGCGCGGCATCGTGGCGGCGAGGGTCGGACGCTGCGACCGCACGCGCGTCGTCCGTCTCGCCTCCCCGGGTCTCGGCGAGGCCACGATCCGCGATCTCGCGCGCGCGCCTCTGCTCGGGTGAGGATCGGCATCTTCACCCATTCCACCATCCCGCGCGGCGGCGTCGTGCATGCGGTCGAGCTCGCCGACACGCTGTCCCGTCTCGGGCACGAAACGTCGTTGATCGCGCCGGCCGCGAACGGACGTCCGTTCTTCCGGGACGGCCCGGCAGGCCGCATCGTGATCGACGTCGAGCGCGGGCGCGACCTCGCCGACGAGGTCGGAGGTCGGATCGATCGCGTGACTGAATTCTTCGAGGCCGACGACGCGCCGGCGTTCGATGTCTGGCATGCCCAGGATCCGATCTCGGCCAACGCGCTCGCCCGCCTCGTCGACCGCCGACGGATCGGCGCCTTCGTCCGGACCGTCCACCACATCGACCGACACGACGACGCGCGTCTCGATGCCTGGCAGCGGAACGGCGTCCTCCGTGCGTCCCGCGTCTTCTGCGTCAGCGATCTCTGGCGCCGGACCCTCCACGCGGCTCATGGCATCGAGGCGGCGGTCATCGGCAACGGGGTCGATTGCCGGCGCTTCTCGGCCGAACCCGCCGCGCGCGACGCCGCGGTCGCGGAACGCCTCGGTCTCGCGTCACCGGGGCGCCCCGTGTTCCTGTCGATCGGCGGCATCGAGCACAGGAAGAACAGCCTCGCGATCCTGGACGCGTTCCTCGCCGTCCGTGCCGGGCGGCCGGGCGCCCGTCTCGTGATCGCCGGCGGGGCCAGCCTGCTCGACCATCGCGACGCGGTCGGCGCATTCGAGGGACGTCTTGCCGCGAGCGGCGCCACCGAGGCGGTGATCCGCGCCGGCGTGGTCCCGGACGAGGACATGCCGTCGCTCTACCGCCTCGCCGACGCGCTCGTCTGCCCATCCCGGGCGGAAGGGTTCGGGCTCTGCCCGCTCGAGGCGATGGCGACCGGGCGTCCCGCGATCGTGTCGGCGATCCCGCCCTTCACGGAGCATCTCGCACCCGACGACTGTCTCTGGGCCGACCCGGACGACGTCGCCTCGATCGCGCGCGCGATGCACGCAGCGGTGACGCCCGAGGCGGACCGCCTCCGCGCGCGCGGTCCGGCGATCGCGGGACGCTTCGACTGGACATCGCTCGCGCGACGCCAACTCTCCCTCTACGGGTCGGAGGACCGACATGCCCGAGATGCATTTCACGATCCGCTGGCCGGACGGTGACACGATGCGCTGCTATTCCCCGTCGCTCGTGATCGCCGAGCACCTCGAACCGGGTGCCTCCTACCGGCTTCCCGTGTTCCTCGACCGGGTGACGAACGCGCTCGCGATCGCGAGCGCGCGCGTGGAGGCGCGCTACGGCGTCCCTTGCGCACGGGCCCGGGCGCAATCGGCGGCGATCCTCGAACGCGCCAGCGCCCGGCATCCGGCCGACGACGAGGGCTCGGTCACCATCCTTTCCTTCGAGCGGGACTCCCCATGAGCGAGCCGTTTCCCGAGAAGATCGAGGCGGTGGTGGTCGGCGGCGGACAGGCCGGGCTCTCGATGAGCTGGCACCTGGTCCGACGCGGGATCCCGCACGTCGTCATCGAGCGCCACTCGCCCGGTCACGCCTGGTCGGCACAACGCTGGGAGAGCTTCTGCCTGGTCACTCCCAACTGGCAATGCCGGCTTCCGGGCTTCCCCTACGCCGGAGCTGATCCCGACGGGTTCATGAGCCGTGACGAGATCGTCCGCTACGTTGCCGATTATGCTGCATCTTTTCCATGTCCGTTGCGAAGCGGCCTCGAGGTGCTCGCGGTCCGCCGGTCGGGTCCGCGGCGGTTCGAGATCGCGACTTCCGCGGGCGTGATCCGCGCCGGCACGGTGGTCGTCGCGACCGGCGGATATCATCGGCCGATCCTGCCTGCGATCGCGTCCGGGTTGCCGGCCGCCATCGACCAGATCGACCCCTTCGAATACCGCAGTCCCGGGAGCCTCCGTTCCGGCGCCGTGCTGGTCGTCGGCAGCGGCCAATCGGGCGCGCAGATCGCCGAAGATTTGAAGCTCGCCGGGCGCGACGTCCATCTCGCGGTCGGTCGGGCGCCCCGGGTGTCGCGCTTCCATCGCGGCCGCGACGTCGTCGAGTGGCTCGACCGGATGGGCTTCTACGATCTTCCGGTCGAGCGGCACCCGCTCGGAACCGGCGTCCGCGACAACACCAACCACTACGTCACCGGCCGCGGTGGCGGTCGCGACATCGATCTCCGTGCCCATGCGCTCCGGGACATGCATCTGCACGGCCGTCTGCTGTCGCAAGCGGACGGCGTCCTCCGCTTCGCGCCCGACCTCGCCGAAAACCTCGACCGGGCCGACGCCACGAACGAGGCGATCAAGCGCTCGATCGACAAATGGATCGCCGAACGCGGCGAGGACGCGCCGCCGGCCGATCCGTATCGGCCGGTCTGGACCCCACCGTCGCCGGACCACGGGACACGCCTCGATCTTCGCGAGGCCGGCATCGCGACCGTGGTCTGGGCGACGGGGTTCCGGATGGATTTCGGCTGGATCGAGGGGCTTCCGGCCGACCCGAGAGGACGCCCGTCGCACGTGAGGGGGGTGTCGGCGGACTGGGACGGGCTGCACTTCATCGGGCTGCCCTGGCTTCACAGCTGGGGTTCCGGCCGGTTCTCGAGCGTCGGCCGGGACGCCGAATACCTCGCCGACCGGATCGTCGAGGCCGGTCAGGCGGCTGCGGCGGCGCGGTACGAAGCGGCCGGGTGATCGTCCGGGAGCCGGGACCGCCCGGTGCCGAAGAACCGCTCGCGCAACGTCTCGCCGTCCGAGTAGCTGAGGCGAAACCGCCCGCGCCGGCGGAGTTCGGGCACCACGAGTTCGACGAAATCGGTCAGCGTCTCGAACGACAGGTATTGCCGGAGGTTGATCCCGTCGATCCCGTCCTCGTCGAGCCAGGTCTCGATCGCGTCGGCGACCTCGACGGGCGTTCCGCACACGAAGAACCGGTCCTCGTCGAAGCGTCCGATCTGGGCGAGCGCGCTCGCCACCGTCTGGTCGGGCCGGAACCGTCGGCCCATGTTGCCGAAGCCGCGTCCGGTGCGGGCGAGGGCCGCGCCGATCGTCTCGTCGGGAGGGCAGGCGCGGAGATCGATCTCGGCCTGCGCGTGCACGAGCGCTCCTTCGACGCTGTAGAGGCGGCGGTACCCGTCGAGCTTCCGCGTCGCCGCCTCCCCGGTGCGCGCCGTCACGATGCCGGCCATCACGATGAACTTGATCCCGGATGGGTCCCGCCCGGCCTCGCGCGCCGCCTGACGCGTGGCCGCGATGTTCCGTCGGACATCCGCGGTGGTCTGACCGCCGATGAAGACGAGCTCGGCATGCCGCGCCGCGACGGCCAGCCCGGTCTCCGACGCGGACGCCTGGAACAGCACCGGCGTGCGCTGCGGCGAGGGTTCGGCAAGGTGGGGGCCGGCGACCGAGAAATGCGCACCGCGGTGATCGATCGGCCGGACCTTCGCCGGATCGGCGTAGATGCCGCGGCCACGATCCCGGATCACCGCACCGTCGTCCCACGAGCCTTCCCAGAGCTTGTAGAGCACGTCGAGATACTCGGCCGCGCGCTCGTAGCGTTCCCGGTGCGGCAGTTCGCCGTCATGTCCGAAGTTGCGCGCGGCGTTCGGCAGGTACGAGGTGACGATGTTCCAGCCGATCCGCCCCGCCGTGAGATGGTCGAGTGTCGACATCCTTCGCGCGAAGGCGAACGGAGGCTCGTAGGTGGTCGAGAAGGTGACGCCGAACCCGATCCCGGACGTGGTCGCGGCCATCAGCGGCACGAGCAGCAGCGGATCGAGGTTCGGGATCTGCACCGCGCCCCGCAGCGACGACGCGACCCCGTCGGCGAACCGGTCGTAGACCCCGACCACGTCGGCGAGGAAGATCGCGTCGAGGCAGCCCGCTTCCGCGATCGCGGCGAGTTCCGTCCAGTAGCGCGGTTCGGCGTAGCGGTGGCGGTTGCTGTCCTCGTGCCGCCACAGGCCGTGCACGATGTGGCCGACGCAAGCCATCTCGAACAGGTTGACGTGGAGCGGTTTCGGCCCGTGGCTCGTCATCGAACGGCGATAGACGCTCGGCGCTTCCGGCGCCAGTCTTCTGCGACTAGGCTGCGTGGAAATCCGGAACCACACCATCGTATGACGGAGATTGGATGAGGCTGTCCGATGAAGCGGTCGATGTCGGGGCCGTGGCCGCCGACGAACGCCAAGTCGTCGCGGTGGTGGGCGCCGGGTTCAGCGGCACCCTTCTCGCGCTCCATCTCCTGCGTCAGCAGGACGCGCCGGTCCGCGTCCTGCTGATCGAACGCAATGCGCAGTTCGGTCGCGGGCCGGCCTACGCGGCCGGCAACTCGTCGCATCTGCTCAACGTGCCGGCCGCGAAGATGAGCGCGTTCCATGGCGACCCGTCACATTTCCTCGACTGGCTGCGACGTGACCGTGCCTCCGACCGGATCGAGCCCGGCACCTTCGTGCCGCGCCACATGTTCGGCCGCTACGTCCGCCACCTTCTCAACACCGAGATCAAGGGCGACACGCTCGACCGGCTGACGCTCGTCCGGGGCGATGTCCTCGATATCGTGCCCGACGCGGAAGGCCTCTGCCTCTCGCTCGACCGGGGCCGGGTGCTGCGGGCCGATCGCGCGGTGCTCGCGGTCGGCAATTTCCCCCCGGCCCCGCCTCCCGTGGTCGACCGCTCGTTCTACGACACCGACTTCTACCGGCCCGATCCGTGGGCGCCGGACACGTTGACCGATCTCGCCTCCGATCTGCCGGTGCTGCTGATCGGCACCGGCCTCACCACGATCGACACGATCGTCTCGCTGCTCGACCAGGGCCATTCGGGGCCGATCATCGCGCTCTCGCGCCGTGGTCTGCTGCCCAACCGGCACGCCGCGCCGGGCGGCGCGGCCCCGCTTGCGGAGGCGCAGGCGTTTCCGACCGGTGTCACCAGGCTTGCCCGCTTCCTCCGCGAGCGAAGCCTCGAAAGCGTCGAGGCGGGCGGGACCTGGCAGGCGGCGATCGACGAGTTGCGGCCGGTCACCACCGAGGTCTGGCAGGCGATGTCCCATGCCGATCGGCGTCGCTTTCTCCGCCATATCCGGCCCTGGTGGGACATCCACCGCCACCGGATCGCGGGACCGGTCGCGGATCGGATCGACGCCGCACGACGCCGCCGGCAGCTCGGCATCATCGCCGGCCATATCGGCGGTTACGAGATCACGGGCGATCGCGTGACCGTGTCCTATCGCCCGCGAGGGCGCGACGGGACGGAGCGGGTGGTGGCCGCACGGGTGATCAACTGCGCCGGTCCGAACGCCGATTACGCCCGGATCCGCGAGCCGCTCATCCGCTCGCTTCTCGCCAAGGGGCTGGTTCGACCCGATCCGCTGTCGCTCGGCCTCGACGTGACCGGAAGCTGCGCCCTGCTGGCCCGCGACGGCGCCATCTCGCGTCGCGTGTTCGCGATCGGACCGGTCACCAAAGGCGCCTTCTGGGAGATGACGGCGGTGCCGGACATCCGGCAACAGGCCGAGTTCCTCGCCGATCGGCTGGCCGCGATCTGCAAGCCTGCCCGTCTCCCGGCATCTCCCACCCGTGCCTCCATGCAGCGGAGCGCCTGACCGGCGGCTCGGGGACGACCGTCTGGGCGTCTCGATGCGTTGCTGGCGTCCCGTAGGGGATTCGAACCCCTGTTACCGCCGTGAGAGGGCGGTGTCCTGGGCCTCTAGACGAACGGGAC
>CAXUBX010000061.1:0-19631 GCA_964249405.1 uncultured Acetobacteraceae bacterium | reverse complement strand
AAGCAGGATGCTGCGCCAGTGGGTCGCCGTGTTGATCTCGGGGACCGTCACGGCCCTGCTGTGGGCCGTGACGACGAAAGCCCAGACACCGTCCGGCACGCAATCCTCGCCGGCAGCGCCCGCCGTCGAACAAGGCGCAACGCCCGGTCAGTCCGGGACCGCTCCTCCGCAAGCGCCTTCTGCGGCAGCGCCGACCGGTCTGTGGCGGCGCGCCAATCTCCTCGGCGACATGGCCGGTCTGCGACCGACCCTCGGCGACCTCGGCGTGACCCTCGGCTTGGCGGAGACGGATGAGGTGCTGGGCAACGTGTCGGGTGGACTGCACCGGGGCGCGGACTACGATGGATTGACCCAGGTGGGTCTCGGTCTCGACACCAAGAAAGCGTTCGGCTGGGCCGGCGGCACGTTCAACGTCAGCGCGCTACAGATCCACGGTCGCGACCTCAGCAGCGACAATCTGGACACGCTACAGACCGCGAGCGGGATCGAGGCCAATCGTGCCACGCGGCTCTGGGAACTCTGGTACCAGCAGAGTTTTCTCGGCGGCACATTCGACATCAAGCTCGGTCAGCAGAGCATCGACCAGGAATTCATCACCAGCCAAGGATCGAGCCTCTTCATCAACACCGCGATGGGCTGGCCGGCGCTGCCGTCGGACGATCTCTACGCCGGTGGACCGGCCTATCCCCTGTCCTCATTGGGCATCCGGTTCCGTGGCCAGCCGAGTGACACGATCACCGTGCTGGCCGGCGTGTTCGACGACAATCCGTCCGGCGGCCCGTTCGACGATGACGGTCAGGTTCGTGGCGCCGAGCAGTCCGGCACGGAGTCCAACACGAACACGGGGGCTCTGGTCATCGCCGAAGTCCAATACGCCCTGAACCCGCCGCCATCCGGTTCGCAACCGGCGGGTGCACCGCCGCCCGGCCTGCCTGGGACCTACAAGCTCGGGTTCTGGTACGACACCGGTGCCTTTCCCGACCAGCGCTACGCCGCGAACGGGCTTCCGCTCGCCGATCCGGCCAGCGGTGGACCGGCGATGCTGCGCGGGAACTACAGCATCTACGGCGTAATGGATCAGATGCTCTGGCGCCCCGGCGCCCAGAGTGCGCGGGCTGTCGGCGTGTTCGCGCGGATCATGGGCGCGCCGGACGGTGACAGGAACCTGATCGGCTTTTCCGTGAACACCGGCGTCACGTTGAAATCGCCTCTGCCCGGGCGAGACAACGACACCGCCGGTCTCGGCTACGGCCTGGCCCGCGTCAGCGGCGCCGCCTCGGCC
The DNA here is from genome assembly GCA_964249405.1 of uncultured Acetobacteraceae bacterium. GTDB lineage: Bacteria > Pseudomonadota > Alphaproteobacteria > Acetobacterales > Acetobacteraceae > CAXTPV01. Next base: position 18,349 of record CAXUBX010000061.1, on the reverse strand, counting down.
TTCGATCAGGACACGATCGACTTCTCCGGCACCGCCATGCCAGTCCGGTCCAGTGAAAGTCTCATCGAGCTTACCTACCAGGCTCAGGTCGTCCCCTGGTGGATCGTGCAGCCCGACCTCCAATACGTCCTTACGCCCGGTGCGGGCATCGCAAACCCACTTGCTCCCGGACAACGGGTCGGCAATGAGCTGGTGCTTGGAGTGCGAAGCGTCGTGACGTTCTAGCAACGCTGTTGGAAGCTTCGGAGGCGTGGCCACAGTGGATGAAACGCGGGGTTTCACCCCGCACCCCACCAGGCGCTGGGCGCCTGGACCCCATCCATGTCGACCGAATGCGGGTCTGGGCGCGCCGCGCCGTCCGAGGCGCGCGAGGCGACCGGCTTCAGAAGCCGAGAATGACGTCGCCGGCGACCGTCACGTAGCCGGTGTCCGACGTGTTCGCGACCAGCGGCGTGCCGCTCAGCGACTTGTCCCAGCGGATTTCCGGCCGGAAGGCGAGCAGAGCGAGCGGCTTGACCGTGGGCTTCCAGGTCAGGCCGAGCGTGTATTCGCTATAGGTGGCGGGGCCGGCGGTGAACGAGGTGTTGGGGCGGCCGGCGAGCGCGTTTTCGGCGTCGAGGTTGTTCGGATAGGCGAAGACGAAGAAGCCGGCGTTGTCGCGGAAGAACTCGACGCGGCCGTTCAGCGTGACGGTCGGGGTCAGGCTGTAGGAAAGATACTGCGAGGCGCCGTAGGCGTCGGCACCGAAACCGTCGTCGTGCTGGAAGTTGAGCTCGGCGACGTAGGTCAACGCCTTGTTGAATTTCCAGGTCACGACGGTGTCGCTCTCGTAGCGCATCTGGCCATCGGCGTCGGGATCGCTGAGGAGCGCATTTTCGGGACCGAGATGGGCGAGCGACAGCACCGTCAGCCTGCCGTCGGCGAGATTGTTGAGGCCGAAGCCGACGAGGCCGGCCGGTTCGCCGTTGTTGTCGCCCGAGCGGACGCCGAACGTCGTGCTCTCGCCGGTGTCGACCTGCCCGTAGAGGTCGAGGGTCGGGCTTTCGTGCCACACCGCCTGCACGCCGGTGTGGAGGAACGGGCCGCCGAAGTCGAAGATGTAAGAATGCGAGTAGAACGGGTTGGTGCTGGGATCGATCGTCTCGTAGCCGTAGGGCGTGACGAACTGGCCGATCTTCCAGTCGAGGCCGCCGGCGGTCAGCCAGGACGTGTGGACGAGGATGTCGGCCTGCAGGAGGCTGAACTGGTCGCGATCGCTGGTCACGCGATCGAACTCGCCGAGATCGTGGACATAGCGGGCGTCGCTGCCGAACAGCCCCTGCAGGGTGAAGCCGACATCGTAGCCGATCGCGCTCGAGTTGATCGGCCGGGCGATCGTGGCCTGCACCTGGTTGAGCAGGAGGGTGTCGGATTTGTCGTCGAACAGGCGCCCGTAGTTGAGGCCGTCGTTCGGACGCGCGGTGTCGAGCGTGCCGCCGGCATCGACCTGCAGGCCGTAGCTGATCGTGCTCCCCCAAGACGACGCGGGCGCGGACGCCGCGGTCGCCTTCGGTGTCGCGGCCGCAGGCGAGGTGGCGGGCGGCGTGGTCTTGATCGTTGGCGCGGCCGTCGGCGTTGTCTGCGACGTGTTCTGGGCCGGGATGCCGACCGGTGGCGTCACGGCCTGAGCCTGGGCGTGACGCGGGACGGAAGCGATGCCGGCGAGGACGGTGCCGAGCAGGATCGCGATCCGCGCGGACGGTTCGGTCGTGAGCGAGCGACTGGCGATGGGCATGGCGGGCGACTCGTGTGATGGCGGCGCAGCCGCGTGAAATGAGCTCGGTGACGCGGCCGCGCCGGGTGGCGTGCTGGCGGGCCGTCGAAGGCGTGCGGCAACGGCGCTGTGGTTTCGACGTGCCGGCATTCGGTGAGCGTCAGGGCGCAGACGGTCTCGGCGGTGGCGCGACCGAGCACGAGGACGCGCCGGTCGGTGAGGTCGCCGGCGTGGTCGAGCAGAGTGTCGCTTGGCACCGCGCCGAGATGGCGCGCGTGCTCGATACGACGATGCCGCAGGTCGGTGTGCATGACGTGACGAAGCTCCGACGCCCGTCGCTCGGGCGTCTGGCGACACGATGGTCCCGATCGGCATAAGGCCTCGATGGGAAAGGTGGGCGCGGCGCGTAAGCGGCTCGTAAAGGCGCCCCGGGACTCGAATGCAGATGCCACGACTGGCGCGCGATGCGTCGTGTCACGGGATCCAAGGGGCAGGCCCCTTGGTGGAGGGTCCGGGAGGCGACGCCTCCCGGGTGATGCCGCGGCGTTCGAGGCGGGCGGCTTCGCGGCTAGCGATGCCGTGCGAGGAGCGTCCAGCAGCCGATGCGCTGAAGGTCGTGCTCGGGGAGCGCGGCGACGGCGTCGGGCGCGCGCTTCAGGGAGAGCAGGACAGTCACTCAGTGCTGCCCCGTGCTCAGGAACGGCATCGGCGCGCCGGCTCCAAGATAGGTTGGCAGCACGCCGTTCCATCGCTGGATGGCGAGCTGCTGGAGGATCGACGGGCTCAAGGTCGCCGTGACCATCGTGTTGGCCTTGGCCTGGCCTTCTGCGGCGGCGATCTGCGCGGTTGCGTGCGCCTGCGCCTGCAAGACCTGCTGCTGCGCGTCCACCCGCACCTTGTCGAGCGTGAAGGCCGCCTGCTGGGCCTGCTGCTGGGCGACCTGTTTGGCCTCGATGGCCGCCGTGAACTGCCCGGAGAACTGGAAGTCGGTGATGTTCACGGCATCGATGATCACCCGATAGGGCTGAAGCGCCGTGCGGAGCAGCGTGTTGATCTCGAGCGCCACCTTGTCGCGCTGCACGATCAGGTCGGCGGCGTCGTAGTGCGCGGTCGCGGCCTTGACGGCGTTCGAAATGGCCGGGGCGATCACCCGCGCCTCGACCTGCGGGAGTGTTCCGACGTGCTGATAGACCCAGGCGGCATCGTCGGGCATGATGTGGTAGTTGATCGCGACCTCGGTATGGACCGTCTGCAGGTCCCGTGAGGCGGCTTCCTCCTTGTTCTGGTAGTTCTGGACCTGGACGTTCATCTGAACGACCGACTGCATGATCGGCACGACGACGTGCAGCCCAGGCGCGAGGACGCCGGGCTGGACGCTGCTGAAATCCATCAGGATGCCGCGGCTGCCAGGTCCTACTTCCTGGAAGGGATTGAGGACGACGAGCCCGACCACGATGGCAGCGGCGATGCCGCCGTAGACGTAGCGGCGATCGACGCGGTTCCCACGTCGGCCAGGAGGCCCCAGCTGCCAGAGGTGACCTGACGCATCGGGGTCGGACGGCGTGGTCGGAACGCTCGGCATGAGCGTGTCTCCCTGGTGAAACTCGCCGGTCGTCACCGCCAGGTCGAACGAGATCGACCGTCCGACGCGGCCCGGCGACGTCCAGGCCGGACCGGCGAGCCTCCGACCGGGAGCCGACGAGCCGTGTCATCGCCACTTACACGTGCGTGCCGCAGGACGCCAAATCCATCGCGCCGTCGATCGGGCGCGAACGCTGCCGCCGACATCGCACGCGCCGCAGGTCTTCACGTCTGGCGGGGGAGGCCTACCATCGCGACGGGGCCGTTGGAGAGCGTGGTGGGCGAACAGGTTTCGGCAGGGGCCAGGCCGTCCCGTCGCGTGCGTCGGCGCCGCACGCTGGCGCTCGGACTTCTGGTCGTCGCGGGCTGCGTCAACTACATGGACCGCTCGGCGGTCTCGGTGGCGAACGGGCCGATCCGCGATTCGCTCGGCCTGTCGCTCGGCGAGATGGGCCTGCTGCTCTCATCGTTCGCCTGGGCCTACGGGCTGGCCCAGCTGCCGGCCGGCATGCTGGTGGACCGGTTCGGCCCGCGCCGCACGCTCGGCGTCGGGCTTGCGGTCTGGTCGCTGGCGCAGATGGGCAGCGCGTTCTCGCGTTCGCTCGCCGGCTTCGCGACGGCGCGCGTCGCACTCGGTTTCGGCGAATCGCCGATGTACACGGGAGGCACCCGCGTGTGCGCCGACTGGTATGCCGAGCGCGAGCGGACGATGCCGGTCGCGGTGTTCAACGCGTCCGCCTCGCTCGGCCCGGCGATCGCGCCGGCGATCCTGACCGCCTTGATGGCCGGCTATGGCTGGCGGGCGATGTTCGTGGTGATCGGCGTCGCCGGTGTCGCGATCGCGCTCGCCTGGATCGTGCTGTATCGCGGCCCGGAGGCGGCCGGCCTGTCGTCGCCCGAACGAGCGGCGATCGAGGATCACGGCCTCGACGCGGGGGCGGCTGAGTCGCCGCTTCGCGAGGCCGGACGGCTGCTGCGGCACCGCTCCTCGTGGGGCATGGCGCTCGGCTTCTCCGGCGTGATCTACATGACCTGGCTGTTCGCGACCTGGCTGCCCGGCTACCTGCAGGAGCAGCGCCACCTGAGCGTCACCGCCGCGGGGCTGCTGACCAGCATCCCGCTGGCGGCCGGCTTCGTCGGCGCGCTCGGCGGCGGCTTCGTGGCGACGCGGCTCGGCCGGTCCGGCCTCGATCCGCGCGCCGCGTGCCGGTGGCCGGTCATCGTCGCGATGCTCGGCACCGCCGGTTTCACGGTCGCCGGCGCGCTCGCGCCGGGTGCGGCCGCCGCGATCGCGCTGCTGTCGGGCGGGGTGTTCCTCGCCAACCTCGCGTCGAGCTGCGGCTGGGCGCTCGGCGCGGTGATGACGGCGCCGGCGCAAGTCGGCACGCTCGAAGCGATCCAGAACATCGGCGGCTCGCTCGGCGGCGCGCTCGCCCCGCTGGTGACGGGCGTGGTGGTCGAGATCACGGGCTCGTTCGTGCCGGCGCTGCTCGGCGCGGCGGCGCTGTCGGTGCTCTCGGCTGCGGCCTACTGGCGGCTCGTGCGGGATCCGGTCAAGTAACGTCCCGACGCTTGGGTCCGCGGCCTGCCAGGCCCCCTCACCCCTGATCCCCCGGACCCGTTGCGGACAGCGGGCTTTCGAGAAAGGCGGGGTAGGTCTGCTCCGTCTCTTCGTCGGCGGGAAACATGCACTCGACGCGAAGCTCCTGGGCGGTGATGGCCCGAGGGGTTCCGACGGTGGTCACGAGGGAGAAGAAGCCGAGGCGGGTCCCGGACCGCTCGAAGATCAGCGGGACCGTGGGCGCGGCCGGCGCGGTGTCGGGTGTCTTCCGGAGCGGCTGCACGCCGGGGTAGGCCATCAGCGCCGCCAGCATCTGCTTCGTCCTCTCGTCGCTGACGCGCCCGAGCGCCTCGCGATGGAGGCGTTCGACGAGGCTCGTTGCGACCTCCTCCCAGTTGGCGAGGAACGGGCGCAGGCCGTCGGGATCGAACATCAGGTGAAGCAGGTTCCGCGGCCGCGGTCGTGCCGAGAGGTCGACGAAACGCGAGAAGAAACGGGGTGCGGCCCGGTTCGCGAGCAGGACGTTCCAGTAGCGGTCCATCACCACGGCCGGGAACGGCTCCTGCTGTCGCAGCATCCGCTGGAGCGCCCCGCTGACGCTGCGCATGGACGGCGCGTCCAGATCGTCGTCCGGGTGGATCGGCGCGTAGCCGGCCGCCAGCAGCAGATCGTTCTGCTCGCGGAGTGGAACGTCGAGCGCGCGCGCGAGCGACAGGAGCGTCTGCCGACCCGGCGTGCTCCTGCCGCTCTCGACGAAGCTGATGTGCCGCTGCGAGATGCCGGTCTCGAGCGAGAGGTCGAGCTGGCTCCGGCCGCGTCGGTCGCGCCAGTGCCGCAGCAGCCTGCCGAGCTCGCCTTGCGGCGACGGGGTGACGGCGCCCGCGGGCTTCACCGGGCGCTCGTCAGATGCTGGCCGCGACGATCCGCCGCACGGTGGCGGACAGCTCGGTTCCGAGCTCGACCAGGGCCGGGTTGCCGTAGCGGCCGAACGCCGTCAGAGGCTCGGCGATGCGGAGCGACACGGTTCCGTCCGGGCTCTCGGCGACCACCAGCTTGAGAGGCGCCTCGACCATCGCGCTGACATCGGCCGAGATCACCCGGATCACGAGAGCGGGGTGGAAGAAGAACAGCAACCGGAATCCGCCGGTCAACCGGCCCGCGCCGGCCAGGGCCTTCCGGACGTCGATCTCCTGCAGCAGCCGGAGGCCGGCGCGGTCGATCTCGGTCGCCAGCGACGACAGCACGTCGTCGAACGCCCGCGTGCTGGTCGCGGCATATTGAAAGGCTCCGGCCGCGGCGCCGACCGCACCGAAATCCAGCGTCGCCTGTCCGCTCATCGGCATTCCTTCACGGTTCCTCGAACGGGCGCGTTGTAGGAGCCCGCCATTCCGCCCGGCAATGACCTCCGAGGTCATCGTGGCGGGTGCGCGAACCCCGCCGGGACCACACGCGCTGAGGCAGCCTGGTCGCGCCTGCGACACGGATGCGGTGCGTCGCCGGATCGCGCCGGCCATGGTGGGAGGGAACCGATTGCCTGACACCCGAACGATGGTTCCATCCCGGTCCGGCTCGCTGTCCGGCCATCGTCCGTTCCTGTTCTTCGTGCTGTCGCGGACCCTTTCGAGCCTTGCCCTGCAGATGCAGGCGGTGGCGATCGGCTGGCAGATCTACGGCCTGACCGGGAGCGCCTTCGCGCTTGGCCTGGTCGGGCTCGCCGAGTTCATCCCCGCGCTGGTCCTCGCCTTCGTCGTCGGCCATGTCGCCGACCGGTTCGATCGCCGGCTGGTCGTGCAGGCCAGCCAGATCGTCCAGGGGATCGCCCTCGCCGCGCTCGCGATCGGCACCTTCCGCGGCGGGCTTCGGCCCGGCTGGATCTTCGCGGCCGTGTTCGTGATCGGCGGCGCCGGCGCCTTCGTGGCACCGACCCGGCAAGCGATGCTGCCGGGCCTCGTGCCGTCCGGTCTGCTGCCCCGCGCGGTCAGCTGGTCCTCGGCCGCCGGCCAGACATCGGTGATCTGCGGACCGGCCCTCGGCGGCCTGCTCTACGCCGTCAGTCCTGCCGCGGTGTACGCCCTCTCGGCCGTGCTGGTCGCGGTTTCGCTCGGCTGCATGGCGCTGATCCGGATCGAGCCGGTCGCGCCGCGTCGCGAGCCGATCACGCTGGCCTCCGTGTTCGCCGGCGTGAGTTTCATCCGGAGCCGGCCCGAGCTTCTCGGCGCCATCTCGCTCGACCTGTTCGCGGTGCTGCTCGGCGGCGCCACGGCGCTGCTGCCGATCTTCGCCCACAACATCCTGCGGGTCGGGCCCTGGGGTCTCGGTCTGCTGCGTTCGGCGCCGGCGATCGGCGCGCTCGGCATGTCCTTCGTGCTCGCGACGCGCCCCCTCGGGCGCCACGTCGGCCGGATCATGTTCGCGGCCGTCGCCGTGTTCGGCCTGGCGACCATCGTGTTCGCGCTGTCGCGGTCGATGTCGCTTTCCGTCGCATCGCTGATCGTGCTGGGTGCCGCCGACGCGATAAGCGTGGTGGTCCGGGGCTCGCTCGTGCAGATCCAGACGCCGAACGAGATGCAGGGACGGGTCAGCGCGATCTACTTCATCTTCATCGGCAGCTCGAACGAGCTGGGCGAGTTCGAGTCGGGGCTGACCGCCAGCTGGTTCGGGACGGTCCCGGCCGTGGTGATCGGGGGTCTCGGAACCCTGGCCGTGGTGCTGATCTGGATGCGCGCGTTCCCGGCGCTGCTCAACCACGACCGCCTGGAGGCGCCGCCGGCGTAGCCGGTCGCGTCATCGAGGAACGCGACGAGACGCCGGCCGAGCGCGATGCCGGGCCGTTCCACCGCGACATGGGCGAGGGTCGCGAGAAGCAGGATCACCGCGGAGGCGGCGGCGGTGATCGCGAGGAAGCCGAGCGTCGAGCCGGTGAAGGCGCGGTCGATCGCCGGCACGTGGGTGATCGCGGTCAGCACGAGACCGTGCAGCAGGTAGACGGGATAGCTCACGTCGCCCAGCCGCCGCGCGGCCCGGCTGACGAGCAGGCCGGACATCGTCGCACCCTGGGTCACCAGGAAGAACGGGACGGCCAGGATCACCACCGCGAGCGGCGTGTAGATGTCGTGGACCCGCATCAGGGCGGCGAGGCACGCGACGGTCGCGACGGTGGACACGGTCTCGGGCACGGCCGGAATGCGGAACGTGGCGCGCGCGAGCGAGGCGCACAGCATGCCGACCAGGAACAGCGACACCGCGCACGGGACCGACGGCGGGAAGATGCGCTCCGGTGCGAGGCGGGCGGAGGCAAGAGCCGCGAGCAGGAGGGCGCCGAGCACGGCGGGCAGCGTCCGGCGCGGCAGGCGCGCCAGCCACGCGACCGCCGGAAGCGACGCGTAGAAGGCCCACTCGAAGCGCAGCGACCAGGTCGCTCCGGCGAGTGCCAGGAAGGCGAGCCCGAAGCCGTTGACCGGGATCTTCACGGGCTGCGCGCCGAGCAGGAGCCAGGCGCCGACCTCGCCGGCGAGGGTCCACCCCGGCACCCGCAGCCGGAAGCCCGTGTGGAGGGCGGCGAGGGTCAGGAGCCCGGCAACCCCGACATAGTAGATCGGCGCGATGCGGAAGAACCGGCCGACGTAGAGCCGTCCCCATCGCGGCCGCCCGTCCTCGGCGATCAGCTTGCCGAAGAACAGGGTGCCGGTGATCATGAAGAAGACGGAGACGCCGATCGGGCCGGCGTGGCCGAGCACGCGGTCGGTGGCGTGCCAGCCCCCCAGGGCGGCGTTCCGGAACAGATCGGCGTGATGGAACACCACGAGGAAGGCGAGCACGCCGCGAAGCCCGTCGAGCGACGAGACGCGTGCGGCCCCACCCTGCGGCGGCCCGTCGGCGAGCCGGAAGAGCGGGGTCGCCGCCAGGGCGAGGAGGAGAGCGAAGCCGCCGAGGATCTCGGCAGCGGAGGCGATATCCACGGATCGTCGGTCCTGCGGCAGCGGCTCGGCATCCGGCCGAGCAGGCGCTCAGGGTCGCCTCCAAATCCCTCACGGATCGTTAGCGGGCGGAGGCCGGAACCTCGAAAACGCGGGGTTTCGCCCCGCACCCCACCAGGCGCTGGGCGCCTGGACCCACGGCAAGGTCAATCGAATGCGGGTCTGGGCGCGCCGCGCCCAGCGGAGTTTGAGGCAGAGCCTCAAGGTCTTCCGAAGCTCTGTCTGGAGCCTGCTACGCATCCCGGAGGATGGGCGCGGGCGGTTTCGCGAGCGCGGTCGCGGCGCCGACCAGGCCGGAGGCGGCGCAGATCGCGACCGACGCGGCGAGCAACAGGGCCAGGGCCCCGAGGTCGGGGTGCCAGGGCGTGTGGAGGACCTGCGTCACCACCGGCCAAGCGCAGGCGAGGCCGACCAGGAGGCCGGACGACGCCGCGATCAACCCGACCGCCCCGTATTCCACCAGGGTGGCGGTCAGGATCTGGACCCGGCTGGCGCCGAGGACCTTGAGGATCGCGGCCTCCCGGGCGCGGGCGCGGCTGGTGGCGGCGACCGCGCCGATCAGGACCAGCACGCCGGAGAGCGCGGTGACCGACGCCGCGCCGCTGGTCGCCGCGGCGAGCTGGCCGAAGATCTTCGCGATCGCCCGGAGCTGGTCGCGGACGCTGATCACCGCGACCTCGGGCAGGATGCGGCCGAGCCCGCGCACGATCACCGCGTCCTCGGGCGCCGTGGTGCGGGCGATCGCGACCTCGCGGAGATGCGCGCCGGCCAGCGCCGCCGGATCGAGGATCAGCGGAAAGCTCGCGCCGAAGCGGCCGAACTCGACCGGGCGCAGCGCGGCGATCCGGGTCGCGAGCGAGCGGCCCAGGACCGAGACCGTGACCTCGTCGCCCACCCGGAGGCCGGCCGCGCGCGCGATCCGGCTGGCGACGATGATCTCGGGGCCGCCCCCGTAGCCGGCCGGCCACCAGCGCCCGCTCTCGAGGTCGGCATCGGGCGGCGGCGCGGCGAGCGTGGTGATGCCGATGTCCTGGTCGAACGCCCAGCGCTCGGCGGGACCGATCCGGTGGAGGTCGATCGCGGCGTCGCGGAGCCCGACGATGCGACCGGTCGCGAACGGCATCCGGCGGTAGCGGTCGGGCGAGAGCGGACCCATCGCCGCGCCCATCAGCCGGTCGAGCGCGGCGGCGCCGTCGGCGGGAATCCCGGTCAGGACCAGCGTCGGCGCGGCGCGCGGGGCGGCATCGCGCACGGCGTCGAGGATGCTCGACTGGACCAGCAGCAGGGCGGCGAGCAGGCCGACCCCGAGGCCGATCGCCGGCGTCGCCACGCGCGCCGCCGAGCCGGGGCCGCCGAGATTGGCGAGGCCGAGCCGGACCGCGCCGGCGGCATGGCGTCTGAGGCGGGCGGCGATCGCGACGGCGCCGCGTCCGGCCGCCACCAGGAGCACGAAGGCGACGAGCACCGCGCCGATCATCGAGGCGGCGACCGCCGGGGTCGGCGCGGTCGCGATCGCGAGCGCGACGAGGCCGAGCGAGGCGAGACCCTGGCCGATCCGCTCGACGCCGAGGCGGACCGGCTCCGGCGGGTCGCGGCGGAACAGCGCGGAGGGCGGCGTCTCGCGGGCGCGGGCGAGCGGGCCGAGGCCGAACGAAGCCGCCGCCATCAGGCCGAAGGCGGCGGCCTCGAGCAGCGGCGCCGGGTAGAGCGCGAACCGGATCGGGATCGGCAGCGAGCGACCGGCCAGCGCCCCGAGCAGGAACGGGGTTGCGGCCCCGACGGCGAGCCCGATCGCGGCCCCGGCGGCGGCGAGCACGCCGAGCTGGATGAGGTAGACGTCGCGGACGGTCGCCGCCGGGGCGCCGAGCGCCTTGAGGATCGCGATCGACGACCGCCGGGTCTCGAGATAGGCGGTGACCGCGGTCGAGACGCCGAGGCCGCCGGCGAGCAGGGCGGCGAGGCCGATGAAGCCGAGGAAGAACTCGACCTCGGCGATCAGCCGGCCGAGGCCGCCGGCGGCGTCGCGACGGTCGCGGAGGCGCACGCCGTCGGCGGCAGCGGGCGCGAGGCGCCGGCGCGCGGCGGCGAGCGTCTCGCCCGGCCGGAGCGCGATCCGCACGGTGTCGCCGAACAGGCCGCCGGGCTCGATCAGGCCGGAGCGGTCGAGCACCGCGCGGCCGATCAGGATGGCGCCGCCGAGGGCGAAGCCGCGGCCGAGCGTGTCGGGCTCGGACAGCAGGGCGGCGCGGGCGACGAAACGCCGGTCGCCGATCAGGAAAGACTGGCCGAGGCGGAGATGCAGGCGCTCGAGCAGGTGCGGATCGACCGCCGCTCCGGGCAGGCCCGCGAGGGGTGCGAGGGCGTCGGCGAGGGTCGCGCTACCGGCCAGCCCGACCGCGCCGGCGAGCGGAAAGGCGGCGTCGACGCCGCGCACCTCGGCGAGCCGCCGCTCGCCGTCCGGACCCTCCGCCATCGCACGGACATGCAACACGTCGGTGGTCGGGCCGAGGCTGGCGAAGCGGGCGCGTTCGGCGGCGGTGAAGCGGCGTCCCTCCACCGCGGCCGAGAGGTCGCCGCCGAGGATGGCGCGGGACTGCCGCGCGAGGCCGTGGCGGAACGCGGCGGCGGTGGAGCCGGACGCGGCGAGGGCGGCGACGCCGAGGGCGAGGCAGGCGAGGAAGATCCTGAAGCCGCGGATGCCGGAACGCAGCTCGCGGGCGGCGAAACGCAAGGCGAGCGGCGGGGCCGGGATGCGTGGGGCCGGGATGCGCGGGGTCATGCGGCGGCCACCAGCCGGCCGCCCTCCATCGCGACGCGACGGTCGAGCCGGGCCGCGAGCGCGCGGTCGTGGGTGACCAGCACCAGCGCCGCGCCGGTCTCGGCGGCGAGTGCCAGCATCAGCGAGGCGATCCGCTCGGCGTTGGCGCCGTCGAGGTTGCCGGTCGGCTCGTCGGCGAACAGCAGCGCCGGGCCGACCGCCAGCGCGCGCGCGATCGCCACCCGCTGCTGCTCGCCGCCGGACAGCTGGTGCGGGTAGTGCGTGGCGCGGGCGTCGAGGCCGACGCGGCCGAGCCAGTCGCGCGCGGTGCGCTCGGCGCGGGGCCTGGCCGCGATCTCGAGCGGGGCGGCGACGTTCTCGATCGCGGTCATGTTGGGCAGCAGGTGGAAGTTCTGGAACACGAGCGCGACGCGGCCGCGCCGGAGAGCCGCCCGGCCGTCCTCGTCGGAGGCGGCGAGGTCGGTGCCGAGCAGGCGGACCCGGCCGCCGGTGGGCCGTTCGAGACCGGCGGCGACGGCGACCAGCGACGACTTGCCGGACCCGGACGGCCCGACCACCGCGACACGCTCGCCGGCGGCCACCGAGAGGTCGGCGCCGCGAAGGATCTCGACGGTGCCGGACGGTGAGCGGAGGTGCAGCGTCACGGCGCTCATCTCGAGCACGGGCGCGCCGGCCGCGGGTGCGCCGGGGCGAGGTTCGCCAGGGAGGGGCATCGTCGGGGCGGGTCTCCTCGGCACGGGCGCCTCAGGCATCCCGGGACCGCTCCGGGGCGTTGCGCGGCGGGCGTCGGCCGGCGGGTGGCGGAAGCCGACAGATGGGGCCTCGATGCGATCTCGCCGAACGAACCACCGGGCAGCCCTCCTGCTGGCAACAACCCTCTTGCTGGCGGCCGCGCCGGCGCGGCCGGTGCACGGCGCGCCGGTGGTGACGCTGCTCGGCGATTCGATCACCGCGGGCTACGGCCTCGCCTCGGCCGACGCGCTGCCCGCCCGCCTCCAGGAGGCGGTCGCCGCCCTCGGCGTCGCGGTGGACGTCCGGGGGGCGGGCGTGTCGGGCGACACCACGGCGGGCGGTCTCGCCAGGGTGGATTTCAGCGTCGCGCCGGACACCACGCTCTGCGTGGTCGAGCTCGGGGCGAACGACTATCTGCAGTCGGTGCCGGCCGACGAGACGGCGCGCAACCTCGACGCGATCGTACGGGCGCTGAAGACGAGGCGGATCCCCGTGCTGCTGCTCGGCGGCAAGGTGCCGGAGCGGAGCGCGGGCCCGTACGCGGCGGCATTCAACGCCATCTTCCCGGATATCGCGCGCGCCGAGCAGGTTCCGCTCGATCCCGACTTCCTGGCCGGCGTCGAGGACCGGCCGGCGCTGAAGCAGGCAGACGGGATCCACCCGAACGAAGCGGGCGTGCGGGTGATGGCGGCGAGGATGGCGCCCTACGTGGTCGCGGCGCTCCGCCGGGGCGCCCACTGACGCGGGACCGGGGTCCGACCGTCGTCAGCCGTGCGCGGCATGTCCGGCCCGGAGGGCGGCCGCGACCTCGACCATCCGCCTCGCCTGATGACGGGCGGCGTCGAGATCCTCGGGTCGCGGCGGGTTGTTGTCGGCGCCGACCACGGCGGAAGCGCCGTAGGGCGATCCCGCCTCCAGCATCGCCTCGTCGGTGTAGCCGGTCGGCACGATGATCATCCCGAGATGGGCCATCGGCGCGTAGAGCGAGAGCGTGACCACCTCGCTGCCGCCATGCGGCCAGGACACGGCGGCGAGCGCGCCGCCGACCTTCCCGGTGAGCGTGCCCTTCTTCCATTGCGGACCGAGCCGGTCGAGGAACGCCTTCAGCTCGGTGGCCATGGCGCCGAAGTAGCACGGCGTGCCGAACAGGATGGCATCCGCCCAGGTCGCGTCGTCGCTCGTCGGCTCCTCGTAGAGCCGGTTCATGCGCTCGGCGTTCTCGATCCAGCCACGCGAACCGGACATGATCTCCCTGCCGACGACCTCGCGCGCCCGCCGGACACGGACCTCCGCGCCGGCCTCGCGTGCGGCCGCGGCAGCGGCGGCGACCAGGCTCTCGGTGGAGCCGGTCCGCGAATAGAACACCGCCAGAAATCGGACTTGCATCGCGTGGATCCTTCGCCGCCCGCACGGACCCCCGGGGAGACCCGACCCGGCGGCGGCGCTCCTGATGAGGGGGCGAACGCCGGAATGCCAAGGTCGCGACCGGACGCGTTCGCGGCACCGCGCGGCGGAAGCCCTGCGGAAGGCGGTGACGCGGTTGTGCGCGACCGTGCGCGGTTCGGCCGTCTTGAAAAGATTCTGTTGCACCAGAAGGAAGTTCGGCATTCGGGCCGCGCAACCTCGAACGCCGGGTGGGCTTGCGTGCCCGCACCGTCGCGCGATTCCGCGGACGGGGGAGGAACCAGGCGATGCCGCAGTTCGACGCGACGATCAAGCACATCAAGGAAGGCGTGAAGGGTTTCACCGTTTCCGCCGCGGTGAAGAACATCGAGGGCTGGGAAGCGACGTTGCAGAAGGTCGAGGCTCCTGGGGTGAAGGGGATCGTGCGCGATCTCGAAAGCCTGAAGAAGCATCTCCACGCGAAGGAACTGGACGGCGACGCCATCCGCAAGCTGATGGTCAAGCTCGGCAAGGAGACGGTCACGATCGGCGGCAAGTCGGACAGCGGCAATGCCGCGAAGGTCCGGGCGCTCGGCGAGGCGCTGACCGAGGCGGCCGAGGAGCACGAGACCGAGACGGCCGGCTGACGGAGCGGCCTCGCGCCGCGAGAGGCTGACAACCTCTTGCGGCGCCGACCCGGCGCACGGCACCCTCGGGCATGGTCCGGACGTTGCGCGCACTGGCGGTCGTCGCGACCGCGACCGCCTGCCTGATCGGGGTGCTCGCGGCGGTCGCGCCGGAGCGGCGGATCGCGAGCACGATCGTGATCGCGGCGCCGCCCGGACGGGTCTGGACGGTGCTGACCGACCTTCCGGCCTATCCCTCGTGGAACCCGATGATCACCATGCTGACCGGACGGCTGGTCCGCGGCGCGCCGATCGAGAACGTCGAGGGGTCCGGCGCGTCACGGACCGTGTTCTGGCCCCGCGTACTGGTCGTCGAGCCGGACCGCGAACTCGAATGGCGAGGGCGGCTCTGGGGCCTGCCCCTCCTGTTCATCGGCAAGCATGAGTTCCGCCTCGATCGGATCGAAGGCGGCACCCGTTTCGTGCAATCCGAGACGTTCGATGGCGTGCTGCTCTGGTGGTTCGACGTCGGGACGCTCCTGCCCGGCTTCCGGGCGATGAACCGGGCGCTCGCCGATCGGGTGCTTGCCCGGGCGGATTGACCGTGCGGCGAGGCGGCGGCCGACTAGTCCGCAGGCCGGATCGTCATCTTCTCGTTGGTGCCGGAGCTCGGCGCGACCCCGGTCAGCTTCGACTTCACGTAGCCGTAGGCGTGGACCATCTTGGAATTGGGCGCATCCCAATACTCGGCCTGGGTGACGTCGACCCGGAGCAGGGCGGTGTCCGGATCATCCTTGCCGTTCGGGAACCAGGTGACGAGGATGTCGGACCAGTGCCGGTCGATCGTCGCCCGGTCCTGCACCAGGCGTGCGCGGCCGGAGAGCGAGACGTAGTTCTGCATCTTCGGATCGGCATAGGTGACGCAGACCCGGTGTTCGCTCTCGACCTCCTCGACCTTGTGGGCGCTGGCGTGGGTGAAGAACCACAGCGTGCCGTCGAACCGGTCCTGGCTCGCCGCCATCGGCCGCGCCCGCAGATGGTCGCCGTCCTCGGTCGTCAGCATCGCGAACCGCACGGACTTCATCATGTCCCACAACGTGTCGCTCTGTTCCTGATCCACCGTCGTCCTCCCTTGCCGTGTGTCGGACACAGCCCCCGAGGCGCGGAAAGGTTTCCCCGCCGGTCCGCGAAGTGCGTCGGGGAGCCGCGGCCGATGATCCGGGTCCGGAACGCATCGACCGCGGCGACGATGGTGTCGGTGAGCATCGACGGATGGCGGGCCGGCGGACCGGGAGGATGACGTGGGAAGCGTGATACCGGCGCTCGCGGCGCTGGTCGGCAGTCTCGCCACGGCGGTCGCGATCTTCGCCGGCGGTCTCGCGGTGGAGCGCACGAGGTGGCTGCGCGACCGGGCCGGCATGGCCCTCGCGCTGGCGGGCGCGATCGACGCCCTGCTGGCGCTGATCGAGACGCGCGAGATGACCGTGGAACTGAACGCCGCCCGCGGAGAGCTGGAGGCGGGCCGGCCCTACGAGTTCGGCTCGCTGATCGAGGAGAACGCGCCGTTCCGGGCCATCACCATGGCCTACGCGAACCGGCTCGGCGACCTCGGCGGGGACCTGCCGTTCCGCGTCGCGCGCTTCCTCGCCTACAGCCAGGGCCTCCAGCACGACCTGGCCAGGCTGGACCGGAACCGGGACCGGCCCCGGGTGCAGGCGATGGTGATCGGCCGGATGGAACCGACGTGGCGGGTCACCGAGACGCTGGGTCGCGGGCTGGTCGCCGATCTGAGGGCGCTGGCGGAGCGGTCGCGCTGACCCCCTGCCCCGGCGCACTCACTCGCGTTCGAATTCGACCGTGCGGCGCCAGTACTCGTCGGCACGGCCCTCGGGGCAACCCTCGTGCTTCCAGAGACGGTAGGCGCGCTCGCGGATGTGCTGGTCGTAGGCGCAGTGCCAGTACTCGTCGGCGCGGCCGTCGGGCCTGCCGTCGGCCTCCCAGAGGCGATACGCGCTCTCGCGCACGCATTGCCGGAGATGTTCGCCGGTCTCGGCCGCGATCGGCAACGGATCGCCGGGGGGACACACGCCGCCGCCCCGGTCGACATGGAGGCGCATCGTCAGTTCGGCGTGCTCGTGCTCCGGGACCAGGCCCGAATAGGCGGCGGCCTCGGAGCCCTTCGCGAGCGCCTCGTCATCGGGCGCCTCGGCCTGGTTCCCGACCTTGACCGGGAAGGTGTGGAGAAGGGACTGCCCCTTCTTTAGGACGTCGACCAGTCGCTCGGCCATCGCGTTGCTCCGCTCCGACAACGGGCCGAAGGCTAACGCGCCGAGCGACCCGACCTCACGTGACATCGCCAGCCACACGGGAACGTGAACCCGAGCGGAAGGTGGCGAGCGGTGGCGCGAAACGGTGGGGCGGTGGGCGGGCGCGCGATCACGCCACGTGCACGCAGAAGCGCCGGATCAGGCCACGCGCACGCAGAAGCGCACGACCGGCTCGCCGACGGTGAGGCGCGGCACGGCGTCGCGGAACGGGGCGTAGTGCGGCTGCTCGAGATGGTGCTCGAAGGCGGCACGGTCGTCGTAGACCTCGTAGAGCACCAGATGGTCGGGCGCGTCCTCGGGAATCACTGCGTCGAACAGCTGGCAGCCGGGTTCGTTCGCGACGCTGTCCCGCGCATCGGCCGCCGCCACGGCGAGGAACTCGTTCATCGCGCCCGGATTGACGTGGAAGGTCGCGATCACGACGAAGGCGGTCCGGCTGCTGGCTGACATCGGCAGTGTCCGTTCGGGTTGGTCGCCGGAGCCCGGACGCTTGGCCGGACGTCGATCGGAACGCGGCGCTCAGGAGGGAGATTGTCGATGCGTGTGGTCCGGGTGAACGATTTCTTCTCGGCGGGGTCGCAGCCGGAGGGCGACACGGACTGGGACGCGATCGGGGCCGCGGGGTTCCGCACCGTGTTGAACAACCGGCGCGACGGCGAGGAGGCGGGGCAGCCCCGGTCGGCGGACGAGGCCGCGGCCGCGTCGCGTCGCGGCCTCGGCTACGAACACCTCCCGGTCGCGCTGCCCGCGATCACGGAGGAGGCGGTCGCGGGGTTCGAGCGCGCGACCGCCGCGGCGGACGGCCCGGTCTTCGCGCACTGCAAGAGCGGGATGCGGTCGCTGGCGCTCTGGGCGATCGCGGAAGCGAGGGCCGGGCGGCTCCCGGACGACGAGATCCCGGCGCTCGGTGCGCGTCTCGGGGTGGACCTCCGCGCCGCTTCGGCCTTCCTCGCGGCCCGTGGCGCCGGAGGTCGGACGGCGGGACATCGCCCCTGAGTCGACGGGTTCCGGGCGACGGTCGGCGGGGTCATTCCGGGCCGATCGGCTTCCGGAGGGTCACCGCGTGGGGGGCGAAGCCGAGGCGTTCGTAGAGCCGGCGCGCCGCGGCGTTTCCGGCCAGCGCGCCGACGGACAGGCGCGCGAGGCCGCGCGCCGCGGCCAGACGCTCCGCTTCGGCCATCAGGGCCTTGCCGATCCCGGCGCCGCGGACCTCCTCCCTGACGAAGAGGTCGGACACGTGGCCGTGGGCGCGCAGCTCCTCGCGGACGAACGCGGCCTCACCGGCGACCACCAGGAACAGGTGGCCGACCACCCGGCCGCCGAGCTCGGCGACGAGCGCGGCCCCGCCGGTCTCCGATACCGCCGACATCGCCTCGTCGAAGGAGGCGACGGCGCCCGCGAGGTCGGTCCGGCGATTGCGTGCGAGCGGCTCCTCGTGACGGTTGAGACCGAGCACCTGCTCGATCACCGCCTCCCGGTCCGCGGGCGCGTAGGGCCGGATGACGAGGACGGGCCGTTCAGGTCCGGACATGATCGCGGGCCCCCGTCCGGTCGCGGGTCATCGCCGCGCGGCAGCCCGGTTCAGACCGCGGCGACGGGGCACGTCGTGATCCGCCGCGCGATCCCGGTG
>CAXUBX010000060.1:0-20126 GCA_964249405.1 uncultured Acetobacteraceae bacterium | reverse complement strand
CGGCCTCGGAGAACACCTTGGCCTGGCCGAAGCCGGCGCCCGACGCCCCGCCGGCGTCGCTCGGCTACGGGGCGGCGTCGGGGCTCGGCCGCATCGTCGCCGCCGCGGGCCGCGCCGCGGCCGACCCGGTGCTGACGGCCGAGCTCGCCGCGGTGCTCCGATCGATGGCGCGGGACGGACGCGGCAGCGCGTGGCTGCCGGAAAGCCTGATCGCCGACGACCTCGCGACCGGCGGGCTCGTGCGGGGTGGCGCCGAACCGATCGCGGTCGCGATCCGGCTGGTGCGCGCGGCCGGCGGGCTCGGACCCGACGCGGAGGCGTTCTGGGCGATGGTGCAGGACGGCGCGGGCGGGCCGGAACGCTGACCGGCCACGACGCCGAGAGGGGGGGGGCGGCGCGGCGTCTCGGCTGTTGCCGCCACGTGGGCGGAACATTACAGTCCGCGCAAGCCCGGCGCAGCCCGGGCAACGAGGACAGGACGGCGCGACACGGTTTTCAGGCCCGGCGACGGGCGAACGGAGTGACCTTCTTGCCCTTCACAACTGATCGCCGCGCCATCACGGCCGGATTGTTCCTGGCGACCACGGCGCTGACCGGCGCGTCGCATGCCGCCGAGGTGTCCGCGACACCCCTGGTGACAGGCGTCGTCTCGGATGCGCGCGTGACGCCGCTCGCCTCGTCGGTGCCGTCGGCGCTGTCCGGCGCGGCCGACAAGGGCGCGATCGCGTCGGGCAAATCGCTCGACCATGTCGAGCTGTTCCTGAAGCGGCCGGCCGCGCGGCAGGCCGCGCTCGACGCCCTGGTGGCGGCGCAGACCGACCGGTCCTCGTCCTCCTATCGCCAATGGCTGACCCCGGCGACGCTGCGGAGCGAGTACGGCCCGGCGCAGGCCGACATCGACGCGACGACGAGCTGGCTGGCGTCCGAGGGCCTGAAGGTCGACAGCGTGTCGCCCACCGGCATGTCGATCGCCTTCTCGGGCTCGGCGGCCGCCGTGAACGCCGCGTTCCACACGGCGCTACACGCCTTCACCAAGAACGGCGAGAGCCACATGGCGGCCCTCGGCGCCCCCTCGGTGCCGACGGCGCTCGTGCCGGTTGTCGACGGCGTCGGGCTGAGCGACTTCCTGCCGCGCCCGATGCGCACCGCGCCGTCGGCCGCGAAGAAGTCGGCGATGGCCGCCGGCACCGTGCACAAGGTGGGCTCCAGCTACACCATGACGGTCAGCGGAACGACCTACTACGCGGTCACGCCTCCGGACTTCGCCACGATCTACAATCTGACCCAGACGCGGAACGGCTTCCTCGGCGCGAGCCTGACCGGCCAGAACGAGACGATCGCGGTGGCCGAGCAGACCGACATCAAGCCGGCGGACTGGAACACGTTCCGCTCCGTGTTCGGCCTTTCCGGCTACAGCGGGAAGCTGTCGATCACCCATCCAGGGGGCTGCACCGATCCCGGCTTCACGGCCGACGAGGGCGAGGCGGCGCTCGATGCCGAGTGGACGTCGGCGGTGGCGCCCTCGGCCAAGATCGTGGAAGCCGCCTGCAGCGGCGGCACGTTCGGGTTCGGCGTGATGACCTCGCTGATGAACCTGGTCGAGGGCAGCAGCAAGGCGGTCTCGATCTCGGTGTCGTACGGCGGCGCCGAGACGGGCAACAGCCTCGCGTTCCTCAATGCCTGGGCCAACATCAACGAGGAGGCCGCGGCCGAGGGGATCCCGGTGTTCGTCTCGACCGGCGACGGCGCGTCCGACATCGCCGACACCGGGGCGACGCTCGCCACCAACGGCCTGAACGTCAACGGGCTCGCCACCAACCCGTACGTCACCGCGGTGGGCGGCACCGATTTCGGCGACACCGTGCTCGGCCTGAACTCGACCTACTGGTCGGCCACCAACGCGACGGATGGCGGCTCGGCGAAGTCGTACGTCCCGGAGATTCCGTGGGACAATTCCTGCTCGAGCGAGGTCAACTATCTCGGCGTCGGCGCCAGCGGCGCGATCGCGAACTGCAACAAGGTGTCGCCGACAAGCGCCGGCTACATCTACCAGAACGTGGTCGGCGGCAGCGGCGGGGAGAGCCTGCTCTACGCCAAGCCGTCGTTCCAGACGGGCGTCACCGGCATCCCGGATGACGGGGTCCGCGATATCCCGGACATCTCGCTGTTCGCGGCGAACGGGTTCTGGAACCATTTCTACCTGGAGTGCATGTCCGACACCTCGGAAGGCGGCGTGCCCTGCGACTTCTCGAACCCGACCGACTTCCTCGGCTCCGCGTTCGGCGGCACCTCGTTCGCCGCGCCGGACTTCGCGGGGATCGCGGCGCTCATCTCGCAGGCGGACGGCGGCCGGATCGGCACGGTGGCGCCGCGCCTCTACGAGCTCGCGCAACTCCAGCAGGCCAACGCGGTGCTGGCGAAGTCCTGCAACGCGGACAGCACCGGCACGGTCTCGCGCGCGTGCCTGTTCTACGACGTGACGGTCGGCGACAACACGGTGGCGTGCCAGGCGGGGTCGTTCGACTGCTACACGAACGGCGCGTCGACGCTCGGGATCGGCGTGAGCTCGACGTCGCTCTCCGCGCTGCAACCCGGGTTCCCGGCCACCGCGGGCTACGACCTCGCGACCGGTCTCGGCTCGGTCAACATCACGAACCTGATCGTCAACTACTGAGAACGGCGGATCCGGGGGGCGGCGCTCCCCGGATCCCGGCCGCGCGCGGCCCCGGCGGGTTGAGGGGGAAGCGCAAGAACCGGGGCGCTGCCCCGGGCCCCGCCAAACGCTGGGCGTTTGGATCCCGATACTCAGACGAATGGAGGTCCAGGAGCCCCAGGCTCCTGGTGGGGTCCGGGGCGACGCCCCGGCCGGCGGTCAGCCGGGAGCGGGACGAAGGTCGCGGGGTCGGCGAGGGGGTGCCGGCAGCCCTCGATGCGCCGACATGGGTGTCAACCCACCAAGGGTGAGGCCTGACCCGCCCAAATCCGGCATCGGTCATCGAAGGGCTGGGTGGACGTGTCCGCTTCGGTCTCACGACGAGGCGCCCGGGTTCCCGCGAGGACTCCGACAGCCTGCTCGGCATTCATCGGCTCGGGCCAGTCCGTGCAGACCTGAACGGCGCGTCCAAAACCGTTCAGGGATCGATCAGGATCGCGCGCACGTCGTTGACGTTGGTTAGCGTCGGCCCGGTCACGAGGAGGTCGTCGAGCGTCTCGAACGCGGTCCAGCTGTCATGCGCGTCGAGCAACGCGCGACCGTCCAGCCCCCGTGCGCGGAGCCGGTCGGCGGTGGTGCCGTCGGCGAACGCACCCGCGTTGTCCTCGCTCCCGTCGATACCGTCGCTGTCGCCGGCGAGCAGGTGCACGCCGGGAACGCCGTCGAGCGCGAGCGCCGCCGCGAGCGCGAACTCGCCGTTGCGGCCGCCGCGGCCCGCACGACCGTCGCGCAACGTCACCGCCGTTTCCCCGCCCGACAGCAGCACCACCGGCGGCGCGAACGGCCGTCCGCGTCGCGCCACCTCGCCCGCGATCGCCGCGAGCACCCGCCCGGCGTCGCGGCTTTCCGCCTCGATCCGGTCGGACAGGACGGCCGCGGCGACGCTCCATCGCGCGCGCACGGCGGCCGCCGCAGCCTCGAGCGACGCGGTCGCCGAGCCGATCACCCGGACCTCGTTCCGCCCGAACCGGTCGTCGCGCGGGTCGGGCGCGTCCGCGTCCGGCCTGTCGAGATGGCGGCGCACGGCGGGCGGCAGCACGAGGCCGGAGCGTGCCAGCAACGCAAGCGCGTCGGCGCGGGTCGCGCCGTCCGGCACCGTCGGCCCGGACGCGACATGCGCCGGGTTGTCGCCCGGGATGTCGGACAGCACGAGCGTCACCACCCGCGCCGGCCAGGCGTCGAGCGCGAGCCGACCGCCCTTCACCGTCGACACGTGCTTTCGCAGCAGGTTCATGTCGCCGATGCCGAGGCCGCTACCGAGCAGCGCGGCGGTGAACTCCTGTTTGTCGGCGAGCGTGAGGCAGGGCGGCGGCGCCGGCAGCAGCGCCGAGCCGCCTCCCGAGACCAGCGCCACCACGAGGTCGTCCGGTTCGAGACCGCGCACCGCCGCGCGGAGCGCCGCGGTCGCCGCGAGCCCGGCCGCGTCGGGCATCGGGTGCGCCGCTTCCATCACGCGGATGCGCCCGCACGGAACCGCGTGCCCGGTCCGGGTCACAACCACCCCGTCGAGCGGGCCGTCCCAGGCCGCGTCGAACGCGCGCGCCATCGCCGCACTAGCCTTGCCCGCGCCGATCACCACCGTGCGGCCGCCCGGCGGCGGTCGCGGCGGCAGGTGGCGCGGCACGATCAGTTCCGGATCGGCCGCCGCCACCGCGGCCGCGAAGGCGGCCCGGAGCAACGCGCGGGGATCATCGACGGTCAACGACGGTCGTCCTTCGCGACTGTACGGGCTCCGGCCGAGCCGCCGGAGTGCCGTCGATCGGTGCCGAGTGCCGCACGCAAGGAGTCCGACACGGGCGTCAGTCTAGAGATGTTTCGGCCATCGCGTCAGGACGTCTTGTCTGACGGCACGAACGGCTGAAGCATCGCGAGATCCACCGCCCCTAGTCGATCGCTCGCGGTCGCCGCCTGGTGCCAGTGCGGGTATCGCAGCGGGAGCTTGCTGACGGCGTGGAGCTGCTCCATCTCGCCGTCGCTCAGGCGGGTCTCGAGCGCCTTCAGGTTGGCGCGGAGCTGATCTTCCGTGTTCGCTCCCACGATCACCGACGTGACCGCGGGCCGCTGCAGCAGCCACGCCAGCGCGATCGCGGCCGCCGAAACGCCCCGCGCCTCCCCGATCGCCACCAGAACGTCGATGACGTCGTATAGCCGGCCTTCGTCGTGCACCGGCGGTTCCTTCCAGCCGGCGAAGTCGCGTCCGTCGGCCGGCCCGGCCTGACCGCGCCGGTAGCTGCCCGTCAGGAGGCCCCCGGCGAGCGGGCTCCAGACCAGGATGCCGAGGCCCTGGTCCAGTGACACCGGAACCAACTCGTACTCGGCCTCGCGCGCTTCGAGCGTGTAATGGATCTGCTGGCTGACGAAGCGGGCGCCCCCGGCCCTGTCGGCGGCGCCCAGCGACTTCATCAGCTGCCAGCCCGTGTAGTTCGACGCGCCGACGTAGCGGACCTTGCCCGCGCGCACGAGCGAATCGAGCGCCGCCATGGTCTCCTCGACGGGCGTGAGACCGTCCCATTCGTGGGTCTGGTAAAGGTCGATGTGGTCGACCCCGAGCCGCTTCAGGCTCCCTTCGCAGGCCCGCATGATGTGGTGACGCGACAGGCCGACATCGTTTGGTCCCGGCCCCATCGGGAACCGGGCCTTGGTCGCCACCAGCACGCGGTCTCGCTTGCCCCTGATCGCCTCGCCGACCATCTCCTCGCAGGTCCCGGTCGAATACTGGTCCGAGGTGTCGAGGAGGTTCACGCCCTCATCGAGCGCGAGGTCGACCATGCGCGTCGCGCCGGCCTGGTCGGTGTTGCCGACGAAGGAAAATCGCCCTTTCCCGCCGAACGTCATGGTGCCGAGGGTGACAACGGAAACCTTGAGACCGGAGCGGCCGAGGAGACGGTATTCCATCGGAAAAGCCTTTCGTCGTTGCTGGGAACATCTCGGCCGCGCCGACCGTCGCCACGTCACCACCGGATGTCCCGCGCGAGATGACGGCGAGGGAGGGGGCTATCAAGGAGAAGCCCGACGATCCCGGAGGAACGTCAATCTTGCCCACGATCGTGGAGCCAGATCGCCGCGGCGGCCGGGACTCGGTCGGTGTCGCCGGAAAGCGCTGGGCGGGTCGCCGTCGCCGATCCATTTGAACGCGCCGCGCTCCCCGGCCGTACCGTCCTGGTCGACGGTCTATCCCTTCTTCGCACCGGCGTTCGTGTACTGTCCGACATTGCTCTTGGTGTACACGGTCGCCTGGGTCGCGTAGTTGATCACCGAGTCGTTGATCTGCCAGGTGCCGTCCGGATCACCGTTGAACGTCCCGTTCTGCGGAAGCTTGTGGGTCGCGGAGTACTTGGCCAGGTACATCAGCAGGCGACCTAGGCCGAAATTGTTCCACATGCACGAGATCTCGCTGCCGTTCTCGATGTAGTAGCGGCTTGACGCGAGATCGCCTTGACCGATCGACACCACCTTTCCGATCAGGCCGGCCTTCGTGATGGCTTCCGCCGCGCCCGGCGCCGCACCCGAGTCAGGCGTCAGCAGCACTTTGACGTCGGGATGCGCTTCCATGACGCTTTGCGACACCTGGAGCGACTCGCCCTCGTCGCCGTGACCATACACCGTGGTGACGACCTTCATGTTCGGGTAGTGCGCCTTGCGGTAGGCCTCGCTCGCCTGGATCCAGGCGATCTGGTTCGGCGAATCGGGGTTCGAGGACACGTAGGCAACGTCGGCGTTCGGCCCGGCGAACTTGGCGGCCTGGTCGATCAGGCATTGGCCGAACGCGGCGGGATCGATGTCGGCCACGAACAAGTCGCGCGCCGACGGTATGACATCCGCGTCGAACGTGATGACCGGCATGCCCATCGACATCGCTTCCTGGGCCGGCGGCGCCAGGACCGTGGGGCTGTTGGCCGACAACAGCAACACCTTGTATCCCTGCTTCAGGATGCTTCTGAGTTGCGTCGCCTGCTGCTGGCCGTTGGAGAACGTCGGACCGGTGTAGTTCAGTCTCATGTTCTCCTTCTTCGCGACGGACTTGGCGCCGTCGGCGATTTCCGTGAAGAAGGTGTGCCCGGTGATTTTGACGTTCATCAGCACCTTGAGGGGCGATGCGGTGTCGCCGGTCGACGCGGACGCGGCATCCGCCGTCGACAAGCCGCACACCGCGAGCATGACGGCGCTGCACGTCGTGGCGCGGAGCGCGGCCGTGACACGCCGGCCGCAGTACTGGCTGAGCAACATGACTTCCTCCCTTGGGACGTAGTATCGTTCCGCCTTGGTCTTGACGTTTCTTTCGGGTTCAAGGCAACGCCCGAGCGCCGCGTTCCTTGCCGAACCAGCCTCGAAGGCGCCGCCCTTTGACGTTGTTCCTCACCGTCACCGACCCGGCCAGCAACACGCCCGTGAGGAGCTGGACTTCCACCGAGTTGACGCCGTACAGCAGCAGCCCCTGCTGCAGGTATCCGACGACGAGCACCCCGAGAACGATGCCGCGCACGGTACCGCTGCCGCCGAAGATGTCGAGCCCGCCCATGACGGCGGCGGTCAGCGCAGGAAGCAGCAGGAGTTCGGCGAGGTCCGCTCGCGCCGCGACGTAGAGCGAGCTCATGGTCAGGCCGGCGAGCCCCGCCAGGAAACTGCAGAGCGCGTAGTTGACGATCAGCACGCGCCGGATGCGGACGCCGGCGTACAGGGCGGCCGCCTCGTTGCTCCCGATCATGATCAACTTCCGGCCGAACGGGGTGAACCCGGCGACGAACCCCGCGACGGACGCGACCGCCAGGAAGATCAGGTCCGAGATCGGGATGCCGACGAGGCTCCCGTTCCCGACGGCCAGGAACGACTTCGGGAACACGTACGGCTTCGGTGTGCCGACGACCACTTGGGCGACGCTCGCGACGACGAACATCGTCGCCAGCGTGACGATGAGCGAGTGCACCCGCCCATAGGTGATGATCACGCCGTTGACGACCCCGATCAGGGTCGCGACGGCGAGGCTGATCAGCGCCGCGACGAAGATCGGCATTCCGGCGGCCGACCATAGCTCCGCCATGAGGACGCCGCTCAGACTGGCGACGCTCCCGATCGACAGGTCGATGCCGCCGGTGATGATGACCAGCCCGAGGCCGACCGACGCGATCGCGACGCCCGGAAATTGCTGCAGCTCCTTCAACGCGCCTTCCCCGCCGTCGAAGAACCCGTGCGATCCCATCGAGAAGCCGATGAGTTCGACGACGACGAGGCCGAGCAGCACGCTTTCCCAGACGCCGAAGGCGGTGATCGAGCGTCCGGCCCGGGCGGAGAGGTTGCCGGCGCCCGGAGCCGTGTGGCGGTCGGCGCCGATCCGACCCGCATCGTCAGCCATTGTGCCCGCCCTCCGCCGTCATCCGGGCAGGCAGCGTGATGGTCGGTCCGCCTTCCTTTCGAGGATCGTGACTGGCGACGCCGTGATCGGCGCGATCACCGGCAGGACCCCTGATGATCCTCTTCAGTCCGCCGGTCGCATGCGACGAGGTTCGGCGACGGAGCGTCGCGTCGCCGAGGACCACGGCCAGGACCAGGACGCCTTCAGCGGCCTCGTCCCAGATGCCAGGAACACCGAAGAACACGGCGACGGTGATCGTCATCGACAAAAACATGCTCCCGATCGCGACACCGACGAAGCTCGCACGTCCGCCGCCGAGCAGCGCGCCGCCGATCAGTGCGATCGTGATCGCCTGGAGCTCCAGATTGGTACCGGGTCCCGTCGTCGCGGTCGCCGTGGTGAAATACGCGATGTAAAGGAAGCCCGAGATCGCGGCGAGAACGCCGGACAGCACGTAGGACGAGAAGATCGCCCTGCCGGTGTTGACCCCGCGCAGGGCGGCGGCGTTGCGGTTTCCGCCCGCCGCGTAGATGTCGCGTCCGAGCGCGGTGTGTTCGGCGACGTACCAGACCAGGACCAAGATCAGGCCGAACACCCAGACCAGCGCCGGAACCCCGAGAACGACCGCGTTCCCGAACGTCAGGTAGCTGTCCGGCAGCCCGTTGACTTGCAGCCCATCGGTGTAGACGAACTCAAGCGAGCCGTAGATGCTGAGGGTCGCGAGCGTCGCCACGATGGCCGGTGCGCTAGCCACCACGACGAGCAACCCGTTGATGGCGCCGCAGACGACGCCGATGAGCAGCGCGACGAGGATGCCGAGCGACATCGGCAAGCCGTCGTTGTTCGCGAGCATGCCGACGACCAGAGCGGAAAGTCCGAGGATCGGTGCGACCGAGAGGTCGATGCCGCCGCCCACGATCACCATCGTCTCGCCGAGCGCCAGCACCCCCAGGATCGCCCCCGAGGCCGTGATCGAGTGCATCGTCGATGTCGCGAGGAAGTTTTGGTGGGTCGACGCCGTGATCGCGCCGATCACCACGATCGCGATGATCAGGTAGCTTTCCCGGGTCTGGATCAAACGGGCGATCATGACCTCTCCTGACTGCACGAGGCTCTCGACCGGCTGGGCAAGTCGTAGGAACGGTCGGTCACGACGTCGCCGTCAGCTGGCCGAGGATGGCGCGGCCGAGCTCGCCGTTGTCCCAGGAGCCGTCTTCGTTCCTGGCGATGGATGCGACAGAGCATCCCTCGTAGAACACGACGATGCGGTCGGACAGGCGGGTGACTTCCTCGAGCTCCGAGGAGATGACGACGACGGCCAATCCCCGCGCGGCAAGCTCCCGGACGATCTCCTGGATGGCCTGCTTGGCGCCGACGTCGACGCCGCGGGTCGGTTCGTCCAGCAGCAACACCTTGGGCTCGATGAGCAGCGCACGCGCGATCAGACATTTCTGCTGGTTGCCACCCGACAGCGATCCGAGCAGCGCCGACGTCGACGCCAGCCGGACGTCCATGTCCTTCACCGCTCCGCGCACGACCCGCTGCTCGCGCTTCGGCGAGATGATGCCGTTCCGGCCGCGCCAGCCCAGCCGATCGACGATCCCGGCGGTGATGTTTGACGCGATCGACAGCTTGAGGAACGAGCCGCTCTTGGCACGGTCTTCCGACACGTAGACGATGCCGTCCCGATAGACGCTCGCGGTCGATCTCGACAGCGAACGACCCTGAAATAGGACCTGACCAGCACGCCGCTCGCGCAGGCCGACGATGCATTCGGCGGCTTCCGTGCGCCCGCTGCCCACCAGGCCCGCGAGCCCCACGACCTCGCCGGGCCTGACCTCAAGATCGACGTTCCGGACGTCCGGCGGGGATGCCAGGCCTCGAACCTCGAGGATCGCCGCCGCGCCGGTGACACGTGCGCCGGGCGACACTGTCGGCCTGTGCTCCAGCTCCCGGCCGATCATGTCCTTGACTAATGTCCTGGCCGAATACGGGCGTTCGGCATCGTTCCCGACCCGTCTGGCGTCGCGAAGCACCGTGATCGAGTCGCTCAGCGTAGTCAGCTCGGACAAGCGGTGCGAGATGAGCACGATGCCGTGCCCGTCGTCGCGAAGCTCGCGCAGACGATCGGCGAGGATGTCGACTTCGGTCGTGCTCAGCGGCGAGGTCGGTTCGTCGAAGAAGATGTAGCGGCAGCCGAACGCGAGAGCGCGCGCGCATTCGACGAGCTGCTGCGACGCGATCGACAGGACCCCGGCGGGGAGCCGAACGTCGACCGTGAAACCGAGCCGCTCGAGGCTGTCCCGAGCACGACGCTCCACAGCCTTCCAGTCGATCCGGCGGGACCGGTGACGGGCGAGAGACAGGTTTCCCAGGCTGATGTTCTCGGCGACCGACAGCTCGGGGAGCAGCGACGGTTCCTGAGGCACCAAGTAGACGCCCCGCGAGATTGCGTCGTGGATCGACCCGAGATGGATCTGCTCGCCATCCATGAGGAGTTGGCCGCCGTCCGGCCGATGCACACCCGCCATGACCTTGAGCAGCGTCGACTTGCCGGCGCCGTTCTCGCCGATCAGGCCATGGATCTTCCCTTCCGACACCGTGATGTCGACCTTGTCGACCACGCAGACGCCGGAGAAGTTCTTCGTGATCTCGCTCGCGCAGTACGGCACCGCTAGCCCCGCCTTCCCAAGGACACTTCGCGATCGACGGGCGCGACCAGGCCCGTCAGTTTCCCGCGGGCGGTCACGACGCGCCGCGCGGTGCGCCGGAACGAGCGAGGGCTTCTGCATTGATGCAGCAGTCGGGCGGCCTGCCCGACAGCACGGCCAACACGTTGCGCGACACGATCTCGCCCATCTGCAGCCTGGTGTCCTCGGTCGCGGACGCGATGTGTGGCACCAGGACGACGTTCGGCAGGTCGACCAGCCCGGGAGCGAGCACCGGTTCATCCTCGAAGACGTCGAGCGCCGCGCCCCAGATACGACGCTCGCGCAAGGCCTCCACGAGGGCCTTCTCGTCCACGACCGGTCCGCGGCTCGCATTGATCAGGACGGCGGTCGGCTTCATCGCGCCGAGCTCCGCGGCGCCGATGTAGTGACGCGTTTCCGGCAGCAAGGGCATGTGCAGCGTCAGGAAGTCCGAGCGTGCCAGGAGCTCGTCCTTGCCGACGAAGCGCGCCCCCGTCTCGTCCTCGACAGTGCGGTTCGGCGCCACGTCGGTGTACAGGATCTCCATGTCGAACGCGCGCGCCTTGCGCGCGACGTTGCGCCCGATCCGACCCGCCCCCGCGATGCCGAGGACCTTGCGGTCGACGTCGGCGCCGATGAAGAACATCGGCTTCCAGCCGTCCCAGCGTCCTTGGCGAAGGAACTGCTCGGCCTCCGGGATGCGGCGCGCCATGGCCAGCATAAGCGCGATGGTGTGCGTTGCGGTCGCGTCGTCGAGAACGCCGGGCGTGTTGGTCAGCGCCACGCCGCGGGCTGTCGCGCTCGGCACGTCGAAATTGTTGGTGCCGACCGCATAGTTCGCAACGATCCGGCACTCCGGTCCCGCCGCGTCGAGCAGATCTCCGTCG
This sequence comes from uncultured Acetobacteraceae bacterium, assembly GCA_964249405.1. Lineage (GTDB taxonomy): Bacteria > Pseudomonadota > Alphaproteobacteria > Acetobacterales > Acetobacteraceae > CAXTPV01. The sequence goes on along the minus strand of CAXUBX010000060.1, from coordinate 8,486 downwards.
ATCCGGTCGGTCAGTAGCGACACGATGGCAGCGCAGCCAGCGACGTTGCGGCGCAACTCCTCGGGCGACAGGGCCCGGTCGTCCGGGTTTACGATGACGTCGTGCTCCGCCGCGAGCGCCTCAATCGTCTTCTGAGGGATCGCCCGGGTGACGTAGATCTTCTGTCTCATCGATCGAGCCTCGACGTGTGGGCGGAAGCGGCTGCGTCAGCGATCCGCTGGTCCTCGGCAGGGGCGATGCCGCTGGCGCCGACCGCACCGACACGCGCGCCAGGGGTCGCGGCGCCGCCGGGTGACTCCGTCAGCATAGGTTCGGCGAAGGAGCGGTGCGTACCGGCGAGATCGAACTCTCCGGACGCTGCATCCGACATCACGCGCGCGTCCGATCGTCGCGGTCGCGACCGCGTCGCCGACGAAGCCTGGCGGGCGCGTTCGTGACCGGCCGTTCCGGACGGGTCTTGCCCGTCGGATCGCATCGACCCCGGGCCGGGCCATGGCCGCCGTCATGCGTGAGATGGCCCAGATCCGTCATGCGCTCGCTCCCGGCTCGGTCAATTGCCCGACCGTATGATGCGCGAGCAGTTCGAGCGCGCGGACCATCGCAGAATGATCGTCACGACCGCCGCCGTGCGCCTCGTAGGCGCTGAACAGCGACCGCGCGAGCGCCGTCGCCGGAAGCGACACGCCGAGCGATCGGGCGTTCTCGAGCGCGAGATTGAGATCCTTCTGGTGTAGCTCGACGCGGAAACCAGGCGTGAAGTTACGCTTGATCATCCGCTCGCCATGAACTTCAAGCACGCGGGAACTGGCGAAGCCGCCGAGCAGCGCCTCGCGCACGCGCGCCGGGTCCGCGCCGGCTCGCGACGCGAACACCAGCGCCTCGGACACGGCCTCGATCGTGAGTGCGACGATGATCTGATTTGCCACCTTCGTGGTCTGGCCGGCGCCGTGATCGCCGACCCGGTTGATATTCCGTCCCACGAGCTCGAAGACCGGCCTGACCCGCTCGAAAAGGTCGGCCGGGCCGCCCACCATGATCGTGAGCGTCCCGGCCTTGGCACCGACCTCCCCACCCGACACCGGCGCATCAAGACACCCGATGCCGCGCTCGCCGAGCCGCGTCGCGAACTCCTTGCTGGCCAGCGGAGAGATCGAGCTCATGTCGACCACGACCGAGCCGGCCTTCGCCGTTTCAACGACGCCCGCCGGGCCGAACAGCACGGCCTCCACGTCGGGCGTGTCGGGCACCATGGTGATGATGAGATCGACGTCACGGGCCGCCTCGGCCGCGTTCCCGCAATGCACGACGTTGCCCCCCGTCATGCCTGACGGGACGCCCGAGCGGCTGGCGAGGCGCACGTAATGACCGGCCCTGATAAGATGTTCGGCCATCGGGCGTCCCATGACGCCGAGGCCGACGAAACCGATGTTCACCGCTTCTTCCTCCTGCCTTCGGTCGGCACCCGGGGCGCCGGCGCTGCCTGCGCGGCGGTGCCGAAGACCGACTCCGAGATGGCGTTGGCTGCCGTGATCACCTGGACCGCGAGCGCTTCGAGCCGCCTGTCGGCTACTTGCTCCAACGTGCCGACCGCACTGATGGCGGCGACCACCACGCCGCCTCGATCGCGAACCGGCGCCGCGACGCAGCGGCAGTTCGGCGCCTGTTCCTCGTCGTCGAGCGCCCAGCCCCGACGCCTGACCTCGGCAAGCCGGAACCGGAACTCCTCCGCGTCTGTCACGGTCTTCGGCATCCGCTTCTCGAACGCGAGCCCGGCGAGAGTCAGGTCGAGCGCGTGGGACGGCTGCCAAGCGATCAGACTCTTGCCGAGCGCACTGCAATTGACCGGGAAGCGCTGACCGGCGTGCGACTTGACGACGATGTCCCGCGCACCCTCGATCCGCGCGAGGTACACCGCCTCGCCCTGCTCGAGAACGCCGAGATGGCAGGTGAGCTGGACCTGCTGCGCCAGATCGCGAAGCAGCGGCATCGCGTCGCGCTGCAAGTCGTTATTCTCGTTCGCGAGGCCGGCGAGCTCCAGCAACCGCAAACCGAGCCCGTAGCCGCCGGATGGTCGCCGCTTGATCAGTCGAAGCTCGCACATCGTAGAGATCAGGTGATGGGTCGAGCTCTTCGGCATACCCAGCCGTTCCTGGAGACCGGTGAACCCGATACCGGGTTCGCGCGCGATCGCTTCCAGAAGCGCGACGCCCCTGCCGAGAGCGGGAACCTTCAAACTTTCGGCGTCGCCGATGTCGTTCATTAGGTGGAACTCGGGTTCCTTTTCGTGTCCGAGGCTGCGCGCGTCGATGATGACTGTCAATCAACTTCGAACGCGGCGGCGATGATTCGTGGAGGGCGTCGTTGTTGTGCATCGCACAAGGTTTTCCGAACGTCGCGATCAGGCGGCGTCGCGATCGACGAGAAACGCGCCCTTCGTGCCTCGCCTTCGCCGAACGCCGTCGGCGAAGCATCCCGTGCAGGTTCGGCTGTCATGGGCGCAGCGTCGGCGCGTCAGGAACTGGCGTGGTCCGACCACAGCACAGCGTGGTTTTGTCGAACAAAATGATCCTGACAGTGGGAAGGTCGTCTATGCGAATCTACAAGGCGATCACGCGCGTGTTGGGCGGATCCATGGTCGTCCCGCTTTCCCTCGGCGTGATCGTCAGCACCTTCTTTCCGTATCTGTTACGGATCGGCGGCTTCAAGCAGGCACGGCGAGACCGCCTCCATAGACCGTCGCCGCATGCAAGGTCTCGTAGCTGTTCGCCCGGAGCACGACGTCGGCGCGTCGCGAATGCTGCGCCAGCCAGCCCGCCTGGGCCGAGACGTCCCGGTCGTCGAGCAGCGACGTCTGGGGTCCGGCCACGAGTGGCTCGAAAATATGAACGGTGGTGAAAACTGCCGTTTCTTCGTGAGATTTCGTAGCCGGTCTGCCGGCTTCAGGAGCCGCCCCCTCGTATTCCCATTGGAAACAACGGATTGGCCGCTTCGTCCGTGTTGGTACGACGGTTGCTCTCCCGTCGGGGGAAATCAACCTCGTCAAGAAGTCTGGCGAACCGGTGGAGACCACAGACGTGCAGTTCCCGTTGCGTTGTATGATCCTATTTGGACTGTCCCTTGCCCTTGGAATGGCGGCGTTTCTTGCGCCGTCAGCAGACGCGGCGCATCGGCCCGGGGTGATCAGCACGAAGGTCGGCTCCGTCACGCTGAGCGGTGGGAAGGTTCTCGGCTTTACCGCTGAAACCGGGATGATCCCGGTGCGAGGCGAGGATTCGGGCAACGCTCCGATCGGGGGACTGTTCGACGCTAACAGCGGCTTGCCGATCGCGCTCATGTCTTACGTCGCGTATTTCGGCGACACGGCCGATCGATCGAAGCGGCCGGTCCTGTTCCTCTGGGATGGCGGACCGGGCGCCTCTAGCCGCGGGCTTGTCGTCGATAGTTTTGGACCGGTTCGCGCCGAAATCCCCGGCCCCCGACAGGCCTTGCCGGGACCGTCGCCCGCGGCCTTGAACAATCCGGATTCCCTGCTCGACGTCGCAGACCTCGTCTTCATCGACGCGCCCGGCACCGGCTTCGGCCGGATCGAGGGACGGGGTGCCCCGGCCGCCTTCTACGGCATCGACGGCGACGCCGCGGCCTTCACCCATTTCATCGAACGCTTCCTGACCGCCCATGGCCGCGAGGCATCGCCGCTGTTCCTGTTCGGTCACAGCTACGGAACGATGCGCGCGTCGGTGGTCGCACACGAGCTCGACGAGGATGATGTCGCGCCGCGTGGGATCGTCTCGGTGAGCCAATGGCTGAACAACGATGACAATGTCTCCGCGGCGACCGCGCACCCGGGAACGGACAACGCCTATATCGACGCGCTGCCCAGCTACGCGGCGACGGCCTGGTATCATCATCGTCTGCTGAACCCGTCCCCTTCCCTTCGACCGTTCCTCGACCAGGTCGAAGGGTTCGCGCTCGGTGACTACGCGAGTGCGCTGCTTGCCGGCTCGACCCTTCCGATCGCGCGCGAGCGTGCGATCGCGGCAACCCTCGAACGCATCACGTCCATTCCGGCCGCCACCTGGATCGCCGCCGACCTGAGGATCGACGGTCCGCACTTCCAGCGCCTGCTCCTCGGCGACCCGGGCCAGACGGTTGGGCGCCTCGACACACGCTACACGGGCCCGGTCACCGACCCATCGGCGTCGATCCCCGACACCGACCCGTTCGGCAGCGCGACAGGCCCGACGCTGGCGGCGGCGGGTGCGACCTACGAGCGCGACGTGCTTGGAGGCGGGCGTGACGCTGCCTTCTCGCCGGATGCTGACGTGCCCGACCTCAAATGGAACGGCTACCACTCAACGGACGGCAAGCCGTGGGACAGCTTCTACAACGTCATTCCCGATCTGGCGGCCGTCCTGATCGGGCAGCCCGGCACGCGGTTCCTCATGATGGGCGGCTATTACGATTTGAGCACGACCTATCTCGGAGCCATCGAGGATCTGAGACACTTGCCGATTCCGACGGCACTGCGGGGGAACATCAGCGTCGCCCTCTTCCCGACCGGTCATGAGCCCTACCTGCAGGATGACGTACGGCACACGATGCATGACATGATCGCTCGCTTCATCCAGGCCAAGCTCCCGGTTCCAGATGTACGATGAGGCGAGGTATCGGCGCCTCCGAACTCAACTGGACGGCGGCCAGGCCCGCAGATAGCAGCGAGGGTCGGCCTTCGTATGCCCTCGCCACCTGCCCGCGCGACACAGGACAGTCCGCCGAAAGCTCGAAACGGGTCATCCGCAGTCAGCACCGGGCGTCCGCTTACGCCACCCAGCCGCTCGGAACGAGCCGGTTCCGGGTCGAGGCCGCCTCACGCTTCGGCCGCGACGTCGTTCGGGCATAGCGCGGCCGAACGACGCCGGACGGCGCCGGCCAGATGGTCCATGACCATCCGGATCCGGGCGACGTCGCGATTCTCCCGATGCACGCCGAGCCAGACGTCGGCATTGGGAACCGGCGTGTCGGTCGCGACGGGACGGAGCGCCGGCTCGGCATCGGCACGGAACCGGGGCAACACGGCGAAACCGCCGCCATAGACCGTCGCCGCATGCAAGGTCTCGTAGCTGTTCGCCCGGAGCACGACGTCGGCGCGTCGCGAATGCTGCGCCAGCCAGCCCGCCTGGGCCGAGACGTCCCGGTCGTCGAGCAGCGTGAGGAGCTGATGCCCCGCGTAGCCGTCCCCGGGCTCCGGGAGGCCGCGCCGCTCGACATACGGCAGACCGACGTAGACGCCGAACGCGATGATGCCGATGCTCCGCATGAACACGTCCGGGCTCTCGAACCGGCGTAGTTGCACGCCGATCTCGGCTTCCAGTCGCGCCACCGCGTCGCCCGAGAGCAGCGGCAGCGCCTCGACCAGGATCGTCGGGGTCTTGGCATGCAGGTCGGCGAGCGCCGGGGCCAGCAGGTGGGTCGCGATCAGCTGCGAGCTGGTGACGCGGACGACCCCGCCGATCCGGTCGTCATAGCCGGACACGACCCGCTCCACCGAGAGCGCTTCCTTCTCGACGCGTTCCACCCGGTCGAGGATCGCCTCGCCGGCCAACGTCAGGGCGTAGCCGTCATCGGTGCGGCGCAGCAGCTGGACACCCAGGCTGTCCTGCATCGAGGCGAGACGACGACCGACGGTCGATTGCGTGACGTGCAGGTCCTTTGCCGCCGCCGACAGGCTGCGTCGGCGGGCGACGGAAAGGAAGAAGCGGAGATCATCCCAATCGAGCATGAAGTTGCCGTGCACGAACGCATAGGTGCTGCGCAAAGTCGGTTGTAACGCCCTGGTTCCCGAACGGCGCACCTTCGGATCAGCGACGAGTGTCATGGGCGCGACGAGATTCCACGTCTCGCGACCGTCTCGTCGAACAAGGTACACCATGAGCTCTGCTCCCGCCGCCTCGCAGCCCGATCGGATGATCCGGTGTCGGACCATCGCCGAGGGCATCGCGCGTCCCTCGACACAGGTTCGCGACCTGCCGGCCTTCGTCGTCGACGACGAGTTCGGCCTCGCTCCGCAGGTGGCGGCGACACCGTCGGAGCTCCTGCTGGCGCTGCTCGGTCGGTGCCTCACCGGGCGCATCCAGGCGCACGCGCTGACCAGCAACATCCTCGTGCACAAGCTGGTGCTGGAAGTGGTCGCACGGCTGGCGGTGAGCCCGGCCTGGGGTGGCGGCTCGCACGGGCCCGAGCCGGCGGGGTTCGAGCACATCGAGATCAAGGTCCATCTGGACACGCCGAGCTCCGCGGCGGCGATGCGCGATCTCCTGTCGCACGCGGTGCTCTGGTCACCGGTCGCCAACACGCTGCACGCACCGGTGCAACTCGACATCACGCTCGCGACGCCCGGATCGGCATGAGCTTGGTTCCGCCCCGCGACGCGCATCCGTTGCCGGCAACCGTGCCTGAGCGCGTGCTCGCGCTGCACGCCGAGCAGGTGGTCGTCGACCGGCGCCGGGTGAACGGCGAAACCGTCCGGGTCGGGACGGTGACCAGGCTGCGCGAGCAGGTGGTCGAAGAGACGCTGGTTCACGAGCGGGTCGAGGTCGAGCGCGTCGCGGTCGGCCGCGTCGTCGAGGCGGTTCCGCCGATCCGCCAGGAGGGGGAGGTGACCGTCCTCTCCGTCGTCGAGGAGGTCGTGGTGGTCGAACGTCGCCTCGTCCTCAAGGAGGAGATCCGGCTGCGCCGCATCCAGGTCGCGGAGACGCATCGGGAGGTGGTGTCGCTCCGCGAGCAGACCGCCGAAGTGACCCGCTCGGCTCCGACTTGAGCGGCCGAACGAACTCTCTCAACCAACGCAAGGAACACACGATGTCAGCCCAGATGCACACGACAGATCAGACCATCGTCGCCGTCTACGACACCGCGGCTCATGCCGAGCTCGCGATGCAGGACCTGCTGGCGGCGAAGGTACCGAGTTCCGCCATCGAACGGCACACCCAGGAAGGGACGTACGCCGGCGACGCGGCCAGCGCACCCGCGAAGAAGCCGGGCGGCTTCGCGAGCAACCTGTTCGGAACCGATACGCATGCCGACGCCGCGACCTACGACGACAGCCTCGCCAAGGGCGGCACGGTGGTGACGGTGCACGGCATCCCCGACGCCGATTTCGAGTCGGTCGCAGCGATTCTCGAGCAGCATCATCCGATCGAGTTCAACGACGGCGCCGCCGCCTCGGCCAGCACCACGGCGACGACGCCGATGCCCGCCGCTTCTCGCCCGGCGTCGATGGCCGGCGAGGAGACGCTGCAGCTGTCCGAGGAAAGCCTGGTGGTCGGCAAGCGGATGGTGAACCGCGGTGGCACCCGGATCCGCCGCTATGTGGTCGAGACGCCGGTCGAGCAGCAGGTGACGCTGCACGACGAGCGGGTCTCGGTCGATCGCCGCCCGGTGACCGACGGACGCGCCGCCGACGCCACGGCCTTCACCGGCGGCGACAAGGTCATCGAGATGACCGAGATGGCCGAGCAGGCGGTGGTCGGCAAGACGGCCCGCGTCGTCGAGGAGATCGGCCTGCACAGGGAGGGCGTCGACCGCACCGAAACCGTGCGCGACACCGTGCGCAAGGAAGAGATCGAGGTCGTGCAGGTGCCGGCCGAGACGTCCGCGACCGAGACGACGGGCACGCCAGTCCGCAAGCTCTGACTTCTGCCGCGGCCGAGCCGCGGGTTCGAACCCGTCATCGACCGGGACGTCGAGATGCGTCCCGGCGAGGCGGGTTGGAGAACACGCATGTCGACCACCCGCAGCAACCATCCAGGCGGGGCGGATCGTAGCCAACCGGACGGTTGCGGCCACCGGCTCGTGCGCCGCTTCGCCGCACGGCGCGCGGTCGCCTGATCACATCAAGGGGGGCGGCGTCGGGCAAGTTGCCGCCTCCCTCGGATATCGTTTTGGAAGGATTTCGTCACATGAGCACTCGAGCGACAATCGCGGCCATCACCCTGCTGGCCGGTTCGATCGGCATCGGCCCAGCCCTGGCGGAGCCCGGCGGCTGCCTGAAATACGGCGCGGTCGGCGCGGTCGGCGGCCATCTCGCACATCACGGCGTCCTTGGCGCCGCCGGTGGCTGCGCGGTCGGCGCCTACAAGCGTCACTCGTATCGCAAGCAGCAACGGCTCGCGCATTCGCAGACGACACAGGGCGGCATCGCCGATCGCTGAGGGATCCGGCGCTGCGAGCCGCACGCGCCCGCCGAACGGCAGCGATCAAGCAAGGAACGACGACCATGGGACTTCTGGAATCGGTTATCGGCGACCTCACGGGGGGTGGTGCGGGCACGTCCTCTCCCATCGGCGGCGTGCTGACGAGCATGCTCGGGGGCGGCGGCCAGCAGGGCGGCATGAGCGGTCAACCGGGCGCCATGGCCGGCAGTGGTGCCGGCGGCATGGGCGGCGGGCTCGGCAGCCTGATGTCGATGTTCGAGCAGGCTGGCCTCG
>CAXUBX010000059.1:0-20181 GCA_964249405.1 uncultured Acetobacteraceae bacterium | reverse complement strand
ATGGTGCCCAGGGGCGGAATCGAACCACCGACACTGCGATTTTCAGTCGCATGCTCTACCAACTGAGCTACCTGGGCGCCGTCTCCGCGACTTGCGCGGCCTGCGGGTTAGCCCGGAATGCCGGAGCGATCAACCTCCTCCTCGACGCGCTCGCCCGCGTCTTCGCCTTCCATCTCCGCCCGGACGGGAACGCGATACTGGCCGGTGAACCAGCGGCCGAGATCGATCTCGGCGCAACGGGTCGAGCAGAACGGGGCCGGCGATCGGCCGCCGGCGGGGGCGGGCGGCGCGGCGGGCCGTCCGCATATCGGGCAGATCGCGGCGGCTCTGGTCATGACGGTCCTTTCGCGTCCTCCACTTCCCACGCCTCGGGGCCGAGCGTGGGGTCGACGCGGAGAACAAGGGAACGTCCGGTCGCGAGAGCAAGATCCGACATGATCGCCGCATCCTCGGCGAGCGTGCGGCCGAGGACCGGGCCGACGCGCAGGCCGAAGGCTCGCGAGGGTCCACCTTCCTGTCTCGCCGCCAGCGATGCGGCGGCGTCGAGAGCGGCCGCATGCGGACCGGAAAACAGTTCGTGCAGTGGCGGGCGTCGTCGCGCGCGGACGATCTCCACCAGGCCGAGTGCCGTGAACCCCAGGAAGCGCGGGCGCAGCGGATCGGGCGCCAGGGCGGCGGCGATGTCGGGGGCGAGCAGGGCGCGCTTGCGTGCCGAGAGGCCGGCGAGGTCGATGACGATCGCACCGGACAGGTTGCGCAGCCGGATCTGGTGGAGCAGCACCGGAAGCAGGGCGCGGTTCGCGGCCAGCATGGAGGTCTGCCGGCCGGTGCCGGTATCGACATCGATGGCGACCAGGGCCGGCGTCGGATGGATCGTCGCCCGCGCGCCGCCCGGAACCGCGACGATGTTGGCTCGGAGCGCATCGAGCGCCGTCTCCGTCGCCTCGTCCGGAACCGGATCGATCCGGACCGTACGCGGCGCCAAGCGGGCGGCAAGCGCAGGCGAGGGGACCACCCAAGGCGTGGCGGGCCATCTCGCGAGGAGCTCGTCGAGGGGGTTGGGCCCGCGTCGGACGAGACGCGGAGCGCCGTCCAGCCGCCCGGCGAACGCAAGGGTCTCGGCGGCGTCGAGCCTGGCCGAGACGCGGACGCCCTTGCCGCCCTGCGGGGCTCGCGCGATCCGGACCGCGACCGCGGTGCCCTCGGAAGGCGGCCCGCCCGGAGCGGTCTCCCGGTCGGGCAGGAGCCCGTTCGCGAGGTCGCCCGTGCCCGCGAGCGTCACGAAGGTTCCGCCGAGCGCCCCGTCACGCTTGCCGGCCCGCCCGAGGTGGAGATCGCCGAGCCCGTCCGGCGCTCCTGGTCGCCAGAGCGCATGATCGGCGAGCACGCCATCGCGGATGACCGCCGCCTCGATCTCGCCCGGCCGGTGCCGGAGCCGGATTGCGACCGTCAGCGGAGAAGACCCTGTCCGCGCAGAAGCTGCGCCGTCTCGAAGAGCGGCAACCCGACCACCGCCGAGTGCGAGCCGGACAGGAACCGCACCACGGAGGCGGCGCGTCCCTGGATCGCGTAGCCGCCCGCCTTGCCCTTCCATTCCCCGCCGGCGACCAAATCCGCGATCTGGTCCTCGGTGAGCCGGGAGAAGGCGACCGCGGTCTCCACCGTGCGCCGCGACCGGCGTCCGCCTCGCGGGGACGCGAGCAGGACCGAGGTGATGACGGTGTGTCGACGGCCCGACAGCATGCCGAGCAGGCGTCTGGCCTCCGCCTCGTCGGCGGGCTGGCCGATCGGGCGCCGGCCGAGGGCGACCACGGTGTCGGCCGCGAGGACGTGGGCGTCGGGATGGAGAAGGGCGACGTGTTCCGCCTTGTCGCGAGCGAGCCGTTCGGCGAGCGCGCGTGGACGCTCGTCCCGCCTCGGCATCTCGTCCAGGTCCGCAGGAATCGCGAGATCCGGCCGGACACCGATCTGCGCCAGCAGGGCGAGACGGCGCGGCGAGCGGGAGGCGAGAACGAGCATCGGGTGGAGCGGCGTTCCTCCTGTCGCTTGAAGCGGGCCTACTTGAAGCGACCCTACTTGAAGCGAAAGGTGATGCGTCCCTTCGACAGATCGTAGGGCGTCATCTCGACGTTGACGCGGTCGCCGGCGAGGACGCGGATGCGGTTCTTGCGCATCTTGCCGCTGGTGTGGGCGAGGATCGTATGCTCGTTGTCGAGCTTCACCTTGAACATGGCATTCGGCAGGAGCTCCAGCACCGTCCCGCTGAACTCGATCATGTCTTCCTTGGACATAGGTTTCCTTCAAACGCGACGACGGCCTCCAGGAGATTTCCCGGACGCCCGAAGATCGCTCGTTCCAGATTTTCGCGGCGGAAGATGAGCACGGGCCTTCCCGGGGTCAAGCCGGAGAGGGCAGGGGCGTCCTTCTCAACCGTTGCGGCCGAGCCGGATCGCGACGCTTCTCGCGTGGGCGCCGAGCCCTTCGGCCTCGGCGAGTGCCACCGCGGCCGGGCCGATCACGGCGAGCGCGTCCGCTCCGGCGGCGAGGAACGTGGTGCGCTTCATGAAATCATGGACCGCGAGGCCGGACGCGTAGCGGGCCGTGCGTCCCGTCGGCAGGACATGGTTGGGACCGCCCACGTAGTCGCCGATCGCTTCCGGGGTCGCATGCCCGAGGAACACGGAACCGGCATGCCGGACGCGCGCGAGGAGGGATGCGGGATCGTGCGTCACGATCTGGAGATGCTCGGGCGCGAGACGGTCGATCAGGGCGGGCGCGTCGTCGAGGCTCGGCAGCAGGATGATCGCCCCATGGTCTCGCCAGGAGCGGCCCGCGATCGCGGCGCGCTCGAGGGTCGGGATCTCCTCGTCGACCGCGCGCGCCACCGCCTCGGCGAGGGCCTCGTCGTCGGTGAGCAGGATCGATTGCGCGGCCTCGTCGTGCTCGGCCTGGGCGAGCAGGTCGAGCGCGATCGCCCGCGGCTCGGCGGTGACGCCGTCGGCGACGATCACCACTTCCGACGGGCCCGCGATCCCGTCGATCCCGACGGTGCCGAAGACCTGGCGCTTCGCCTCGGCCACGTAGGCGTTCCCGGGGCCGACGATCCGGTCGACGGGCCGGATCGTCTCGGTGCCGTAGGCGAGAGCGGCGATCGCCTGGGCGCCTCCGACGCGGTGGATCTCGGTGACCCCGGCCAGCCGGGCCGCCGCGAGAACGAGCGGCGCGATCGCGCCGTCGGGCGCGGGCACGCACATCGCGATCCGGCCGACGCCGGCGACCTGGGCCGGGATGGCGTTCATCAGCACCGAGGACGGATAGGCCGCCGTGCCGCCGGGCACGTAGATCCCGACGGCGTCGAGCGGCGTCCAGCGCAGTCCCATCCGCACGCCGAGCGGATCGGTGAGCGCGAGGTCGGCCGGCTTCTGCGCCCGGTGGAAGAACTCGATCCGGGTGGCCGCGAGCCGGAGCGCCTCGGCGAGCGCCGACGGGACCGCGGCGGCGGCGGCTTCGATCTCATCCGGGCCGACGCGGATCGGACGCGAATGGCGGTCGAACCGCGCCGTCCAGCGTCCGATCGCCGCGTCCCCCGAGGCCCGCACGTCGGCGAGGATCCCGGTGACCGCCGCCGCGACGTCCGGCGGGGGTCCGGCGCGATCGGCGACGAGGGCCGAGAACCGTCGCTCGAAATCCGGATCGGTCGACCGGAGGCGTCTCACCCCGTCCGCCCGCCGACCGCGTCGCGGATCCGGGCGACGAGCGACATGACGCGCTCGGCGTCCGTCTTCATCGCCGTCCGGTTGACGACGAGGCGCGAGGTGACGTCGGCGATCCGTTCGATCTCCACCAGGCCGTTGGCGCGGAGCGTGGAGCCGGTCTGCACGAGATCGACGATGAGCCGGGAAATCCCGAGCCCGGGCGCCAGCTCCATCGCGCCGTTCAGCTGCACGATTTCCGCCTGCACACCGCGGCCCGCGAAGTGGCGGCGGGTGAGGGACGGGTACTTGGTCGCGACCCGGACCTGGCTCCAGGACGCGGGATCATCGGTGCCGGCGGCGTCACGTGGTTCGGCGACCGAAACGCGGCAGGCGCCGATGCCGAGATCGACCGGCGCGTAGATCTCCGAGTAGTCGAACTCCATGAGCACGTCGGCGCCGCAGATGCCGATCTGCGCCGCGCCGAAGGCGACGAAGGTCGCGACGTCGAACGAGCGGACCCGGACGAGATCGAGCGACGGATCGGCGGTCGCGAAGCGGAGACGCCGGTCGTCCTCGTCGGCGAAGCCGGGCTCCGGCTCGATGCCGGCCCGCCGGAGCAGCGGAATGGCCTCGTCGAGGATACGCCCCCTTGGAACCGCCATGATGATCGGAAGCGCGGCCTGGGTCGCGTCCCGCGACGAGAGCCGGCCGGGCGGGACGGCTGCGGTCACCTTCAGTCCGAGACGCGCTCGATCCGCGCGCCGCATGCGGCGAGCTTGCGCTCGACCTCCTCGTAGCCGCGATCGAGATGATAGACCCGGCTCAGCACCGTCTCGCCCGAGGCCGCGAGACCGGCGAGGATCAGCGAGACCGAGGCGCGGAGGTCGGTCGCCATCACGGGCGCTCCCGAGAGCGCCGCGACACCGCGGATGATCGCCGACGAGCCGTGCACGTTGATGCGGGCGCCCATCCGGACGAGTTCCGGCACGTGCATGAAGCGGTTCTCGAAGATCGTCTCGGTCATCATCGAGGCACCGTCGGCGACCGACATCGCGGCCATGAACTGGGCCTGCATGTCGGTCGGGAAGCCGGGATAGGGCTCGGTCATCACGTCGACGCCGCGCAGCCGTCCGGACCGGCGGACACGCAGCCCGTCCTCCTCGTCGAGGATGTCGACGCCCGACTCCTCCAAGGCCCGCGAGACCGCGCCGAGATGGTCGAGCCGGCCGCCGGCGAGCCGGACATCGCCGCCGGCAACCGCGACCGCGCACGCGTACGTCCCGGTCTCGATCCGGTCGGGAAGGATCGGATGCTCCGCCGCGCCGAGCCGGTCGACGCCGTCGATGGTCAGCGTGTCGGTGCCGATGCCTTCGATCCTGGCACCCATGGCGACGAGGCAGGCGGCGAGATCACCGATCTCGGGCTCGCGCGCGGCATTCACGAGTTCGGTCCGGCCGCGGGCGAGGGTGGCCGCCATCAGCAGGTTCTCGGTCGCGCCGACCGAGGCGAGCGGAAACACGATCCGCGCCCCCTGGAGCCCGCTCGGCGCGGTGGCGTGGATGTAGCCGCGCTCGATCCGGATCGTGGCGCCGAGCTGCTCCAGGCCCTTGAGGTGGAGATCGACCGGTCTCGTGCCGATCGCGCAGCCGCCCGGGAGCGAGACGCGCGCCTCGCCGGCCCGCGCGAGCAGCGGGCCGAGCACGAGCACGGAGGCGCGCATCTTGCGGACGATCTCGTACGGCGCCTCGGTGCTGGTGATCCGGCCGCCGATCGAGAGCCTGCGCCCGTCGCCATCGAGGTCGGCGATCTCCAGCCCGTGCTGGCGGAGCAGCGCCAGCATGGTGGCGATGTCGGCGATCCGGGGCACCGAGGAGAGCGTGAGCCGCTCGTCGGTGAGCAGGGCGCACGCGAGAAGCGGGAGGGCGGCATTCTTGGCGCCCCCGATCGGGATGGTGCCGGACAGCGGGCGCTGCCCCCGGATGAGGAAACGGTCCATCTGTCGCTCGGTCCTATAGTAGCGGGAGGGAGACGCCGCGCTGGTTCATGTACTTGCCTTGCCGATCGGCATAGCTGGTCTCGCATGGCGCATCGCCGTGCAGGAAGAGAAACTGGCAGATGCCCTCGTTGGCGTAGATCCGGGCGGGCAGCGGCGTCGTGTTGCTGATCTCGATCGTGACCTGACCCTCCCACTCGGGCTCGAGTGGGGTGACGTTCACGATGATGCCGCAGCGTGCGTAGGTCGACTTTCCGAGGCAGACGACCAGCACGTCGCGCGGCACGCGGAACAGCTCGATCGTGTGGCCGAGCGCGAAGGAGTTCGGCGGGATCGTGCAGACCGGCCCCTGCCTGGTCACGAAGCTCTCCTCCGAGAAGCGCTTCGGGTCGACGATCGCGCTGTCGACATTGGTGAAGACGCGGAAATCCTCGGCGACCCGCGCGTCGTAGCCGTAGGAGGAGAGCCCGTAGCTGATGACGCCGTCGCGCCGCTGCGCCTCGGTGAACGGGTCGATCATGCCGTGCTCGATGGCCATGCGCCGGATCCACTGGTCGGACATCACGGGCATCGGCGCTTCCGGCTCGCTCGGGGAGGCGACGTCCTAGCGGGAACCCCGGGTGGCGGCAAATCGCGGCGGGGTCATTCCGTCTCCACGGCCGGCGGTTCTGACTGCGGTTCGGCCTCTCGCTCGGCGCGCGCATGGCGTTGCGCCTTCCGGCGACGAAGATTGTTGCGAAGCGCCTCGGCTTCCCGGGCGAGGCGCTCGAGCCGCGTGCGCTCGGCCGTCTCCGTGCGCGTCGGTCCCGGTGTCCGTTCAGTCATCGATCATCGGCATCGAAGCCCCGTGGTGCTGCTGCAGGGACTCGAACCCTGGACCTCTCCCTTACCAAGGGAGTGCTCTACCACTGAGCTACAGCAGCGCCGGACGGCCGAGGTTGCGCGGTCTCGTATCGACTTGCCTCGGCGACCGCAAGAGCGGCAGGTCCCCGCGGCGGCACCCCGCAATCAGACCAATCCGAACGCGACCGCGCGGTCAGGCGTCGGCGAGGCGGAGGCCGGTGCGTGCCTCGCACCAGGCGACGAGCCGGTCCTGGAATGCGGCATCCCGCGTCGAGCGATGGGGCGCCCGAGGGCGGAGATGGAAGAAGTATTCGCCCGTGACGGTCGCGGCCGGATCCTCGCCGAGCGCGAGCCACGCCTGGGTGCGATGCGCCTGGTCGAGGTCGCCGGTGGCGTTCGGGCCACCCAGCTTCGTCGGCACCCAGCCGGGCTCCATCGCGTTCGACAGCACCCCGGGCCAGCGCCGGGCGAGACAGAAGGCGAGCAGCACGAGATGCAGCTTGGTGTCGGCGTAGGCCTGCGTTCCGTTCCAGCGTCGCCGCTCCCAGAGCAGGTCTTCGAGCCCCGGGTCGCCGCGGCGGCGGTGCAGCTCGGAGCTGACGAAGACGAGCCGCCGCGGCCGTTGGATCAGGGCGGTGAGCACGAAGGGCGCCAGGGTGTTGGCCGCGAGCACCTCCGGGATCCCGTCCTCGGTCAGCACGCGGTGTCTCTCGCGGAAGCCGATCGCCGCATTGTGGATGATCGCATCGAACCGACCCGACGCGTTCGCCTGGTCGGCGAGGTCCCGGTATTCCCGGAAGGACCTGAGATCGCCGGTGAGCAGACCGGCGGCGCCCGGCGCGGCCACGAGGGCCCGCTCGCCGCGCTGCTTGTCGCGTGCGTGCAGGACGACCTCATGGCCCTGCTCGACCAGCAGCTTCGCGGCCATCAGACCGAGGCCGGCCGTGGAGCCGGTGATCAGGACGCGGGACATCGCGTCCGACATGCCCGGTCGCGCCGAAATGGCAAGCGCCGTCCAAGACCGGTGTCGGAAGGGACGGGCAGCGACCTGCCGATCAAATCGCCGCCGATCCGGCAGCGAGGCCGACGGCCATCGCGACATAGGCGACCGCGATCGACCTCTTGGTCAGGACGAGTTCCCAGCCCGGGGTGAACCGCTTCGGGGTCAGCCGGTAGTCGACGAACACGGCGATCGCCGAGATCGCGAACGCGCGCCCGGTCGTCGGCAGGAATGCCGTGCGGCGCGCGCGGTCGTTCCAGATGCCAAGCGGGATGGCCCAGAACAGGGTCGCGGCCCAGTGGGTCGCGAAGCCGAGGCCGGTGTGGGCGACGTCCACGTCCGTGACCGCGGCCGCCTGATCCCCGTTCAGCCAATGGCTGGTGGCATTCAGTGGCTGGAACGCGCCCTTCCGCTCGATCCGGGACGCGATGGCCAGGGCTGCGACCGACGTGAGGCTCGCGGCGGTCGCGGGAACGAGAGAAGACCGAACGAAGCGCATGGGAAGGGACATCGAGCCAACCGGGATCTGCGCGTCGCCAACGCACCGTCGTCGACGTCGTTCATGATGACGGATCCGGTCGAGGAGGCCGAGCCGGAGACATGCCGAAGCGCGCCGTCGCAATACGCACCGGCGTGCGCTCGAGCCCGTTTTCCTGCGCCGCGAACTTGCGGCGACCGGATGATCGCACGCGACGCCGGACGCGACCGCCGCATGCCCGAGGCGCAACGGGCACAATGGATCAGATGCGGGGTTTCACCCCGCACCCCACCAGGCGCTGGGCGCCTGGACCCCAGCAATATCGATTGCGGGCCTGGGCGCCGCGCCCGCCGGCCCCCATGACGGGCCGGGCCGTTCCTCACCGCATGTCGGCCTTGCCCGTCTGGCCCGCGGTGACCGGGCCCTCGGAGACCGCGACGCTGAGCGCGTTGCCCGAAAGCGCGTAGGCCCCGCTGGTGTCCGGATTGTAGCCGGCGCCGGATGCCGGCGAACCCTGGTTCGCGTCGGCGAGGAGCGGCACGCCGGTGCCATGCTCGACCACCTCGCACATCCGGCCCGCGGTGCAGCCGATCGGCGCGGTGCCGATCCAGCCGCCGAGACCCGTCGTCGTGCTGACCGGCGCGACCTCGTCGTTGGCGACCATCGCCACCGCACCGCCGGCGGACACGGCGGCCGATGCCATCTTGAACACGCCGGTCCAGGCGCCCCCGCCGAAGGTGACGCCGCCACCATCCGAGCCGCAGAGAAGCGGCGGCCGCGTCATCATGTACTGCGCATCGGCGAGGAAGTTGTTCGCGTTGTCGAAGCTGTCGTTCTGGCACGTTCCCGTGGAGACGATCGCGGCCTGCATGACGCCGAGGTAATCGTCGAACAGATCGCCGCCGATCACCTTGTTGTTCGTCCAGCCCGAGACGTAGATTTCGGCCTGGGCATCCGTGTAGGCGCCGCCGCTGATCTCCGGAAAGTATTCGGCCACTCCGGGATTGTAGGGGGTCACGAACGCGCCCATGGCTTCGATGATCGTGTTCTTGTCCCAGGCACCGTTCGAGCCCGAGGCATCGACCACGGCGCCGTTGCCCGTGCCCTCGAACCAGTTGTCGATCAGCGTGTCCTCCGTCACGAACTGGTAGGACGAGGCGACATCGACCGGCGAGGGCGCTTCCTTGTACCAGCAGAACGCGCTGAAGCCGCAATGCGTGTCCAGCATGGTCCCGCTGTCCCACTGGTTCGACGCGGCGATCGCCAGGCCGGCTTCGTAGTTGCCGATGACCCTGTCGTTCTCGAAGACCTGGTTGCCGAGCGTCTGCGACAGCGGCAGGAACTCGATGCCGAACAGGTTGTTGCCGAGCGTCGAGTTGAGGACCTGCTGGTGGTCGTCCAGCATCCCGACGCCGCTGTGGAACCCGTGGACCTGGAGGTTGTCGGCGATCTCGCCGTCCGTCAGGCAGACGCCGTTCGCGAGCGCCGGCGACACGCCCTCGGTGCTCGCGGAGTTCTGCGACGGGCCCTGGACATAGAACCCGCGGAGCAACGACCCGACACTGCCGCTGTTGAGGCTTTCGGGACTGAGGGCGCACTTGTACTGGTAGAAGTCGTGCGAGAAATCGAGCATGCTCGATCCCGTCCCGCGAATGGTCAGGTTCGACCGGAAGCCGTTCGGATTGGCGTAGTAGATGACCGGCCGCGTCGGATAGAGCGTCGTGTCGGGCAGGTTCACGGCCCGTTCCGAACCCGTGCCGTAGGCCTGCTGGGCGAGATAGAGCGCGGTCTCCAGAGCGAACCAGTCCGACGCAAGTCCGGCGACCGCGCTGTCGGGCAGCGCGATCCGGAACGTGGTGCCGGCCGGGCAGTATGAGGTCGAGCCGGTCGCGAGCGTCATCTGCCCGTATCCGGCATCGTTCGGGTTGGTGTCGATCGCCGCGATCGTATCGCCCGCCGGCAGGCACGGTGTCGCGTTCGAGGCATCGGCAATGGTATCGCCGACCTCCGGATAGAACGACATGTAGTTCGGATCTTCGAATTTCGCGACATGGGCGGCGAACCCGCTGCCCTGGCCGGCGAAGAAGTTCTCGATCCAGCCGAGCTTGGTCGGCGGGAAGAAGGCGAGCACGTCGCCGGCGGCCACCGCGATCCGCGCGTTCGCGGCGAGCGTCAGCCCGGTGGCGCTGGTGACGTTCGCGATGAAGCCGACCGTGCCGCCCGCGGTCACGTCGTAGACCCCGTTCCCGGCCGTCGCCGTCACCGTCGAGGCCACGGCAAGGCTCGTCGACGAGGTCGAGCCGGCCGAGCTCGCCGACGATCCTTGCGAGATGTTGACCGCGTTGCCGCCGCCGAGGGCGGAAAGCGCGCCGCTTCCCGCGTAGGTGACGATGGGAGACGCGACCGACGCGATGGTGCCGTGCGCACCGGACTCGGTGTCCACGAGGAAATGGCCGGCGATGAACGGGAGGCTTACCGGCCCGAGCGTGTAGGCGGTGCCGTTGACCGCGGTGACGGTCGCGGTCTGACGGGTGAAGGTGTCGAGAACGACGTCGCCGACCGTGACCGGGGTCGACAACGCGGCCGCGGTGGTCACGACCTGATCGGTGACCGATCCCACGATCCCGATCTCGGTCGAGCCGCTAGAGACGATGTCGCCTGCGACCACGTTGCCGAGCGCCGAGAACTGCTGGGTGCTTCCGCCGACGGCCACCGCGTTCTGGCTGAACGGCGCCGCTACCACCTCCTGTCCCTGGTTGTCCGCCATCGACCAGACGACGCCGCCGTGATTGATCCCGTCGGCGAGCCACGCGAAAGGCTGGTACGTGGATCCGTCACAGGCCTTCGCCGTGGTGGCGGCGACCGCAGCGACCGTGCTGCCGTAGGCGCTGCCGATCGTGCCTCCCGGGTTCGGATCGAAATCCGCGACGTCGATCGCGTCGCCGGCGCGTGCGCAGATCGTCCGCGCGAGCGCGTGGCCGGGCGGCACCAGAGGGATCTGCGATGTCGCCGAGAGCATGCCGGCGGCGTTCGCCGAAGTCGTCGTGCCGTCCGGCATCACCATCCCGGCGGACGCGGCGGTCGCGATCGGCGTCAGGTTCACGGTGCCGTTGATCGAGAGCGTCAGACCGTTGTCGGTCCAGAGCTGCCCGTCCGGTCCATTCGCGGGATAGGCGTCCGCGACGGCGATCGGCGGCTCGTAGAAGATGGTCCCGGTAAATCCGACGCCCGGCGTGTAGTTCATCGTGTCGTCGCCGAGCGCCGCCCCGTAGAGGGTGAAGGCGAGCGATCCGGTCGGGTTCGAGTTGCCGATCTGGAACGGCGGCCCGCTGGTTCCGAGAGCGTTGAAGCCCGCAGTGCCGAGACCGGTGGAGGTGTTCCCGACCTGGCTCCACGTCCCGGCAGCCCCGGTGGCGGACTGCAGCATCATCGCGCTCCCGGCGCCGACGGTCACGCCGAAGGCGGCGAACGTCTTGGCCGATCCCGAAGCATTGATCGCGAAGCCGAGAAAACCTTTCGCGTTCAGCGTCGGCAGTGCGCCGAAGGCGCCGTACGACGGCGATCCGTTGCCGTGCCATGTCGCAGCCCACTCGATGTCGTTCGAGCCATGGTTGTAATAGATCAGGTACGTCTCGCCCGCAGAACCCCATTTGCCGAAGATCGCGGCATCGTTCGTCGACGAGGTGATCGCGGTGGGGTTCCACTGCATGACGTAGGCGAGCGTGTCGTTCGCCGTGCTGTCGCTTGCCGTGGTGGCCGGTGCCGCGACGGCCTGTCCCGCCGCAGTTTCCGAGAGCGTGTTCGCGCCTCCCGCGAGGGAGACCGCGGACAGGACGCCGCCGCTGCTCACCATCATGGAGAGGTCGTCCGGGCGAACGGTGCCGAGACTGGAGGCGGTGGCCGGCGTCGCCACGCCGCCGCCACTCCCCGCGGAACCCTGCGGAATCCCGAAACTGAGCGTGTTGACGGCGCCGGATACGCTGTCGGAGACCGTCGCCGCGGATCCCGCGGGCAGCGTCGTCACCGTGCCGATCGCGAGCGCGGGCGATGTCCCCGTTGCGCCCGCTGCGCCCGTTGCGCCCGTTGCGCCCGGCGCCCCCGTCGCTCCCGTTGCTCCGACTGGAATGCCGAAGGAGAGCGTGTGCGTGTTGCCGCTCACGGTGTCCGAGACGGTGGGCGCGGATCCCGCCGCGAGCGGGGATGCCGTCCCGATCTGGAACACCGGCGACGTCACGCCGGAGGCATCGGCCTGCAAGGCTGCGATCGCGTCCGCCCACGCAGCGAGCGTCTCGGTTGCACCGGCGCTGTCGGTTGCCGAGAGGCCGGACGCGTCACCGGAACTGCCGGCGCCCGACAGGTGGATGGTTCCGAAGGTGGGACTGGCCGCCGCGGCCGCACCGGCATGGGCGCGTCCGGCCGGGACCGCCGCCGTGATGGCGGCGGCCAGGAGGGATGATCTTGTCAGTCGCATCTCGTCAGCCGGTCGGTCGCGGGGTGAAATTAGACGACAGGGTCTGCTTGCGAACCCCCTCAGGGCATGCCGGCGAGCGTGGAGGCCGGCAGGCCGGCAGGACCGCCGACGAGGATCGGCATCAGGATCGATGCGAGGCGCGGCGAGATCATCGCCTCGTCGTTCGGTCCCAGCGGATGGAGGCCGAGACTGTCGATCCCGTTCGCCGGGTTCAGCAGACCTGACGTCTGAACCAGATGGACCTGGCCCGGCCGGTTGCAGGTCATCGCGGCCGCCTGGAGCTCCGTCGCGTGCGTGCCGTTGAACGGGACCAGGAGCGCAATCGGGGTCGCTGGGTAGGCCGCGATCAACCCGTTCAGCATCGACAGCGCGCTCGCCGTGACGTTGGTGGTGCCGTCATCCGTGCCGGCATTGATCACGAACAGGCTCGGCGCCGCGGTCGCCGCCGGGCGCGGCACCCCGTTGGCGAGCAGGGTCCAGCTCTGCGCGAGCGGAGGCACGCCGCCGCTTCCGGCCGTGAGGAAGCCTTGCGCCCCGAAGCCGACCACGCCGACCTCGGCGCCCATCTCACGGCCGAGACCGTAGGCCCAGCCGAGGGTCGCATCGTTCCGGTCGGTGTCGTTCGTGGCGGTCTGGTTCACCGAGCGGATCCCCTCGGTGATGCTGTCCCCGAACACCACGATGCTCCAGGGAGCGGTTGCCGGGGCCTGCACGCCCGAGCCCGGCGCGAGCGTGATCCCGGCGAGCCGGACCACCGTGCCGGCCGCCCTGTCGTTCCAGCGGTTGATCGTCTCCGACGTCGACTTCACCACCACCTCGAGCAGGTGCCATGGTGCGGCCGCGAGGTCCGTCGAAGGCGTGCATGCGACGTTCGCGCCCGGCGTCGTCCGCGTCCACGGTGTGCCGGCCTCGTAGCCGTCGACCCGCCAGTAGATCTCGCTCGTCGGCGACGCGGCATACGAGGTGTCGAAGTTCAGCGCGCAGGTGCTGCCGGTGAACAACGTCCGGAAATAGGCGCCGGCATTGATCGTGCTCGCGGTGAAGGTCTCCGGCGCCCAGTTGAACGGCGAGTACTGGATCGCTCCGCTCGAGGGCGGCACCACGAGGTCGGCCGCGCTGTCGACACCGGTCCCGCTGAAGTGCCAGAGCGCCACCAGGCCGGCCTCGGTGCCTGCATAGGCGGCGCTGGACGGCGTGAACGTCCCGGAGTAGCGGGCCGTGTTCCAGATCGAGGCCTCGTCGATCTCGCCGGTCCAGGCATTGTTGCCCGGGTAGGCGCCCATCGTGCCGACGCCGATCGGCTCGGACGCCGGCACGCTCTCGACCGTGGTCGAGGTTCCGGCCGACACCCCATCGACATAGCAGCCGACGCCGGACGAGGTGCCGACCAGGTCGAGCAGGTGCCACTTGCCGTCGCTGATCGACGGGCCGGTCATCGTGACGTTGCCGGTCGCGATGTTGCAGATCGCCTGGCCCGACGCGTTCGCGCCGATATAGCCGGCGGTCGGGCCGCCGATCGCGACGATCGGTGCGCCGGGCGCCGCGTTCAGCTTGACCCAGGCCTCCCAGGTGAACGTGTTCCCGTTCGAGCTGCCGTCGGTCCACTGGCCATAGCCGCCCGACAGCGCCGCGGCGCCGAAGCGGGGCGTCGCCGTGTCGTAGACGGCCGACGTCATGGCGAGCGAGTTGCCGATCGCCAGCGCCGGGCCGGCCGAGGCAACCATCGCCGTCGCGGCAAGCAGGAACGATCGTGTCACGTGGTATCCTCCTCGGGCTTGCTGACCGGGCCGGCGACCTCGCCCGGAGTGGGCAGCGGAGGATTGCCGGGGCTCGTTCCGGAACCGTAGCATTGTCCGCACGCCGGACCCGCAGGATCGACACGATGCGCGTTTTTTCCTCGCCCGCTTCGCTCCGGACCGCCCACGGCACGGTGCTCGCGATCGATCCGATCCGCGCACGGCTGGTGCACCGGGAGGACCGGACGTCGCCGGACGTGCTCCTGATGGTGGAACTCGGGGCCGACCGCGTGGCGCTCGCGTCGCGCAGCGGCTCGCCGCTTCCGGTGCGTCCCGATCTTCCGCCCAGCTGCGTCCTCGCGGCGACGGTGGACCGGGAGGCCGGGGGCGCCGCCTTCGCGATCCGGGTCGATGCGACCGGGCTGCTCACCGCGGCGGCGCACGGCGAGGTGGCCGTCGACCGGAGCATGATCGGCGGCTGGGAGCGCTTCACCGCCGAAGCGGTGTCCGAGCCAGCTCCGGAGCCGCTCCGATTGCCCGAATCGCTCGATCTGTCGGACCTGGCATCGGTCGCCGCGTGGTGCCGCGGCGGGGCGGCGGATCCGGGCCTCCGCGGCGCGCTGCTCGGGATGCTCGACCCGGCGACGCGGCTCGGGATCGTCCACGCGGCCGCGCCGGAGGACGAGCCGGTCCTGTTCGCGTCGCTTCGCGCACTCAGGTCGGGCGGTCCGCTCCGAAGCCATTGGCACATGCGGACACAGCTGGCCGCCGGGATCGCGGCGCATGGCTGGCAGATCGGCGACCACACCTACGGGCGCCCCGAAATCGTCGATGGCGAGCACGGAAGCCTCACGATCGGGCGCTACTGCGCGGTGGCGGGCCAGGTGCGGATCGTGGTCGCGAACCATCTCGTGGGCGCCGTCACTGCCTACCCGTTCGCCTCCCTCGGCGCGTTCTGGCCTTCGGCGCCGGCCGAGGCGGCCGACCACGAGGGGGGCGGGGTTTCGGTCGGGCACGCGGTCTGGATCGGTGCCGGCGCGACGATCCTGCCGGGCGCGCGGATCGGCGACGGGGCGGTGATCGGTGCCGGCGCCGTGGTCGCGGGATCGGTGCCGCCGTTCGCTGTGGTGGTCGGCAATCCGGCCCGGATCACCCGGCTCCGCTACGACCCGGCCGTGATCGCGCGCCTGCTCGCCGTCGCCTGGTGGAACTGGCCCGACCACCACGTCGACCGTGCGATCCCGTATCTGCTCGCGAGCGACATCGAGGCCTTCCTCGCGTTCGCGGAGCAACCGCCGGGTCGGTGACGGCACGCCGCGCGACATTGCCTGCGCCGGGAGGCGACCCTAGAGTGCGCGCCGCCGCCGGCGTCCGACCCGAGGACGGTCGGCAGGAAGGGAATGACGAATGGCCGGCCATGGTTCCGACGTGCGCGACCCCGATCCCTCGACCGGGCCAGCCACCGTCGGAACGGTCGGACGCTGGATCGACGACCGTCTTCCGATCATCAGCGCGTTCCAGCGTGAATATGTCCGCTACCCGATCCCAAACAATCTGAACTGGCTCTGGAACGTCGGCGCCTGGGTCACCGCGACGCTCGCCATCCTCATCGTCACCGGCTTCGTCCTCGCCTTGTTCTACACGCCCGATCCGTCCGCCGCCTTCGCGAGCGTCGAAGAGATCGACCGGCACGTGAACTGGGGCTGGCTGATCCGGGCGCTCCACATGGCCGGCGCCTCGCTGATCTTCGCGACGCTCTACGTTCACACCTGGCGCTCGCTGTACTACGGCTCCTACAAGCGACCGCGCGAGCTCGTCTGGCTGTCCGGCATGCTGCTGCTGGTGATCGTCATGGCGGCGGGATTCCTCGGCTACGTGCTTCCCTGGGGGCAGATGTCCTACTGGGGCGCCGTGGTGTCGTCGAACGCGGTGGCGTCGATCCCGGGTGTCGGCCCCGGTCTCGCGCACTGGCTGCAGGGCGGCGACATGGTGGGCGCGGCCGCGCTGCACCGCGCCTACGCGTTCCACTTCCTGCTCGGGCTCGGGAGCGCCGGCGTGGTCGGGCTGCACGTCGCCTGCCTCCACGTGGTCGGGCCGAACAATCCGACCGGGCTGGCACTCCCGCCGGAGGCCCACGCGCCGTTCCATCCGCACCATACGAGGCGCTCGATCCTCGGCCTGCTGGTGTTCGCGCTCCTCTTCATCATCCTCGCCCTGTTCTTCCCGCTGGCACTCACCCGAGCCGACAACTACATCCCGGCAAACCCGCTCTCGACGCCGGAAAGCGTGGCGCCGGTCTGGTACTTCCTGCCGTTCTACGCGATCCTCCGGGCGATCCCGGGCTTCGGCGGCGTGCTGCTCTCGGCCTCCTCGGTGCTGGTGCTGTTCGCGGTGCCGTGGCTCGACCGGTCGCCGGTGCGCTCGGCCCGGTTCCGGCCGCGCTACCGCCTTGCCATGTTCGTCCTGATCCTCGCGGCCGGCATCCTGGGGATCGCCGGCGAGGAGGAGACGCGCGGGATCTGGCTCGTGCTCGCACGTCTGGCGACACTCTGGTGGTTCTTCCACTTCCTGATCCTGATGCCGGTGCTGGGCCGGTTCGAGATCACGTCCGAGCCTCGCGCCGGGCGCCACGCCGGGAGCGTCCCCTCGATCGTGTCGACGCTCGGAGCCAGGCCGTGAACCGCCAGGCGATCACGGCATTCGGATGGCTCACGCTCGGGGTCGCCGGCGGCGCGGGATCCGCGGCGGCGCAGGACCTGACGCTGCCCGTTCCTCGACAGGACTGGTCGTTCCGTCATCTCTTCGGAGCGTTCGACCTTGCCTCCGCCCAGCGTGGCCTTGCGGTGTTCGAGGCGAAATGCGCGAGCTGTCACGGATTGTCGCACCTGACCTACGGCGATCTCGGTGGTCTCGGGCTCAACGAGAACGAGGTGTTCGCCTTCGCCTCCAACGCCCGCGTTCCGGGCGGCTTCGATGCGTCGGGCAATCTTGTTCTCCGACCGGCGACGCCGGACGACCATTGGGCGCCGCCCTATCCGAACGAGGCGGCGGCGCGGGCGGCCAATCACGGGGTGGTGCCGCCGGACCTGTCACGGGCCGAGATCGCGCATCCGGACGGCGCCGACTGGATCGACGGGCTGCTCACCGGCTACGAGAACCCGCCGCCCACGATGACGCTCGGGCCGGGGCTTGCCTACAACGTCCATGTTCCCGGCAACGTCATCGCGATGCCGGACGTGCTCGACGACGGGACGCCGGTCCATTACGCGGACGGCACGAAGGCGACGCCGGCCGAGGAGGCCCACGACGTCACGGTGTTCCTGGCCTGGGCCTCCGAGCCGCATCTGGTGCAGCGCCGTCAGCTCGGCGTGAAGATGGTGCTTTTCACCCTGCTGCTGCTCGGCCTGATGCTCAGCCTCCGGCCCCGGCGAAAGGCGATCGCATGAGACACCGATCATGACCAGCGAGCCCGTCATCGGCCTGATCGGCGGATCCGGCCTCTACGACATCGAGGGCCTTTCGGAAGCCATCTGGCACACGGTCGAGAGCCCGTGGGGCCCGCCCTCCGACCAGATCCTGTTCGGCCGTCTCGGCGGCGTCGCCTGCCGCTTTCTGCCAAGGCACGGACGGGGGCACGTGGTGCCGCCGTCGCAGCTGAACTACCGTGCGAACATCGATGCGATGAAGCGCGCGGGCTGCACCGACCTGATCTCCGTCTCCGCGGTCGGCTCGCTCCGTGAAGATCTGCCGCCCGGGCACTTCGTGATCGTCGATCAGTTCATCGATCGGACCTTCGCCCGCGAGAAGAGCTTCTTCGGCCGCGGCGTGGTCGCTCACGTCTCGCTCGCCGATCCCACCTGCTCGCGGCTCGGCGACCATCTCGAACAGGGTGCGCGTGCGCTCGGCCTGCCGGTGACGCGCGGCGGCACCTACCTCGTGATGGAAGGGCCGCAGTTCTCGACACGCGCCGAGAGCCACCTCTACCGGCAGTGGGGTGCTTCGGTGATCGGTATGACCAACATGCCGGAGGCCAAGCTCGCCCGCGAGGCCGAGCTCTGCTACGCCTCGGTCGCCATGGTCACGGACTACGACTGCTGGCACGAAGGCCACGACGACGTGACGGTCGACGCGGTCGTCCGGGTCCTCCTGTCCAACGCCGACAAGGCGCGCGATCTGCTCCGGAAGATCCTTCCTGCGGTCGGGTCGTCGCGTGATGCCTGCGCGGCCGGGTGCGATCGCGCGCTCGATCACGCGGTCATGACCGCGCCCGACAAGCGCGACGTCGCTCTGCTCGCCAAGCTCGATGCGGTTGCGGGCCGGATCCTCTGACCGGATCGTCGCAGCTGCTCCGGGCCGCGATCGCCGTTCAGAGGATGCCGAGCAGCAGGAGCACGATCAGGACCAGGAGAACCAAGCCGAGGCCGCCCGACGGGACGTAGCCCCAGCTGGCGCTGTACGGCCATGTCGGAAGCGCTCCGAGGACGAGGATGACGATGATGATGAGCAGGATGAGGCGCATGGACAGTCTCTGTCGACCTGATGCCTCGTTAACGCTTCGCATCGAAGCGTCGTTCCTCGTGTCGTGCGCAGATGTCGGATCAGATCGGCAACGTGGCTGACAGGTATCGGTCTATCGGTCTCGAGATCGAGGAAGGGCGGTCGCCGCTGGTCTCCTCGCGGCTGCCGCAGGACGGCCTGGTAGGAGGGAGCCGGTCGGTCGTGCCGGCGAGCCCCGGACGCCTCGGGACCCAGCGTCTCCGGCGATCGTTTTCGGATCAGCGTGGGAGTGGCCGCAGGTGGTCGAGATCGTCAACCTGAACAAGGCAAGGAAACGGCTCTTGCGCGAGGCCGAGCAGGCCAATGCGGCATCCAACCGCGTCCGCCATGGTCGAACCCGGGCCGAGCGTGACCGCGAGCGACAGGACACCGAGCGGGCGAGGCGCACGCTCGACGGGGCGGAGATGCCGGCCGAAGTCTCGGCGCCCCGCTCCGAGCCTTGATCGTCCGTCCAGCGAGTTCATTCGGCCGGGGGCGCGTGTCCCGTGTCCCGTTCAGCGGTCGCCCAGCATCCGCTCAGTGCAGCGTCAGCACGGTGCCGGGCGTTCGAAGCTCGGCCGGCCCGATGACCTGCTTCGAGGCGACACGGACCGAGTGGAGGCGACCCTCGATCTGGCGCTCCCAGAACCCGAGGAAACGGCGGAGCGCCGGGAAGCGTGGCGCGAGATCAAGCTCCTGCCAGACATAGGACTGGAGCACCGAGGGGTGGTCCGGGAGATGGTAGAGGATCTCGGCGGTGGTGAGGCGCCAGTCTTGGAGCTGCTTCCCGATCTGCATCCAGCGTGTCCTTGCGAGCCGTCGTGTGGCGTTCTCCTGAGCCGCCCGGGATCGGGGCGGCCTCGGGAAGCATGATGGCCTCCTCACGCTTAACAAAGAAAAAATCGAGGAATCAGAAAAGTTTGGCACTCCCGCTAGCCAAGTGCTGCCATGCTTGACACCAGGATGACCAGCGGCCTACATGCGCCCAGCACTCGCCTCCGGGGAGTGCCAGACCCGGTCGTCGCCGAGGCCGCTTCGGTGACCGGCGTCTCGGAACAGGAAGCGGCGAAGAGCGGGGCCCGTCATGATCGACGGGCCAGGAGCATTCCAAATGGCGAATTTTCGTCCTCTGCACGATCGCGTGGTCGTGCGCCGGCTGACCGGCGAGGAGAAGACGGCCGGCGGCATCATCATCCCCGACACGGCGAAGGAGAAGCCGATGGAGGGCGAGGTGATCGCGGTTGGTCCCGGTGCCCGGAACGAGCAGGGTCAGATCGCGGCGCTCGACGTGAAGGCCGGCGATCGCGTGCTGTTCGGCAAGTGGTCCGGCACCGAAGTCAAGCTTGATGGCGAGGAGCTCCTGATCATGAAGGAGAGCGACATCATGGGCATCGTCGAGGGTGGCGTCGCTTCCCAGAAGGCCGCCTGA
>CAXUBX010000058.1:14266-20247 GCA_964249405.1 uncultured Acetobacteraceae bacterium | reverse complement strand
TAGATCCACTGGATGATCTCTTCCCGCCGCTCGTGCTCGAAATCGACGTCGATGTCGGGCGGTTCGTGCCGTTCGGCCGACACGAAGCGGGCGAACAGCAGACCCTCCTTGATCGGGTCGATCGCGGTGACGCGGAGCACGTAGCAGACGACGGAGTTCGCCGCCGACCCGCGTCCCTGCGCGAGGATGCCCATCGTCTCGGCCTGCCGGACGATCGCGTGCACGGTGAGGAAATAGGGCGCGTAACCGAGCCGGCCGATCAGGTCGAGCTCGTCGCGCATCTGCCGGCGCGCGCGACCGCCCGCGTCGTCGCCGTAGCGGGCCGCGAACTTCTCGCCGCAGAGCCGTTCCAGCGTCTCCTGCGGCGTCTCGCCGTCCCGCTCCGTCTCGTCGGGATACTGGTAGCGGAGCTCGTCGAGCGAGAAGGCGGCGCGCCCGGCGAGCACGGCCGTCTGCTCCACCGCCTCCGGATGGCGCTCGAACAGCCGCGCCATCTCGTCCGGCGATTTCAGCTCGCGGTCGACCGAGCGCTCGCGCCGGAATCCCGCCTCGTCGATCGTGCAGCCTTCCCGGATGCAGGTCACGACGTCCTGCAGGATGCGCCGCGAGGGCGCGTGATAGAGCACGTTGCCGGTCGCGACCGCGGGAATGCCGCATCGCGACGCCAGGCGCTCGATCGCCCGGAGCCGCACCGCGTCGTCCGGCCGTCGCCGGAGCGAGAGCGCGCACCAAGCGCGGTCGCCGAACGCGTCGCGGAGTTCGCCGAGCGTGCGCCGGAGCGGCTCGTCCGGCGTGTCCGCGACCAGGGCCGCGAGCAGCCCGTCGCTTCCCGCCCGGAACGCGTCCCAGCCGAGATCGAAGCACGTCTTGCCGCCCTGCTTCGCCGCGGTGAGCAGCCGGCAGAGCGACGACCAGCCGCGCCGGTCCTCCGGATAGGCGAGCACCGAGATCCCGTCCGAGAGATCGAGCCGGCAGCCGATCACGATCCGCATGGGCACCCGAAGCTCGCGCTCCACTTCGCGCGCACGCTGCACGCTGCGCGCGATGCCGCCGAGCGTGTTCCGGTCGGTGATCCCGAGTGCCGCGTGGCCGAGCGTCGCCGCCTGGAGCAGCAGCTCCTCGGGATGGCTGGCCCCGCGAAGGAACGAGTAGTTCGTGGTGACCTGGAGCTCGGTGTAGCGAGCGGTCAGAACACGCCGTGCACGAACCACCGCATGTCTCCCGTCTCGGGATCGCGCCCGTCGCCACGGCGGAACAGCCAGAAGCGCTGGCCGTCCTCGTCCTCGACCCGGAAATAGTCCCGGAGCGCCCGGACCTCGCCGGGGCGGCGCCACCACTCGCCGGCGATCCGTTCCGGCCCGTCCGCGTGCCGCACGACGTGGCGGACGCGTCGCCAGATGAAGCTCGCGGGAGGGTGGTCCGGAACCAGCGCCATCACGGTCACGGGCTGCGGTGGGTCGAGCAGCCGGACGGGACGGGCGAGGGCCTCCGGCCAGGACCTCGCCGCGGGAGCGGGCGAGAAGAACGGAACGGGCCGTACCGCGCGTTCCGGGACGTCGCTCTCCACGGGGTCCGGCCGCCAGACCTGCCGCACGCCGAGCCGGTTGACGAGGGTGTCGACCAGCGGCGCGACGTCGGCGCCGATCGCCCCGCTCGCGAACGGCGCGCCCTCCTGCACCGGGTCGAGCGTCTCGGCGCGGCGGACGGACAGGCGCATCGCCTCCACCCCCGGCTCAGGATCGATCGTCTCCAGCCGGTCGGCGAGGAGGCGCGCGAGATGCACCGGTCTCCGGACGGGTCGGGACGTCGCGACCCGGATCGTGGCTTCGGTGCCGTCCACCCGCTCGAAGCAGAGCTCGAGCCGCCGCGCGCCGAGCCGCGCCGTGTCGAGCCGGCCGCAGACGTCGTCCACCAGGCGCGCGATCACCGTCCCGAACGCGTCGGCGGTCAGCAACGGCTCGACGAAGCCGAGACGCGACGCGATCGGACGTGGCGGCGCTTCGGGTCCGATCGGCTCGTCGAGTGCGCCCAAGGCCTGGTCGAGGCGTCGCATCACGATCGCGCCGTAGCGTCTGGCGAGCGGACCACGGGGCAGGCGGCGGAGGTCGGCGATCGTGCCGAGCCCGAGACGCCGGAGTTCCGCACACAGCGCCGCATCCAGCCGGAGCGCCTCCGGCGGCAGGTCGGCAAGCGACGACGCCTCGCCGCCGGGCGGCACGATCGCGCAACCGTTCGCATCCGGCATCCCGTGGCGGGCGACCGCGATCGCCGCACCGGGCGTGCCGGCGATCGCCGCGCGCGCCTCGAAGCCGAGTGCGGCGCAACTCTCCACCATCGCCCGGAGCAGCCGGCGCTCGCCGCCGAACAGATGCGCGCAGCCGGTCGCGTCGACCAGCACGCCGTCCGGCGGCGCGGGCGCGGTCAGCGGCGCGTAGCGGAGGCAGAGCCGGGCGAGGCGGCGGAGCGACGCGTCCTCGCCGTCGGGATCGGCCGGACACACGACGAGGCCGGGCACCCGCGCCTGCGCCTCGCCCACCGGCAGGCCGGGATGCAGCCCGATCGCGCGCGCCTCTGCGGTCGCGCCGTCGATCACCAGCTTCCGCCCGTCATGCCGCGCGGTCACCAGAAGTGCCGCCCCGCCACGCGTCATCGACGCGGCTTCGTCGTTCGTCATCGACGCGGCTTCGCCGTGCTGGCGTCGCAGCCGGTCGGTCGCGAGATGGGGCAGGAACAGCGAGACGACCCGTCTCATCGAAGGCCTCCACGATCCAGGACGAGGGCGACGCGCCCCGGGCGCGGACGAGATCGAGCCGCCACAAGGCAGGTCCGAACGTCAGCGTGAACGGGCCCGCCTCGACCGGATCCTCCGGCCGGGAGGGCAGGGCGGCGATCCGCCACCGGGTGATCGCGGCGTTCGGCGCATCGACCGGCGCGGGCATTCCCGGGTCGGTCCGCCTCGGGCGCCTGATCGCGAGCACCGGCATGCCGCTCGCCTCGGATGCCAGCAGCAGTCGCCGCGAGGCGGTGAGCGTCAGCGCGTCCGGAATCTCGCCGACGACGCCGCCGAGAGCGGGACAACGCGCGCCTTCCTCCATCACTGCGAGCACGTCGCGTTTCGCTTCCGCGACCAGCAGCCGGCCGGGCGGCAGACCCGCGGCGGCGAGGCCGGGCGCGAAGATGTCCCGGCGCGATGTGACCCAGAGCACGGGCGCGTGTCCGCCGGCCCGACCGAACAGATGCGCCGCGAGACGGGCGGGCACGGCGGCGAAGCCGCCGTCCCGGAGCCCTGCCATCTCGTGCAGCCCGGGACCGAGCCCACCCCCCGGCAGGTGCCGGTCGATCGCCGCGATACCGAAGCCGAGGACGGTGCCTCCTGCGCGTCGGGGCAACGTCCGGTCCATGCGAGCGATCGTTGCACGCAGCGCATCGACCGTACGCCCGCCGTCCTCAGAAAGCTTTTTAGGAAAACCCTGCATCATGCTGATCTTGAGTTATCTTGTCGGAAGCAATCGGACCCGGCCTCTCGTTGATCCTCATCCATCACGTGAAGGACATAGAGGGAACATATAGGGAACTACGGAGAAGCTCCAGCCCATTGCTCTCACGGCCTCGTGCTCGGACGCCGGAACCGGGCCTGTCCGGGGCTGCCCTCCTGCCGCCACAGATGCGAAACAGAACCGGCGCAACGGCAGGAAGGAGGGCTCGTGGAGCGACGCTTGTTCATCGGGAGCGGTCTCGCGGTCGCGACCCTGCTCGGCACCGCGCCGCGTGCCGCGGCGAAGGCGCTGCCTGCCGCCGCGCCGGGACCGTTCGACGGCGCGACCGTCCGCGATCTCGCGCGCGCTTTGTCGCTCCACCCGTTCCATGCGCCCGACACGACACTGCCCTCGGCCGTCGCGCATCTCGACTTCGACGCCTATCGCGGCATCCGCTACCGGAAGGACCGTGCGCTCTGGGCCGGGCAGCACGGCCGCTTCACCGCCGAGTTCCTGCCGCGCGGCTTCCTGTTCACGGACGAGGTGCAGATGTTCTCGGTCGCCGGAGGCCAGGCGAGCCCCGTGCCCTACGACCCGGACGTGTTCGACTATGCCGATCCGAAGCTCAAGGTCCCGGACGACCTCGGCTATTCCGGCTTCCGCATCCACTACCCTCTGAACCGGCAGGACTATTTCGACGAGGTCTGCGTCTTCCAGGGCGCGTCCTATTTCCGCGCCGTCGCCCGCGGCCAGACCTATGGTTTGTCGGCCCGGGGCCTCGCGATCGGCACCGGCGACCCGAAAGGCGAGGAGTTCGCCCGCTTCCGCGCCTTCTGGCTGGAGCAGCCGGGGCCGGACGCCGACGCGGTGGTGGTCCATGCGCTGCTCGACAGCCCGAGCACGACCGGCGCCTTCCGCTTCACGATCCGGCCCGGGCAGGAGACCGTGTTTGACACCGAAGCCGTGCTGTTCCCGCGCGTCGACATCACCGAGGCCGGCATCGCGCCGCTGACGGGCATGTTCCTGTTCGACGCCAACAACCGCCACCAGTTCGACGATTGGCGCCCCGCCGCCCATGACAGCGGCGGCCTCGCGCTCTGGACCGGGGCCGGCGAGCAGATCTGGCGGCCGCTCGACGATCCGCGCGATCTCCAGTTCAGCGCCTTCGTCGACACCAATCCGCGGGGCTTCGGCCTGATGCAGCGCAAGCGCGGCTTCGCCGACTACGAGGACCTGGCGCTCGCCTACCAGAAGCGTCCGAGCCTGTTCATCGAGCCGGTCGGCGCCTGGGACGCCGGCGCGGTCGATCTCGTCGAGATCCCCTCGATCTCGGAGGTGAACGACAACATCGTCGCGTTCTGGCGTCCGCGGGACAAGCTCGCGGCGCACGGTGAATACGGCTTCACCTATCGCATGCACTGGTGCTGGAGCGATCCGCTGCCGACGGCACTCGGGCGCGCGACCGATACCAGGATCGGCGCCGGGCCGGACGGCGGCCGCATCGTGGTGATCGACTTCGTGGGCGACGACGTGGCCTCGCCCGATCTCCACCCGGCCGGCGATCTCGGCATCAGCAGGGGGACGATCCGGAACGTGGTGATCGAGCCGAACCCCGAGACGAGGGGCTGGCGGGTGACCTTCGAATTCCTGCCCGGTCGCGAAACGATGGTCGAGATGCACGCGCGACTGATGAACGCCGCCGTGCCGCTGACGGAGACCTGGATCTATCGCTGGACGCCGCCGTGACTGACCCGGATCCGGGCTGGAGCGCGCTGCCCGAGGAGGCGCCGCTCGCGATGGCGCCGCAGGTCCTTCGCGAGCGGCCGCCCCGGCCGGCCCGGCCTTCGACCGCGCCCGCCGGTGTCGCGGTCCGGCGCCTCGTCGTGATCGGGGGCGCGGTCCTGCTCACCGCGTTCGCGGCGTTCGCGATGAACAAGGTCCTGAACGGTGTCGTGGTGACGCCGCTCGGGGTGTTCGTGGTGGTGCTGTTCGTCGTGCTGTTCGCCTGGATCGCGCTCGCCTTCACGAGTGCGCTCGCGGGGTTCGCCTCGCTGCTGTCGCATGGCGGGCTCGGCCTCGGGATCGCGCCGGGCGGTGCGTTGCCACGACCGGCGACGCCGACCGCGCTCCTGATGCCGACCTACAACGAGGATCCGCGGCGCGTCGTGGCGGGACTGGAGGCGATGATCGCCTCGCTCGGGGACTGCGGCCGGCTCGCGGACTTCCACGTGTTCGTGCTGAGCGACACCCGGGACGCCGGCATCGCCGCCGGAGAGGAGCGCCATTTCGGCGCGTTGCGCGAGCGCGCCGCCGCGATCGGCGGCACCCTGTTCTATCGTCGTCGGCGCGAAAACACGGAGCGCAAGGCCGGCAATGTCGGCGACTGGGTCCGACGCTTCGGCGGCGCCTATCCGCAGATGCTGACGCTCGACGCCGACAGCGTGATGGAGGGGTCGGCGATCGTGCGCCTCGTCTCGGCGATGGAAGCGAACCCCGGGGTCGGCC
>CAXUBX010000058.1:0-14166 GCA_964249405.1 uncultured Acetobacteraceae bacterium | reverse complement strand
ATCGCGCACGGCATCGCCTGGTGGCACGGATCGGAGGGCAACTACTGGGGCCACAACGCGCTGATCCGCACCCGTGCCTTCGCCGACTGCGCCGGACTGCCGACGCTCGGCGGCCGGACACCGTTCGGCGGCCACGTGCTCAGCCATGATTTCGTCGAGGCCGCGCTGCTCCGCCGTCGCGGCTGGGCGGTCCACATGGTGCCGGCGCTCCCGGGCTCGTACGAGGAGAGCCCGCCCTCGCTCACCGACATCGCGATCCGCGACCGGCGCTGGGCGCAGGGCAATCTCCAGCATGCGCGCGTGCTGCCGGCACGCGGCCTCCACTGGGTCAGCCGACTGCACATGCTGATGGGGATCGGGTCCTACGTGACCTCGCCGCTCTGGCTGGTGTTCCTGCTCGCCGGCATCGCGATCTCGCTGCAGTCCCGCTTCGTCCACCCGGCCTATTTCGGCCGCAGGCGGAGCCTGTTTCCGCTCTGGCCCCATGTCGACCCGGTGCTCGCCGAGCAGGTGTTCCTGTTCACGATGGCGATCCTGCTGGCGCCGAAGCTGCTCGGGATGATCGCGGTCCTGCTCGACCGCGAGGCGCGGCGCGGGACCGGTGGCGGCTTCCGTCTCGCCGCTTCGATCGTGATCGAGACCGTGCTCGGCGGGCTCGTGGCACCGGTCGCGATGCTGCTGCAGACCGGCGCCGTCGCCTCGATCCTGCTCGGCCGCGACTCCGGCTGGAACGCGCAGGCCCGGGACGGCGGTGTCGTTCCGCTCCGCGAGGTCTGGCGCGCCTACTGGCGCTACACGGCATTCGGCCTGATCCTCGCGGTCGCGGCCCTCGTGGTGTCGCTGCCGCTGATGCTCTGGATGCTGCCGGTACTCGTCGGGCTCGGGCTCGCGGTCCCGCTCGTGGCACTCACCGCTTCGCGCCGGGCCGGTCGGGCGCTCGAACGCGCCGGCCTGCTGCTCATCCCGGAGGAGCGGGATCCGCCCCCGGTGCTCGCTCGTGCCGTGGCGATGCGGACCGCCTCCTGAGACCTCCTGCCGATCTGCGGCTCGAGTATCCGCGGGATCGTATTGCCTCGTTTCTTCCCTGGCTTATGCTGATCGCGCTGGTGGAGCCAGGCGATGTCTTGCAGTGATCTGGAGGGCCTCCGGAACTCTGGTCTCGTCGTCCTGAACGACAATCCGAGCGACATCAGCCTCGGCGGCACCAGGACGATCGTTATTACAGGCGTCGCGAGGTCCGGGACGAGCATGATCGCGCAGGTCCTGTCCTCTCGCGGCGTGGATCTCGGTGAACGCCACGACACCGTCGTCTTCGAGGACCAGGTGGCGCAGGAGTTCCTGCTCGACAACGACCTGGTCGGGTTCGAGCGCTACGCGCGCGCACGCGATCAGCGCAGCGATGTCTGGGCATTCAAGAAGCCGCATCTGCACCTGCATGGCGCCGACATCCTGGGGCTGCTGCGCAACCCGGTTCTCGTCGTGACTTTCAGGGACCCGGTCGCGATCGCCCGACGGAACGCGATTTCCGAAGGGATCTCGAACCATCAGGCGATCGGCGAGGCTCTCCAGGACCTGCAGGGAATGCTCGACTTCGCGCTCAAGGCGCGTTGCCCGGTGCTGCTGGTGAGCTACGAGAAGGCGCTGGTCCGGCCGCGCCTCCTGGTCGAGGAGCTGCTGAGGTTCTGCGGACTGCCGGACGACGAGGCGTCCGTCGCGTCGCTCGTCCGCAACGTCGAGCCGGATCGCGAGACGTATCTCCGGGATGCCCGACGCCGCTTCGAGGGGTACGTGGACGACGTGATCGGCGGCCGGTTGAGAGGTTGGGCCAGGCAGCTCGGGTCCGCCCAGCCCGAAACCGTCACGGTGTTCCTCGATCAGAAGCTGATCGCGTCGGCGGTCGCCGACCGGCATCGGCCGGACCTGGACGCAGCGGGCATCGGTCCTCATGCGTTCGAGCTCGATGTGGCGGCGTTCTCGCCCGATCCCGAGATGGTCGTGCACGTGAAGATCGCCGGGCGTGTCTTCGAGCTGGAGAACAGCGGGCGTTCGTACCGGCGATTGCTGCGACCAGACCACGACGGCGGCGGCCCCTGACGACGCAGCCGTCGCGCGGCGGCAAGGGCTTAGGCAGCTTTCCGCATCTCGGGCAGGAACGCCGCGAGCAGGCCGATCGCCGGGAGGAATGCGCAGACCTGATAGACGAACCCGATGCTGGTGGCGTCGGCGACCACGCCGAGCACCGCGGCGCCGAGCCCGCCCATCCCGAACGCCAGACCGAAGAACAGGCCCGAAACAAGGCCGGTGCGGCCGGGGAGCAGCTCCTGCGCATAGACCACGATCGCCGGTTGGGCGGAGGCGATGATCAGCCCGATCGCGATCGAGACCGGCGTCGTCCAGAACAGCCCGACATGCGGGAGCAGCAAGGTGAAGGGGAGGGTGCCGACGATCGAGGCCCAGATCACCCGCTTGCGGCCGATCCGGTCGCCGATCGGACCACCGATCACCGTCCCGGCGGCGACCGCGCCGAGAAACAGGAACAGGTGGATCTGCGCCGACCGCACGCCGACGTGGAAGGTGCTGGTCAGATAGAAGATGAGGTACGAGCTGATGCTCGCGAGATAGAAGAACTTCGAGAATACGAGCGCGACCAGCACCACCAGCGCGCGCGTGACCCTGCGGCGTGGCAGGGTGGGGACGACCGCGGTCTGCTGTCGTCCGGCACGCGTGCCGAGCTGGCGCGCGTACCAGGCGCCGACGCCGGCCAGGATCGCCATCGCGAGAACCGCCGCGAGCGAGAACCAGGCGATCCGCTTCTGCCCGCCCGGAAGGATGATCAGCGCCGCGAGCAGCGGCCCGAGCGCGCTGCCGGCGTTCCCGCCGACCTGGAAGACGGACTGCGCGAGGCCGTGACGTCCGCCCGAGGCAAGCCGCGCGACCCGGGACGATTCAGGATGGAAGATCGAGGAGCCGACGCCGACCAGGGAGGCGGCGAGAACGAGGAACAGGTAGTCGGGTGCGCGCGACAGCAGGAGAAGGCCGGTGAAGGTGAACACCATGCCGAGCGGCAGCGACCATGGCAGCGGCCGGCGGTCCGTGTAGAGGCCGACCAGCGGCTGCAGCAGCGACGCGGTGACCTGGAAGGCGAAGGTCAGCAGCCCGATCGCGGCGAAGCTCAGCCCGTATCCCGCCTTCAGCAGCGGATAGATCGCCGGCAGCAGCGCCTGCATGAGGTCGTTGAGGAGATGGCTCACGCTGACCGCGCCAAGCACCGAGGCGACGGGCCTCGAGGCGGCGGCGGCCACTCGCGCGCGGACGGGCGACAGTGCGGTCTGGCTCATGCGCGTGAGATGCGCCCGCAGCGCGCCCGTGCAAACCCCGGAGCCGGACGCCGATCAGCTTTCGAGCTCGATGTCCCAGTAGAGATAGTCGCGCCACGAGGCGTGGAGATAGTTCGGCGGGAACGAGCGCCCGTTCTCCTGGAGCTCCCACGTGGTCGGCTGCCCGACCTTGTGGCGCGGGAACATCCGGCACTCGCGCGGCAGGCGCGACCCCTTCAGGAGATTGCACGATCCACAGGCGGTCACGACGTTGTCCCAGGTCGTGCGGCCGCCCCGGGAACGCGGGACGACGTGGTCGAAGGTGAGTTCCGAGGTCGGAAGCCGGTCGCCGCAATACTGGCAGGCGAAATTGTCGCGCAGGAACACGTTGAAACGCGTGAAGGCCGGCCGGCGCGAGGAGGGGATGAAATCCTTGAGTGCGATGACGCTCGGCAGCCGGATCGAGCAGGACGGCGAGCGCACGAGCGTCTCGTACTCGCTCAGCACGCTCACCCGGTCGAGGAACACGGCCTTCACGGCGTCCTGCCAGCACCAGACCGAGAGCGGGAAATAGGACAGCGGACGGAAGTCCGCGTTCAGCACGAGAGCCGGGAGGTGGTGACCGCCATCGGGCACGGGCGCGTTCCTTCTGGGGCGGCACCGAGCCTTCCGGCCAGGGAAGCGGTTCGCGTCCCAGGCGTCGCCGACAAAGTTGCCTCGTTAAAGCAGAGCCCCCACAAGGTCGCAAGGCGATCACCCCGTCGCCGGTTCCAGGGTGGTTGATCGTCATAGTGGTTTCACAGGAACGCCATGCAAGCGCCTGAACGGACACGGTTCGCGCCAAGCCCGACGGGCTTCCTCCACCTTGGCCACCTCCATAGCGCCTGGTTTGCCGCCACCCATGCCCGGGCGACCGGCGGTCGGTTCCTGGTCCGAATCGAAGACATCGACCGGGCACGGTGCCGGCCGGAATACGCCTCCGCCGCGCTGGAAGACCTCGACTGGCTCGGGCTCGCGCCGGACGAGCCGGTCCGCGTCCAGTCCGATCACCTCGACGACTACGCACGCTGCCTGTCCGACCTGAGCGCGCGGAGCCTCGCCTATCCCTGCTTCTGCACGAGGGCCGCGGTCGCGCGCGAGGTCGCCAGGATCGGCAACGCGCCGCACGATCCCGACGGGTCGCCGCTCTACCCCGGGACCTGCCGCACGCTCTCGGAGGCCGAACGGGTCGACCGCATCGCGTCCGGCGCGCCGTTCGCGATCAGGCTCGACCTCGATCGGGCGCTCCGGCGCGTGCGGCGCCCGCTTTCGTTCGCGACCGCCGGCGGCGAGACCGTCGCCTGCGATCCCGCGCGCTTCGGGGACGTCGTGCTCGGACGCAGCGACGCGCCCGCGAGCTATCATCTTGCCGCGACCCATGACGACGCGCTCACCGGGGTCACGCTGGTGACGCGCGCAGAGGATCTTGCATCGGTGACCGGCGTCCACCGGCTGCTGCAGGACCTGTTCGGCTGGCCCGCGCCGCGGTATGCCTTCCACCGATTGTTGCGGGACGACACCGGGCGGCGGCTGTCGAAGCGCGACGGCGCTCGGTCGATCCGGTCGCTCCGCGCACACGGAATATCCGCCGAAGAGGTGACGACGATGGCCGGTCTCGAAGCCGTCCCCGCCTGATCGTGCGACGCTTTCCTCTCCTGCATCAGGTCAGCACGACGCTCCTGCTGTCCAGGCTGACCCGCCGGCTCGGGCGGACGGCGACGCTGGACGACGTCGACGAGACGGTGCTCGACGCGGTGCTTCCACCCTCCGTCGACTGGCTCTGGATGCTCGGGGTTTGGCAGACCGGAGATGCGGCACGGGCGATTTCGCGTGGCGACCAGGCGGTGCGTCGCGCCGCCGACGAGACGCTCGGGAC
This sequence comes from uncultured Acetobacteraceae bacterium, assembly GCA_964249405.1. GTDB lineage: Bacteria > Pseudomonadota > Alphaproteobacteria > Acetobacterales > Acetobacteraceae > CAXTPV01. Next base: position 8,934 of record CAXUBX010000058.1, on the reverse strand, counting down.
ATGGTCGACGGGCGACATCACGGGCAGCCCTTTCGCGATCACCGGATACGTCGTGGCCGATCGGTTCGGCGGCGAGGGCGCGCTCGCCCGGCTGCGGGCGCGTCTCGCCGCGCGCGGGGTGCGCCTGATGCTCGACTTCATCCCGAACCACACCGCACCCGACCACCCCTGGGTGCATGGCGAGCCGGACCTCTATGTCGGCGGCGACGCACACGCGATCGAGACCGATCCGCTCAACTGGCGCCGTGTCGAGACCGCGGAGGGCGAACGGGTCATCGCCCTCGGGCGCGACCCCTATTTCCCCGGCTGGGCCGACACGCTGCAGCTCGACTACGCCCACCCCCGAACCCAGACGCGGATGGCCGAATGCCTCCTCGCCGTCGCCGGTCGCTGCGACGGCGTGCGCGCGGACATGGCGATGCTCGTGCTCCCCGAGGTGGTCCGCCGGACCTGGCAGCGCGACGCCGCCGATTTCTGGCCGGGCGCGATCGGCGCGGTCCGCCGCCAGCACCCGGATTTCGTCTTCCTGGCCGAGGTCTACTGGGGCCTCGAGGATGCGCTGCTCGCACGCGGCTTCGACTACGCTTACGACAAGGCGCTCTACGACGCGCTCGCCGCCCGCGATGCCGGACGAGTGCGAGAGTGTCTGTCGGGGCCGGTCGACCGGCAGTCGCATCTCGCCCGCTTCACCGAGAACCACGACGAGGCCAGGGCGGCGACGATGTTCCCGTGGCCGATCAGCCGGACCGCGACCGCTCTGGCCCTGCTCGCGCCCGGGCTCCGCTTCACCCATGACGGCCAGGCGGACGGCGCCCGCCACCACGTGTCGATGCATCTCGGCCGCGGCCCCGACGAGCCGGGCGACCGGACGGTCCGCGCCTACTTCGACCGTCTGTTCGGGATCCTCGGTCGGGACGTGTTCCACGACGGCCGCTTCACCCCGCTCGCGCCGGAAGCCGCATGGACCGGCAATCCGAGCCATGCCGGGTTCGTGCTGTTCCAGTGGGCAAGCGCCGGCAGCCTGATCCTGGTCGTCGCCAACCATGCGGCCGGGCAGGGACAGTGCCGCGTGTTCCTCGACCTGCCGCCCGGCGGCACGGTCAGGCTCGACGATCTCGCCGGCGACGAGGCCTACGAGCGGAACGGTGCGGAAATCGCCCGGAACGGCCTCTATCTCGACCTGCCCGCCTGGGGCCTGAACATCTTCGAGGTCCGCCACCGGGACGATTGAGCCGGGACTTTTCTCGCCGGGACGGGGCGCCTATCAGACCGCCATGGACCTCGTCGCCGCACGCCTGAACCGCATCAGCCCGAGCCCCACGATCGCGATCAGCGCCAAGGCCCGCGCGCTGAAGGCGGAAGGCCGCGACATCATCAGCCTGTCGGCCGGCGAGCCCGATTTCGATACCCCGGAGAACGTCAAGCGTGCGGCGATGCGCGCGATCGAGGCGGGCGAGACGAAATACACCGACAACGGGGGAACCCCGGCGCTCAAGCGGGCGATCGCGCGCAAGTTCGAGCGCGACTCCGGCCTCCGCTACGAGCCGTCCGAGATCATCGTCTCGACCGGCGGCAAGCAGGTCATCTTCAACGCGCTGGTCGCGACGCTGGAGCCCGGCGACGAGGTGGTGATCCCGAGCCCGGGCTGGGTGTCCTACCCGGACATCGTGACGCTCGCCGAGGGCAGGCCGGTGATCGTGCCGTGCGGCCCGAACGCCGGCTTCAAGCTCAGGCCCGAGCAACTGGAAGAGGCGATCACCCCGCGCACCAAATGGGTGATCCTGAACAGTCCGGCCAACCCGACGGGGGCCGGCTACTCGGCCGGCGAGCTTGCCGCGCTGGCGGCCGTGATCCTCCGTCATCCCGATCTCTGGGTGCTGTCGGACGACATCTACGAGAAGCTCACCTACGGCGAGTTCCGCTTCGCGACGATCGCCGAGGTGGAGCCGCGTCTTCGCGACCGCACGCTGACCCTGAACGGCGTCTCCAAGGCCTACGCGATGACCGGCTGGCGGATCGGCTACGGCGGGGCGCCGTCGGTGCTGATCAGGGCGATGGACAAGCTGCAGAGCCAGTCCACCTCGAACCCTTGCTCGATCTCCCAGGCGGCGACGATCGAGGCGCTCGACGGGCCGCAGGACAGCATCGCCGCGATGCGCGACACCTACGAGCAACGTCGCGACATCGTCGTCGATGCGATGAACGCGATCGATGGCGTCGTCTGCCATCGTCCGGACGGCGCGTTCTACGTCTATCCGGCGATCGGGGGACTGCTCGGTCGACGTGCGCCGGACGGAACGGCGATCGAGACCGACGAGGCGTTCGTGACGGCGCTGCTCGAGGCGGAGGGGGTCGCGGCGGTGCATGGGGCGGCGTTCATGTTCCCCGGCCATTTCCGCATCTCCTACGCGCTCGCCACCGCGGATCTCCGGCGCGCCTGCGAGCGGATCGCGCGGTTCTGCGGCGCGCTTCGCTGAGGGTGGCGGTGGGTCGATGACCGGCGGCGAGACGCCCGCAGCGCCGCCGCTCGCATCGGGCCTCGGCGACACCGTCGGGATCCCCGCGACGATCGGCGCCGCGGCACGGGCCCGGGCGTTGCGGGCCGCCGGCCACGACGTGATCTCGCTCGCACTCGGCGAGCCCGACTTTCCGACCCCGCCGCACATCATCGAGGCGATGCACCGGGCGGCGCTCGCGGGGGAGACCCGTTATCCGCCGATCACCGGGACGGTTTCGCTCCGGGACGCGATCCGGCGCAAGCTTGCACGCGAGAACGGGTTCGAGGCCGCTCCGGACGAGGTCATCGTGACCAACGGGGCCAAGCAGGCGATCAGCGAGGCCTTCGCCGCCACCGTCGATCCCGGCGCGGAGATCGTGATCCCGAGTCCCTACTGGGCGAGCTACCCGCTGATGGCGCGGATGGCCGGCGGGGTTCCGGTCGAGGTTCCCTGCCGCGCCGAGGACGGGTTCCGTGTCGATCCCGATGCGCTCGGCCGGGCGCTCGGCCCGCGCACGCGCTGGGTCGTGCTGAATTTCCCGAACAACCCGACAGGCGCGATCTGCGACGCCGACCGCCTGCTGGCGATCGCCTCGGTGCTCCGGCGCTTTCCCGACGTCTGGGTAATGGCGGACGACATCTACGAGCATCTGATCCATGACGGGTCGGCCCACGCGACCCTGGCCGCGGTGGCGCCCGATCTCCGCCCGCGCGTGCTGACGATCAACGGCGTCTCGAAATCCTACGCGATGACGGGGTTCCGGATCGGATATGCCGCCGGACCGGCCCGGCTCATCGCGGCGATGGCGGCGGTCCAGGGCAACGTGACCTCCGGCGCGAGCTCGATCGGTCAAGCCGCCGCGGCGGCCGCCCTCGACGGACCACAGGACGCGCGCGACATGATGCGACGTCGGTTCGCGCTCCGGCGCGACCTCGTGCTCGAAGCCCTGGCGGAGGCGCCGGGCCTCCGGTGTGCCCGTCCGGACGGCGCGTTCTATCTCTACCCCTCGGTCGTCGGGCTGATCGGCAAGCGGAGCGGGGGTGGCCTGCCTCTCGCGACGGATGCCGAGGTCGCGTCGGCGCTGCTCGAGGAGGCCCATGTCGCGACGGTCGCGGGTGGCGCGTTCGGGGCCTCGCCGCATCTCCGGCTCAGCATCGCCGCCGGCGAGGATGCGCTCCGCGAGGCGTCGGCCCGGATCGTCGGCTTCTGCCGATCCGTGTCGTGAGGCCGATCCTCCGGGCGGGACGAGACGGCGACGGGCCGGCTCTGGTGGCCCTCATCGCGGGCTGCTGGTCCGAACATCCGGGCTGCGTCATGGATCTCCACGGCGAGAACCCGCATCTCCTCGCGCCCGCCACCTATTATGGGAGCAAGGGCGGCCGGCTCGTGGTCGCCGAGCAGGATGGCGTGATCGTCGGCACGGTGTCCTGCCTGCCGGCCTCGGACGACGTGCTGGAACTGAAGGCCCTCTACGTCGCCCGCGAGCATCGCGGGACCGGCCTGGCCGCGCTCCTGCTCGACGCCGTGGAGGACACCGCACGGAGCCGGGGCGACCGGCGCCTCGTCCTCTGGAGCGACACGCGGTTCACTCGTGCGCACCGGTTCTACGAACGTCACGGCTACGTCGCGTCCGGGGCGGTGCGCGCGCTCGGTGACCTGTCGAACTCGCTCGAATATCCCTACGCCAAGCCGATGTCGCCGCTGGCCGTCGCGCGCCTCGACGCGGCCGCCGCATCGAGCGCGGTGCGGGCGCTCGCCGCGATCCTGGTGGCCTCGGTCGACGACGGCGCCTCGGTGTCCTTCCTCGCGCCGCTCGATCCCGCCCGCGCCGAGGCGTTCTGGCGAGAGACGGCGCGCGGCGTCGCCGAGGGACGCGAGGTCTTGATCGTCGGCTGGCGGGACGGGCGTCTCGCCGGCACGGTGACCGTCACCCCGGCCTGGCAGCCGAACCAGGCGCATCGTGCCGCGGTCTCGAAGCTCCTCGTCCATCCCGATGCACGCGGCGCCGGGCTCGGCAACGCCCTCATGGAGGCGGCCGAGCGCGAGAGCCTCGACCTCGGGCGGACGCTGCTCACGCTCGACACCGCGCCCGGCGGAGCCTCGGCGCGCCTCTATCACCGGCGCGGCTACCGCGAGGCCGGCCGCATTCCCGGCTATTCCCTCGACCGGGACGGACGGCGCGAGGAGACGGTGATCTTCTGGCGCGCGCTCGATGCCGGCTCGCCTGCTATCCTCGTTCCATGAACGCGATCGACGCCATCCTCACCCGCGCCTCCTGGTCCCGCCTCGCGCCTCCGGTGCCGCAGGGCGAAGCCCTCGAGCGGATCCTCGCCGCCGTCGCCCACGCCCCCGACCATGGCGGCCTGCGCCCGTGGCGTCTCCTCGTGGTCACCGGGGATCGTGGCCTGTCGCGTCTCGCGGACGCGGGCGAGGCCTCGCTTCGCCGCCGCGAGCCGGGATGCGGGGCCGATGCGATCGCGCGGGCACGCGAGAAGCTGACCCGTTCGCCGATGGTGATCGTGCTCGCGGGCACGATCGCGGCGGAGCACCGGATCCCGGCGGAAGAGCAGGTCCTCTCGGTCGGAGCGGCCGGCATGAACATCCTGAACGCGGTCCACGCGCTCGGTTTCGCGGCGAAATGGGTGACCGGCCCCAACTGTGCCGACCCCGGATTCGCGAGCGACCTCGGCTTCGAGGCTCGCGACCGTCTGTTCGGCCTGTTCATGGTCGGCACGCCCGTGGCCACGGGCGAGGGCGCGCGCGTCGGTGACCGCCGCGCGCCCGACGGGCTCGTCAGGCGCTGGGAGGACTGACCTCGCCGGCGAAGAAGGCGGCGAGCCGGTCCGCGACGGCGCCCGGACTTTCCTCGACCGTGAAATGACCGGCCTCGATCGGACATCCCTCGACCGCACCCGACAGGTGCTCGCCCCAGAGTGCGACCGGATCGTACCAGCCGCCGAGGACGCCGCGCGACCCCCAGAGCACCAGGCTGGGGCACGACACCCGACGACCTCCCGCGCGCGCGATCCGGTCGGCGATGGCGTCGAGCTCGGTGGCGCGGCGATACGCGTCGTTGATCCGGACCAGGGCTTCGGGATCGACCCCCGACGCGACATAATCCGCGATCGCCTCGGGGTGGAACACGGTGGCGCGCGTCGCATCCTCGCCGCCGGGCAACGTTCCGCCGAGCCAGGCGCCCGGGGGCCGGATCAGGCTTTCGGGCTTGGGATGCGCCTGGGCGAACCAGAACATCCGGTAGGTCGCGAGAGAGAACGCCATGTCCGCCCGCTCCACGGGCTCGATCGAGGGTACGACGTCGATCAACGCGAGGCGCGTGACCCGGGACGGTTCGTCGATCGCCATCTGTTCGGCGACGCGACCGCCCCGGTCATGTCCCGCAACCGCGACGGTCGCGACGCCGAGGGCGTCGAGCAACGCGAACAGGCGCCGCGACATCGCGGCCTTGGTTCCGGCTTCCGGCCTCTCGCGCGCGGTCGCGAGCGAGCCGCCGTAGCCTGGCAGATCGGGGCAGATCACCGACATGCCGGCCGCGACGAGACGCGGCGCGACCGCATGCCACATCGCATGGGTCTGCGGATGTCCGTGCAGGAGAAGGACGTTCGGTCCGGCTCCCGCCCGGCGCAGCCGGAACGCGCCGCAATGCGCGACCTCCGTCGCCTCCGCCGGACCGAACCCCTCGAAGAACATGCACCCTCTCTCGAAACGCGAGCACGACACGATGACACTCGACCCGGAAGACTGGTCTCCGCTCCGTGCGCTCGGCCACCGCATGGTCGACGACATGATCGATCATCTGCGGACGGTCCGCGAGCGCCCGGTCTGGCAGCCCATCCCCGCTCCCGTCCGTGAAGAGATCCGGTCGGCGAAACTGCCCCGCAAGGGGCGTGACCTTGCCTCGATCTACGAGGATTTCCGGCGGCTGGTGGAACCCCACGCGACGGGCAACACCCATCCGCGGTTCATGGGCTGGGTGCACGGGGGCGGGACGGCGGTCGGCATGCTGGCCGAACTCCTGGCCGCGGGACTGAACAGCAATCTCGGCGGACGCGACCACGCGCCGATCGAGGTCGAGCGCCAGGTCGTGCGCTGGGCCGCGGAACTGACCGGAATGCCGCACGGGAGTTCCGGCCTCCTGGTCACCGGCTCGTCGATGGCGAACCTCATCGCGGTGCTGGTCGCACGGCGGGCGGCGCTCGGGCCGTCCGTCCGCGGCCGCGGTGTCGACGGCGCGTCCCTCGTGGGCTACGCGGGGCGGACTGCGCACGGCTGCGTGCCGCGCGCCTTCGACATCGCGGGGATCGGGACCGACGCACTCCGTCTGGTCGACGTCGATCGCGACCACCGGGTCGAGCTCGGCGCGATCGAGGCGGCGATCCTTCGCGACAAGGGGGAGGGGCGGCAGCCCTTCCTCCTGATCGGCAGCGCCGGAACGGTGGATTGCGGTGCCGTCGATGATCTCGCGTCGCTGGCGGCGATCGCGCGACGGCACGGATTGTGGTTCCACGTCGATGGGGCCTTCGGCGCGCTTGCCGTCAGCTCGCCGCGTCACGCCGGGCTGTTCCGCGGCATCGGCGACGCCGACAGCCTGGCCTTCGACTTCCACAAATGGGCGCAGGTCCCGTATGACGCCGGGTGCATCCTGGTGAGGGATGGAGCGCGGCAGGAAGACGCCTTCGCCCAGTCGCTCGCCTATCTGGCCTGGGACGCGCGAGGGCTCGCGGCCAATCCGCCCTGGCCTTGCGATCTCGGGCCCGACCTCTCGCGGGGGTTCCGGGCATTGAAGGTCTGGATGACGCTCCAGGCCTACGGCGTCGAGGGGCTTGCCGGGGTCGTGGAGACGTGTTGCGACGTCGCGCGTCACCTCGCCGCGCGTGTCGAGGTCGAGCCGGCGCTCGAGCTGCTCGCACCGGTGGCGCTGAACATCGTGTGCTTCGCCCCGAGGCGCCCGTGTGACGTGCCGTCCCTGGTGGCCGACCTGCAGGAGGAGGGGATCGCCGCGCCGTCGACGACCACGATCGGCGGCAGGACGGCGATCCGGGCGGCGATCGTCAACCATCGGACCACGACCGCGGATGCCGACGTGCTGGTAGACGCCGTTCTCCGGTTGCTGGGGTGATGCCGCGTGATCACCTCGGGCCGGTGTCGACGGTCAGCCCGCGACGACGTGCAGCTCGCTTCGTGGGCCGGCCGGCCGTTCGACGATCCGGTTTCGACCGCCGGCCTTGGCCCGGTAGAGGGCGACGTCGGCGCGCGAGACGAGCGACTCCCAGGTGTCGAGCCCCGTCGACCGCGTGGTGCCGACCGAACAGGTTACCCCGAGCGCAGTCCCGTCATAGGTGACCGTCATCGCTTGGATCTTCTCGTGGAACCGGGCGATTCGCCGGGCGGCGCAGCCGTCCGCGTCACGAAGGACGATGAGGAACTCCTCGCCACCGGTCCGGCACGCGATCTCGCCGTCGCTCGTGACCTCCGACGCGACCTGCGCGATCTCGCGGAGCACCGCGTCTCCGGCGAGATGTCCGTAGGCGTCGTTGACCTGCTTGAAATGATCGATGTCGGCGAGCGCCACGACGAGCGTCCCCTCGTCGGAGCCGTCGGCGAGGCAGGCGGTGATGAAGCGTTCGGCTTCCTTGCGGTTGAACAGGCCGGTGAGCCCGTCGGTGATCACGAGCCGTTCGAGCGCGATCTGCGCCACCCGCATCTCGCTGGTGCGTTCGGCGACCAGCATCTCGAGTTCGCGCTGCCGGGCGAGGAACACGCGGAGCCTGAACCGGTAGCCGGCGTAGATCAGCAGGGCGGCGAGAAGAACATACAGTCCCTCGGCCCACCAGCGCCGCCACCAGGGCGCCCGCATCTTGACGACGATGTCCGAGACCGGGGACGCGAGATGCGTCTCGGTGTCATAGGCATACACCAGCAGATGATGCTTGCCGAACGGGATCGAGGGATAGCGGACCGCGCCCGTCGAGGACTCGGTCCAGTTCTCGTCGACGCCGGTCAGCTTGTAGTGGAACACGACCGACTGCTCGGCGCCGTAGTCCGACGTCCCGAACTGGATCGCCAGCGGATCGGTCGTGAACGGGATGATCCGGCCGCCCTTGATCAGATGCGAGCCGAGCGTGAGCGTGGTCATCACGCTCCCGATCGGCGCCTTGTTGAACAGCCAGCCGGGCTGTCTCAGATGCGCGATGCCGGCCGAGGTTGAGATCCAGATCGAGCCGTCCTTGTCCTCGGAGATGCCGCCCGAGCTCACGTCGTTCCAGATCAGGCCGTCATTGGTGGTGACGAGGCTCCAGTGCTTTCCGTTGTAGGCCAGAACGCCGATCGGTGTTCCGACCCAGACCCAGCCGCGGGAATCGACGAACACCGCCACCACCGTGTTCGCCGCCGCTCCGTTCGGCGAAAACGCCTGGGA
>CAXUBX010000057.1:0-20325 GCA_964249405.1 uncultured Acetobacteraceae bacterium | reverse complement strand
CCGACGATGATCAGCGCCGCCAGCAGCATCATCTCGTTCGAATTGGTGAAGCCGACCGCCGCGCCCCAGCGCCCGAAGCCGGGAACGAGGGTGAACTGGCCGAGCGGATCCATCCCGGGCTTCGCCATCCGTCTACGTTCCCCACCCCTTGCCCCGCCGCGGTCCGCCTCCCGTTCCGCCGGAGGAGGACGCGCGCAGGAGGTTCATCACGCCGGCCGCGACGCCCACCGGCAGGAAGCCGATCATGAACCACGGCCTCGTCCCGAGCACCCGGTCGAGACCCCAGCCGATCGCGCAGGCGACGACCAGGGAGGCGACCATCTCGGCACCGAGCCGGAACGCGAAGGTCAGCGGGTGGGCCTCGTCGCCGGATGTCCTGCGGGACGGCTCCGGCGCATCGAGCCCGGCGCGCCTGCGCGCAGCCTCCAGCCGCTCGTCGAACCCGTCGCCCTGCACGGAAGGAAATCCTCCGAGACCGACACCGCGACCGTTGCGTGCCCGGCCGGCCGCCGGTTGCTAGAGTTCGGGGCCTGGGGTGTCAAGGCGGGAGGATCGGGTGGCGGGGACGGTCAGGATCGGGATCGGCGGCTGGAGCTTCGACCCGTGGCGCGAGACCTTCTACCCGGCCGCGGTCAAGCGCGCCGACGAGCTCCGCCACGCCGCCTCCGTGCTGACCGCGATCGAGATCAACGCCACCTTCTACCGGACCCAGACCGAGGCGACCTTCACCCACTGGCGCGCGCAGGTTCCGGACGGCTTCCTGTTCGCGGTCAAGGCGCCACGGGCGGCGACCTACGTGAACGACATCGACAGGGCCGCGTCGTCGGTCGAGCGTTTTCTCGGATCCGGCCTGCTCGCCCTCGGTGCGGCGCTCGGCCCGATCCTCTGGCAGTTCGCGCCGACCCGGCGCTTCGACGTCGTCTCGCTCGGGCGGTTCCTCGCCCTGCTGCCGTCCGAACGGGACGGGATCGCGCTCCGGCATGCGATCGAGCTCCGCCACGAGACGGCGCGCGATCCTGCCCTCGCGAGGCTCCTCTCGGAGCGCGGGGTCGCGCTGGCGCTGGTCGCGCGGCCTGGCGTGCCGCCGCAGGTCGGCCTCACCGCGCCGTTCGTCTACGCGCGGCTCGAGGAGACCGTGGACGAGCAGGTGAGGGGCTACGACGCCGCCGGCATCGCCCGCTGGGCTGAACGCCTCGGGTGCCTCGCCGACGGCCGGATCCCGGACGATCTCGCGGAGGGCACCGTCGGAGACCTGCCGGAACGCGGCAGCCGCGACGTCTTCGCCTTCGTGATCTCCGGCGCCAAGCGCCGCAACCCTGCGGCGGCGCGCGCCCTGATCGAGGCCCTGGCGGCGCCGTCCGGTCCTCGCGCGGGTCAGTCCTCCCGGTAGTCGGCGATGAAGCCGCCGAGGCGGTCCATCGCGATCCGCATCCGCTCCGGACTCTGCGCGTGGCAGAGGCGGACCATGCGCTCCGCGCCGCCGCCGAACGCCGTGCCGGGCGCGAGACCGACACGCGCCTCGGCGACCGCCCGCCTGCAGAAGCCCATCACGTCGGTGACGCCCTCGACGCCGAACATGATGTAGAAGGCGCCGTCGCTCGGCACCGCGCGGGCGCGCGGCATCGTGGCGAGGGACGCGAGCGCGATCGCGCGCCCTTCCCGGCAGCGCTCGACGAACGAGCGGACGAACGCCTCCCCGTGATCCAGCGCCGCCGCGGCGCCCAGCTGCAGGAAGCCCGGTGTCCCCGACACGTTGAACTGGATCAGCTTCTCGAACTGCGGGGTGTCGCCTTCCGGGAACACCACCCAGCCCATGCGCCAGCCGGTCATCGCCCAGGATTTCGAGAAGGTGTTGATCGAATAGACGCGGTCGTCGGGCCGCGCGATCTCCAGGATCGAGGGCGCGACGGGCCGGTCGTAGACCAGCCGGTGATAGACCTCGTCGGCCATGATCGCGATCCCGCGCGCGCGGGCGAACGCGAGCAGGCGCTGGATCCCGGCCGGTTCGAGCATGAACCCGGTCGGATTGCCCGGCGAGGCGTAGTAGATGATCCGCGTCCGCGCTCCGCAGGCGGCGAAGAGGCGGTCGAGGTCGAGATGCCAGCCGTCCGCCGCCGGCTGGAGTGCCACCTCGGTGACCGACGCGCCGCAGATCGTCATCGCGCGAAGCACGTTCGGCCAGGACGGCGTCACCGCGACGGCATGGTCGTCCGGCGACAGCAATCCCTGGCAGGTGAGCATGACCGCGCTCATTCCCGACGCGGTGATCGCGATCCGCTGGTCCGGGATCGCGACGCCGTGGACCCGTTCGAGGTAGCGGCGGAGAGCCGCGCGGAGCGGCGGGATGCCGCGGTTCGGCGTGTAGAACGTGTGCCCCGCCCGGAGCGCCTCGACCGCGGCGTCGGCGATGAAGGCCGGTGTGGCGAGGTCGCTTTCGCCGGCCCAGAGCCCGATCACCTCCGGGTCGCCCTGGCCCAGGCGCCACACTTCCAGGATCGGGCTATCTTCGAGGTCGACGATCGTCTGGCGCATCGGGCGCTTCTCACATTCCATCCTCGGATGGCGCAAGAACCGGAGCACGCGAGATCGGCCTCGCCGTCACCCTGATCGATCTCGCCGGGAGCGCCGCCCTGCTGCTGTGGGGCGTGCACATGGTGCAGACCGGCGTGCAGCGCGCCTTCGGGGCGGGGCTCCGGGCGTTCCTCGCGCGACGTCTCCGCGCGCGCGTGCCCGCGTTCCTCGCCGGTCTCGGCGTGACCGCGCTGATCCAGAGCTCGACCGCGACCGGCCTGATGGTGGCGGGCTACGCGGCCGACGGTCTCGTCGGCCTGGTCCCGGCGCTCGCCGCGATGCTCGGCGCGAATGTCGGCACCACGCTGATCGTCCAGCTGGTGTCGTTCCACGTGGCGCGGGCCGCCCCGGTGCTGATCCTGCTCGGCGTCGTGCTGTTCCGGCGCGCCGCGTCGCGCGTCCGTGATTTCTCGCGCGTGCTGATCGGGCTCGGCCTGCTGCTGATGTCGCTCGATCAGTTCACGACCCTGCTGGCGCCGCTCGCCGACGAGCCGAGCGTCCGGATGCTGCTCGGCGCGGTCGCCGACACGCCGTTCCTCGCGGTCGTGTTCGGCGCGGTGCTGGCCTGGGCCGCGCACTCCTCGGTCGCGATCGTGCTCCTGGCGATGGGGTTCGCGGCCCAGGGAACGGTCTCGCCCGATGCCGCCTTCGCCCTCGTGCTCGGCGCCAATCTCGGCACCGCGGTCAACCCGGTGCTCGAGAGCGGCCGCCACGGCGGCGACCCGGCGGCGCGGCGCCTGCCGATCGGCAACCTGCTGACGCGCGTCGGCGGCGTCGCCGTCGTGCTGCCGGTGATCGGTCCGGTCGGCGTCGCGACGGTCTCGCTGGAGCCGGACAACGCCCGCGCGGTCGCCGACTTCCACACCGTGTTCAACGTCGCGATCGCGATCGTGCTGTTCCCGGCGCTCGGACCCTTCGCATCGATGCTCCGTCGGCTGCTGCCCGCCCGCGTCGACGATGCCGACCCGTCGCGCCCGCTCTACCTCGACGAGAGCGCGCGGGAAGCCCCGGTCGTGGCGCTCGGGCACGCCGGTCGCGAGGCGCTCCGCCTGGTCGATTTCCTCGTCGCCATGCTGGACACCGTGGAGCGCGGGCTGCTCGGCGGCACGCGCCAGGCGATCGGCGGCGGCAGACGGCTCGATGCCGTGATCGAGCGGCTGAACGGGGCGATCAAGGACTACGTGGCCTCCCTCGACACCGACGCGATGAGCGAGGCGGACGAGGCACGGGCCGACGCGATCCTCACCTTCGGCATCGATCTCGAGCTCGCCGCCGGCATCGTCGAGCGCAGCCTGCTCGCGATCGCGTCGCGCCGGATCAAGCGCGGGCTCGCCTTCCCGGACGCCGCCGAGGAGGGGCTCGGCGCGGTGCTCGCACGGGTTCGCCGCAACGCCGCCACGAGTGCCAGCCTGTTCATGACCGGCGACCGCGACGCGGCTCTCGCGCTGCTGGACGAGAAGGCGACGGTCCGCGCGATCGAGGCGCGCGCGACCGGGCGGCACATGGCCCTCTTGCGCGAACGGACGGGCGAGGCGGAGGCGCCGGCTCGGGACGCGAGCGCGCTGGCACTCGAGGCGATGGCCGAGCTCAAGCGGGTGAACGCGCTCGTGGTCGCGGCGAGCGCCTATCCGATCCTCGATCGCGAACTCGCCGTCGAGGACCGCGAGGAGGGACGGTCCGCGGTCCCGACCGCGGCGCGGGATTTCCCGCGGACCGCGGCCGTGCGACACGCAGGATCCCGGACAGGAGAGCGGAATGACCGATGACGCGGACCTTGGTTCCAGCCGTGCTCCTGACGCTCTCCTGCCTCGTGACGCCGCACGTGGCTGAGGGCGCGCCCGGCTACGACGTCGTCGGCAAGGACGTCGCGACCCTGCTCGCCGACCTCGCCGCCGGACGCGTCACCTCGGGCGCGCTCGTGCGCCTCTACGAGGCACGCATCGCCGCCATCGACACCGCGGGCCCGGCCATCCACGCGGTGATCGCGCTCAACCCGGAGGCGTCCGCCGAAGCCGCCGCGAGCGACGCCCGGCGGCGGACGTCCGAGCCGCGGGCGCTCGAGGGCATCCCCGTCCTGGTCAAGGACAACATCGAGACGGCGGGCGTCCTGCCCACCACGGCGGGCTCGCTGGCCCTCGCGCAGAATGTCGGCGGTCGGGATGCGCCCCTCGTGCGGCGTCTCCGGCAGGCCGGCGCGGTGATCCTCGGCAAGACCAACCTGTCCGAATGGGCGAACTTCCGCTCGAAGGACTCGATCAGCGGCTGGAGCGGCGTCGGCGGGCTGACCCGCAACCCGTATGCGACCGACCGTTCGGCGTGCGGCTCCTCGTCGGGCAGCGGCGCCGCGGTCGCCGCCTCGCTGGCCGCGGCGGCGATCGGAACGGAGACCGACGGCTCGATCACGTGTCCCGCCTCGATGACCGGGCTGGTCGGGATCAAGCCGACGGTCGGCCTGGTGTCACGCACGGGCGTGGTGCCGATCTCGTCGACGCAGGACACCGCCGGACCGATGACCCGGACCGTCGCCGACACGGCGCTTGTGCTCTCGGTGATCGCCGGCAGCGATCCGGCCGACGCGTCCACCGCGGACGCCGACCGGCATCGACCGCGGGCCGAGCTGCCCGCGGGGGCGCTCCAAGGCGCGCGGATCGGGGTCGCCCGGTTCCTCGCCGGCCACCAGGCCGGGGCCGATGCCCTGTTCGCCCGTGCGCTCGACCTGCTCGGCCGCGAAGGGGCGACCCTGGTCGAGCTCGCCGACGGCCCGGACATGGACGCGATCGGCCGCGCCGAGAACACGGTGCTCCTGAGCGAGTTCAAGACCGATCTCGACGCCTACCTCGCGACGACGCCGGCGGCCGTCACCACCCGCAGCCTCGCCGACATCATCGCGTTCAACCGCCTGCATGCCGGGCGTGAACTCGCCCTGTTCGGCCAGGACATCGCCGAGAAGGCCGAGGCGACCGGGGGCAAGGACGACCCGGCCTATGCGCCCGCGCTGGCCGCGATGCGGCGGATGGCCGGCGAGGACGGGCTCGAACCGGTCTTCGCGGCCGATCGCCTCGATGCGATCGTCGCCCCGAGCACGGCGCCCGCCTACGTGATCGACGTCGTCGACGGCGACCGCGACATCCCCGCCGCCTCCACGCTCCCGGCCGTGCTGGGCTGGCCGCATCTCACCGTGCCGATGGGCACCGTCGACGGGCTGCCGGTCGGGCTCTCCTTCATCGGCCTGCCCTGGTCGGAGGACCGGCTGCTGGCACTCGGCGCGGCCTTCGAACTCGCGTCGGGGCCGGTGCCCGGGCCGTCATTCGGGCCGTCGCCTCCAGCCCTGCTCGCCCGGCGCGCGCTGCTCCTGCCGGAGCGGGGGATCGCCGCCGCGCGCTGAGGCGACGTCCGTGCCGTTCCGTCACGTTCCGTCATCGGAGTGCCCGCGCGCGGCCGCAAACGGCGCCGACACTCGCAGTCTGAGAAGGAGATCCCCCATGAAGACAGCCGATCGCCGCCGCTCGTCCAGGCGCATCGTGGCCGGCGCGCTCGCGCTCGCGACCATTTCCGGCACGGCGTCGGCGCAGTCCTTCATCGGTCCGCCGCCCTCGCCGCCGCCGCCGCCGCCGCCCGGCGCTCCCGCCCCGGTGCCGGTCCCGGTCCGCCCCATCGGGCCGCCCGGCCCACCGGGTCTCGTCTTCATCCCGGCGCATTACCGCTGGGACGGCTACCGCTACGCCTGGATCGGCGGTCACTGGGGCCGCCCGGGCTATCGGGGCGGTCGCTTCGTTCCCGGCCACTGGTCGCCGCGAGGCTGGATCCCGGAGCACTGGGCGCCCTGACGCACCGAACGTCCCGTCGCGGTCGCCGACCTCCGGAGCCGTCAGCGGCAGAACAGGCTGAGCGAGCCCGGCAGCGCGCGGTGGACCGCGAAGCTGCGGGTCATGGCGGCGACCGCCGATCGGCGCTCGCCTGCGAAGAAGCCGGTGCTGACCAGCACGGCCCCGTCATGGGCGTCGAGGAACGGGGCGACCTGCTCGGGCGGCAGCGGCGTGGCATGGGTGAGGCGCTCGTTCAGCCCCACCGCGGCCGCGCCCTTGAACTCGGGACTGTCCACCTCGTAGAGCGGCCGACGGCCGAGCGACGGCGCGTAGCGCAGCAGATCGAGATCGAACGGCCCCCAGGTCAGGATCGGGCCGTCGCATCTCCGGTCGCTCGCGACGATCTGGGCCGCGTCGCGCCAGTCCTCCTTGCGGTGCCAGGCGAAATAGACCCCGCTGGTCCCGGCGAGCGTGAGCAGCGCGAGGCCGCCCACGAGGCGGCGGCGCCATGCGGTCGGCTGCGTCAGGACCGAGTGCGTCAGCAGGAGACAGAGCGACGGGACGACCCCGACGGCTACGCGTGAGAGCAGGACCGGAACGCGAAGGCTGAGACCGAGCATCAGGGCGATGAAGCTGCCGGGAACGACGATGCCGAGGAGCAGGGCCTCGCCGCGTGGCATGCGACGCGCCAAGCCGAGCAGCACGAGACCGGCCAGCACCCCCGCCACCAGGTTCTCGGTTCGACGCCACTCGAAGAAAGGATAGGTGGCGATCTCCTCGGCGAAGCTCCGGAACCCGCCGAGGCTGGTCGGTGCGATCCAGGCGATGTTGCTGGAATGCGCGAGGCCGGCGGCGTCTCGGAGCGGCAAGGCGACGAGAACGGAGAACGCGACGCCCGACGCGACCCACGGGACGATCCGTCGCGTCAGGGCCGTTCCGGACACCAGGAGGTCGAACGCGACCGCGACGAAGCAGGCGCCGACGAACAGCACCGCGGTGAAATGGACATACACCGCGGCGCTCGCCAGCAGCGTGTAGGCGATCAGCGCGCCCCGTCCCGCGTCACCGGGGTGCCGGCGGTCGAGCGCCGAGACCAGCGGCAGCAGCATCGCCGCCTCGAGGAGACCGAGAAGCGCGTAGGACCGCGCCTCCTGCGCGAGATAGAGGCTGAACGGGTCGACGATGAACATGAGGGCGGCGAGCAGCCCGGCCCGCCGGCCCATCGCGCGTCGGCCGAGCAGGTAGACGAACGCCGCCGTCGCGGCCGAGCAGACCGCCGAAGGCAGGCGAACGACGGTGTCGCTCGACCCGGTGATCTCCGTCCAGAGCCGGAGCAGGACGTAGTACCCGGGCGGGTTCGACTCGAGGTGCCGCCCAGCACCGGCCATGAAGCGAATGCCGAGCTGCGTCCAGCCGACCGAGAAGCCCTCGTCGACCCAGAGCGGTTCGTGTCCGAGCCGGATGCAGCGAACGGCCAGCGCCGCGAGCACCAGCAGCGCGCAGTCGAACGCGGCCCGGCCCGGCCCGGCCCGGCTTCGCGGTTCCCCGCGCACGAACCCCGACGAGCCGAGCCGTTCGGCAGAACCGCCGGATGACCGGAACGAGGTCATCCGGCGCGAGAGCCTGTCATTCCGAAACTCCGGCCGAGACCCCGGCCTCCAGGGGCGGATCCCGGCACGAGGAGGCCCGGGACTGCGACGCCGATCGACCCGGCGAAACGCTCCCAGAAAGGAAGCCGGCGGGGAAGACGCCGTCTGGCCGGCGCGCCGATTGTTGATCGCGAACAGGATCTCGCCGCCGTGCCGCCTCGTGCGAGGAGCGCCTGATCCCGCGTCGCGATCCGCCGGAACCGGCTTGCGACCCCTCGAAACTTGTTGCAACACGCTAACCGCCGAACTAACTTTCGCCCCCGGGCAGCAAACAAGACTGATCTCGTCCGTCCGAACGGAGTATCTCTCGATCGGATCGGCCAATCGGCTCGGTCTCTCATTGGCGTGTCGCGTCGGTATGCGTTTCTGAAGAAGCGACGCCGGGACGCGACGCGAATTCATCGTGTTTCATCTAAGCGGAAAGGTCATCAGCACATCATGCGCCTCGAGTGCGGATTGCTGGTGATTGGAGGTGGTCCGGGAGGATTGGCCCCGCTTCTGTCGGCCCATCGGCGCGGCCGCCTCGATGACCTGCTGTCCGCGGGGGTCGTGGTGGTCGAGCGCTCGCAGCAGCTCGGCGACGGCGACATCGGTCGCTACGCGATCTCGTCCGACAGCACCGGCCGCACCTTCGTCGATTGCCTCGAAGGACCGCACCCGACGCCGCTCACCGCCTTGCGTTCGCATGAGCTGGCGCTCGCGGTGGGAAGCGCGGGCGAGGGCTCGGTCCCGCTCGAACTCGTCGGCCGCTTTCTCCGGCTCGTCGGGGACACGCTCCGCGACATGATCGTGGCGTCTCCCGGGTGCCACGTGCTGACCGGCCATCAGGCCTTGTCGGTCAGGGCGGACGGAGACGGGTGGGTCACCGAGCTGGGCGACGCACTCGGGCAGCGATCCCGCCTCCGGTCACGCTTCGTCGTGAGTGCGACCGGCGCCCACCAGCCGCGCTCGCGTCTCGCTCGGGAATACGTGGCCGGCGTCAACGTCGTTGAGCGTTGGGGAGAGAAGCTGCTCCAGACCGGCGACGTGCTCACGCCGTCCGGGCTCGACCTGGTCTCGAGGCGGCTCGCCGGCCTGCCCGACCCGCGTGTCGCGGTCATCGGCGGATCGACGAGCGCGGTGGCGACCGCGCATGCGCTGCTCCACCGCGTTCCGGCCTTAAGGTTCGGCGAAGGAGCGGTCACCGTTCTCCACCGCCGGCCGCTCCGCGTCTTCTACCCGAGCGCGGCGGACGCGATCGCCGACGGCTATCTCGAATTCTCGGAGACCGACATCTGTCCTCTCAGCAAGCGCGTGTTCCGCCTCGCGGGCTTCCGACTGGAGTCCCGCGATCTGGTGATGCGGGCCAGAGGGCTCGGCGGCCGGTCGCCGGAGCCGAGGCTGGCCCTGCGATCGCTCGACCGGGATGACGAGGGCGCGAGAGAGATCCTGGAGCGCGCGGATCTGGTGATCGCGGGATTCGGGTATCGCCCGCGCGCGGTCCCGGTCTTCGATGCCGACGGTTTGCCGATCGAGCTGCTCGCGGAATCCGACGCACGCGCGCCGCTCGTCGATGGCCTCTGCCGGATCCTCGATGCGAAAGGTCTGCCCTTGTCCGGCCTGTTCGCGATCGGGCTTGCGGCCGGCTTCGTGCCGCACGGTGCGCTCGGCGGCGAGCCGAGCTTCATCGGTCAGGCGAACGGCCTCTGGCTCTGGCAGAACGACGTCGGATGGATGATCGCCGACGCGGTCCTGGACGGGCTTGAGGAGACCGGGTCCGACGGACGGCGCCACGGCGCGTCCGCTCTCGTCGCCGCGCCGGCGTGAGAAGCCCGATGATCCCTCTGGCCGACCCGAACCTCTCGCGCCTCAGCGAGGCGGCGGACCAGCTCCGCACCCTCGAGGACAGCGATCTGTCCCCTCCCGGTGCGATCGTGACGGAGGAGGAGACGGGTCGGATGGAAGCCGTTCTCCCCGACGAGGTCCGAACCGGCCGCCAGCGTCACCGGATCGATGCCCTCGACAGCGTCCGGGGCGTCGCCGCCCTGGTCGTGGTCGTGCACCATTGCCTGCTCTCGCTGCCCCGTTTCTGCGACTATTTCTTCTCGCGCTGGCATACGCGGCCGCAGAACCTCGCGGAGTGGCTCCTCTTCGACACCCCGCTCAGGGTGGTGTGGGCCGGCTACGAGGCGGTGATCCTGTTCTACGTGCTCAGCGGGCTCGTGCTCGCCCTGCCCTGGGTGGAACGCCGCCAGCCGCCCTATGCCGTCTTCGCGGTCAAGCGGATCGCGCGGATCTACGCCCCCTACCTGGTGGCGGTGGCGGGAGCCGCGCTGCTCTCCGCGTCGCTGGCGTTCCGACGGCCGATCGCCGGACTGAGCGACTGGGTCAACGTGATGAACTGGTCGCATCCGGTCACGCCCGTGGTCCTCCTTCATCACCTGTTCATGACCGGGCGGCACAACAATCTCGACGGCCCGATCCATTCGCTCGTGTGGGAGATGCGTGTCTCGCTGCTGTTCCCTCTGATCATCGTGCCGATGGTGGCGAGGCCGGTGCGCGGGACCGCCTCGGTGCTGACGGTCCTCTTCGGCACCGTGGGTGCGATCCTCCTCGTGCTGTGGCGGCATGGGGCGAGCTGGAGCCTGCTCAGCGGGCGATCGGGGCTCGATCTCGCGAGCAAGTTTGCGATCGAGTTGGAGTGGACCGCGTTTTTCGCGCTCTTCTTCGTCATGGGGATCCTGATCGCCTTCAACATCGGCCTGATCCGACGCTGGGGGTCCCTGATGCCCCGGGTCCTCCCGGTCCTCTGCCTGCTGGGCGGCCTCCTCGTCATCCAGGGTCACTGGGCGCACCGCGAGATCCCGCAGGACCTGATGGTCGGGGCGGGATCGTGTCTGGTCATCGCCGCGGCACTGCTGCCAGGGCCGATCCAGGACGCACTCGCGCGGCGGAGCGTCCGCTGGCTCGGCGAGATCTCCTACAGCCTCTATCTCATCCACGTTCCGCTGCTTCTGCTGGCGCTGATCACGCTGTCCGGGACCGTCCCGGTCTGGGCCATTCTGGTCGCCACCCCGCCGGTCTCGATCCTCGCGGCCTGGGGGTTCCATCGCGCGGTGGCGCTGCCGTCCGTCCGGTTGGGCCAGCATCTCGCCGCCGGGCTGATCGCCCGGCAGGCAGGGCCGCGATCGAAACGGGTCACGACTTCCCACTCGGGCGCCTGGTGATGAGCATGATCGAGATGTCGCGCGGAACCGGCCTCCTTGATCGACCGGCCACGGCTGATCCCGTCCGACCGGCGTCGTTCGCGGTGGTGCTGCGAACCTATCAATGGGACGACTTCATCGAGAGGCAGGTGGCGCGTTATCGCCTCGTCAGCGGCGGCGGCGATCTCTTCCTGTCCCTCGACGAGACGCGAGGCACGCTGTCCGTTCCCTCCCGCGAGAACGTGCTGAGCACCAAGGACGGCGATCTCGTCTCGTCGGGCCTGCCAAACCGTTTCGGACGCGGATCGCTTATCTGGTGGAACAACGACTACCCGCAATACGCCTTCCACCAGGCGCATCCCGACTACGACTATTACGTCTTCGTCGAATACGACAGCCTGATCCGGACGCCGATCCGGTCCCTGATCGACCGGGTCGCGTCACGGCACCTGGATTTCGTGGCCGAGCCGATCCCCGACCCGCTCGAGCACTGGTTCTGGTGGCAGCACACGCGCCGGACCTACGAGAACACCGAAATCCGCGCGACGCTGAACTGCATCTCGATCGTGTCCAATCGCGCGCTTCGCTTTCTACTCGAGCGCCGGATGGCGATGGCGCGTGACGAGGCGGTGCGTCGCTGGCCGATCAGCGAAGCGTTCGGCCCGACCGAGCTCGGTCGGGCCGGCTACGCCATGGCACGTCTGAGCGAGTTCGGCGACACGAGTACCTTCAACTGGTTCCCGCCGCTGCTCGAGGGCGATCTCGACGGCGTGCGAGCAGGCGCCTTCATCCATCCGGTCCTCGATCCGCCGCGCTACGTCGATTCGCTGCTGAAGAACGGCGCCGTTCGGGGACGATCCTTCCTCGATCCGTCGAGCGAGGTCCGCCGGCGATTGGCCCGCGTGCCGTTCGAGGCCTACGGGGCACGTCTCCCGACCGCCGCCTGGCAGACCTTCAGGCGGATCCGGAAGGAGACGCTCGAACGCCGGCTGTCCAAGCTCGGCCTGCTGAGGTCCACCTGGTGACGTCGTCCCGACGACCTTCCGTTCGGGGACTTCGCCGGCGCGGATCGCGGCCGATCCCCTACATCAGCCGACGCCAGCCGAGGCAGGCGATCTCCATGGCGCGCTCGCGGCGCGAGCGGCCCCGCCAGGCTGGAAGCGAGATGTCGGTCCCCGACTCGAACCACGCGCGCATCATCGCTTCGACCTCGGACGCCGTGTCGCGTCCGAACACGACCGCGTCCACCTCGTTGTTCAGCGTCGCGCTCCGCCGGTCGAGGTTGGACGATCCGATCGAGGTCCAGACGCCGTCGACGGTCGACACCTTGGCGTGGAGCACGGCGTCGCGGACCTCGTGGATCCGGACACCGGCCTCCAGCAGCTTCCCGTAGGCGGCACGCGCCGCGGCCACGACGGCCGGCACGTCGCTGACCCCGGGCAGCACGATCCGGACATCGACCCCGCGCCGCGCCGTCTCGGCGAAGCCGCGGATCTCGGACGGCATCGGCACGAAGTAGCCGCTGGCGATCCAGACCCGCGACCGCGCGGCGGCGAGCGCGGCGGCGAGCGCGCGGGTGTGCAGCGGTCGCCCTTCGCGCGGCGCGCTCCCCTCGACGCAGACCGCCTCTCCGCCTGGCTCGTTGCCGGCTTCATCGGTCCGGAACGACGGGAGGCGATCCCCCCCGTGACGCGTCCAGGTATGCTGGAACAGCGACAGGGTGTCGCGCACGCATGGACCCTCGAACGAGGCGGCCGCGTCGATCCAGAACGCCTTGGAGGTGTCGCCGCTCGCGGGAACGCCGCTCGAACGCGGGTTGAGATAGTCCCGGTCGATGTTCACGCCGCCGAGAAACGCGATCCGGTCGTCGACCACCAGGATCTTGCGGTGGTCACGATCGTTCATCCGGAACGAGAAATGGCGACGGAACGGGTCGAGGCCGCGGAACGGCATGACCGACGCGCCGGCTTTCCGAAGCCGTTCGAAGACCGCGTCGGGCGTTCCGTCCGACCCGATGCCGTCATAGATGATCGCGACCCGGACCCCTTGCCCGAGTTTCCGGACGAGCAGGTCGGACAGCGTCTCGCCATCGACCCGGATGTCCTCGAGCGTGTAGTATTCCAGCACGATGCCTCGGGTCGCGGCCCGCATGGCGTCCCACATGGCGCGCAAGGTCGCCATCGCTTCCGGGATCAGCGTGACCCTGTTGCCGGGGCGCACGGGGCATTCGCTGACCGGTGCGAAGGCCCGTCGATGCCGGGCGAGCGCCTCGCTGTCCTCGGGCGTCGCGAGGTCCATGGAGATCCTTCCGATCGGTCCGTTGCCATGACGCCTGGGACGGCACACGGTTCGGCGGCAGCGGCCGAGGCGGCCGGTCCGTGGGATGCGGCGATCCTCTCGGCCGGTTTCCGCACGCGGTTTCGTTTCGTCGCAACGGCGTCAACGGCACGAGACTCCCTCTCGCGCTTCGACGCGGTATGGTCGTCGGACGCGAGCGAGAGGGGTCCCGACAAGATGGATGTGAGCCTGCCGGCGGACGAGTGTCCCATCCTCGAACCACCGTTGCGCGATCTCCGTCGGGTCGGGATCCATCGCGACCACTGGTATCCGGTGGCCTGGTCGCGGGCGCTGAAACCCGGCCGCACGCTCGCGGTCCGGTTCGCCGGCGAACCGGTCGTCGTGGTCCGCCCGAAGGACGCCCCGGTGTTCGCGCTGGAGGACCGCTGCGCCCACCGCCAGGTTCCGCTCAGCGACGGCGTCGTGGAAGGCTCCGCGATCCGCTGCGGCTATCACGGCTGGAGCTACGACCAGTCCGGCCGCTGCACGGACGTCCCCTATCTCGGGCGCGGCAAGCTCCCGAACGGGGTCCGGCGCTACCCGTGCCAGGAATCGTCGGGCCTCATCTTCATCTTTCCCGGCGATCCGGCGCTCGCCGGCGTGACACCGCTGCCGCCGCTCGGCTCGGCGGAGGATCCCGCCTACAAGACGCGTCGGTTCGGACGCGTCATCGATTGCCACTACAGTTTCATGCACGAGAACCTGATGGACATGAACCATCAGTTCCTGCACCGCAAACAGATGGGATCGATCCGGCCTCGCTATCTCGGCGGCGATGCAGGCGAGGATTGGGTCGAGGCGCGCTACACCTTCGCGCGGACCGGCGGCAAGCAGCCGATCGGGGAAGCCGCCATCTTCGGCCAGCGCCGCGGCGCCAACGACGCCTCCGCCCACCAGGACGTCATGACGATCCGCACCGAATACCCGTACCAGACGCTCCGGATCCGCGGCAAGGACGGCACGAAGGTGATGGATCTCTGGATCATCTACGTGCCGCTCGATGCCGACCAGCGCACCTGCCGGACATTCGGCCTGCTCTCGGTCAAGCGGCCGAAGGTGCCTTTCGTCCTGGAAGCCGCCTGGCCGCTTCTGGTCGCGTTCTCCGAGCGGATCTTCAAGGAGGATCGCGACGTGGTCGAGGCCGAGCAGGCCGCCCATGATGCCCAGGGTTCCGACTGGAACCAGGAAGTCTTTCCGGTGATCCGGACGCTCCGCGCGCTGCTCCGTCGCGCTGGCGACCCGGCGGAGATCGGTCGGGCCCGTGCGCTGCCGGCACGCGCCTGCGCGACGGCCTGAGCGCGCCGGCGGCCCGCGATCCCTTCGGCGCCATCCCCGGAGCGGGGACGGGACGGCGGTCTACGACAACAGCGGCGAGGGCGCGAGCAGAACCAGGCTTCTGAGCCGTTCCACGAGCAGGCGGTCCGGCGACGCCGTGCCGGGGATGGTGACCGCCGCACCGCCGGAAGCCACCCCCCAGGCCAGCGCGTCTTCCGGCGTCCGTCCTTCGGAGAGCGCCATGACCATTCCGGCAAGGAAGCTGTCGCCCGCGCCGACCGTCCCGTTGACCACGACCTCCAGCGCCGGCAGCCGGAGTGTCCCGTTCTCGGTGGCCAGCATGGCGCCGTTCTCGCCATAGGTGACCGCGAACAGCCTGGTGCGGCCGCCCCGGACGAGCTCGACCGCTGCCGCCTCCTGCTCGGCGGCGCCGGGGAGCTTGCGCCCGACGATCGTCTCCAGTTCGCTCAGGCTCGACTTGACCAGCGTCACCGCGCCGGACGCCCCGAGGAGCCCGGCACGGAGCGCGGGTCCGGAGGTGTCGAGCACGAAACGGAGACCGCGCTCGCGGGCCGCCGCGGCGAGGCGTGCGTAGAAATCCTCGGGAACCCCGGGCGGCAGGCTGCCGCTCGCGATCAGCCAGCCGGCCTCGACGTCCTGGACCGCCGCCAGCACGGCCGACCATTCGGCTTCCGTCACGGTCGGTCCCTGGGCGATGAAGCGGTACTCGTTGCCGTTGGAGGCGTCGGTCACGGTGTGGCTGGTGCGCGTGCGTCCTCCGATCGGCACCACGTGCCGATCGATGCCGCGGTCGGCCAGCAACTCGTCGAGCAGATGTCCGGTCGAGCCGCCGGCGAGCAGCAGCGCCTTGGTGCGGCAGCCGAGGGCACGAAGCACGTTCGAGACATTGATGCCGCCGCCGCCCGGATCCTGCCGCTCGGCGAAGGTCCGGAGCTTGTGCGTGGGCCGGACGCTCTGCGCCTGGGCCGCGATGTCGATCGTCGGGTTCATCGTCACGGTCACGATCAGGGTCTTCGCCGGCGTCACCGTGTCGGGCTCCTCTCGGGCTCGGAAGGTCCTGCCGACCGTTCTCGCGCGAAGCGGCGGCTTCCTGCAACCGCTTCCCCCCGAAGCGCGTGCGCCGGGCGAACCGGCCTCAGACGAGGCCGCGGTGGAGAAAGCGTGACGCTTCCACCGCCTCGACGGGGCGCGAGCAGTGGAACCCCTGAAGGTTCCGGCAACCCATCGCCACCAGGGCCTGGCGCTGCTCCGCCGTCTCGATGCCTTCGGCGACGGTGTCGATCTCGAGCGCCATCGCGAGATGGATGATCGTCTCGACGATCGCCCGCGCGCGCCGCTGCAGCAGGACACCGGCCACAAACGACCGGTCGATCTTCAGGGTGTCGATCGGATAGGTGTCGAGGTAGCCGAGCGAGGAATAGCCGGTTCCGAAATCGTCCAGCGCCAGCCGCATCCCGAGACTCCGCAGATGTTCCAGCGTGTGAAGAACCGAACGCGAGCGGTCGAGGAACACGGTCTCGGTGATCTCGAGCTCCAGGCAGTCCGGCGTCAGGCCGCAGGAATCGAGGGTGTCGAGGAGGTTCGAGATGAAGCCGTCGTCCAGCAGCTCGCGCGCGGACACGTTGACGTTCATCCGGAAATGGCACGACGGCCGTTCGTCACGCCACCGTCGTGCCTGCCGAGCCGATTGCTGCACGACCCATCGGCCGAGCGGTGTCGCCAGACCGATCTCCTCGGCAAGCGGGATGAAGGCGCCCGGCTGGAGCAGGCCGCGTTTCGGATGCTGCCACCGGACCAGTGCCTCGAACGCCGACACGTTGCCGCTCGAGGCCGAAAAGATCGGCTGATACCAGACCCGGAATTCCTGTCGTTCGAGCGCGCTCCGGATGTCCGACTGGAGCTCCAGCGCCCGTACCGCTTCGGCATCGGTGGTGTCGGTGAACACCGCGTAGCCGCCGGAGCCGGCTCGTCGCGCTCGATACATCGCGATATCGGCATCCCGAAGCAGTTCCTCGGGTTCGTGATAGGCCCTGGTAAGGTGCACGAGGCCGATGCTGCAGGAGCACTGGACGTCGTGTCCTTCGAAGTTGAAGGGTGCGGCGAGGACGTCGGTGATCCGTCCGGCGACGGCGATGGCGGCGTTCGCGTCCTCCGTCGCGTCGACCAGGAGTGCGAACTCGTCGCCCCCCATGCGTGCCACGACGTCGCACGGCCGTATGCAGTGGCTGATCCGATCGGCGACTCCGACCAGCAACCGGTCGCCGAAACCATGACCCAGCGTGTCGTTGACGAACTTGAACCGGTTCAGGTCCAGGAACAGGAGGGCGGCACCGGTCGCGGCCGATCGACGCGCACGCGCGAGCGCGTCGGACAGCCTCTCCATGAAGAACGCGCGATTGGGCAGCTTCGTGAGATCGTCGTGATAGGCCGCGTGGAACAATCGTTCCTCGACGAGCTTGCGCTCGGAGATCTCCGCCTCCAGGGCTTGTCGGCTGAGTTCTGCGATGCGCGCTCTGGTCTTCGCCTCCTCGGCGGCACGGCGATCGCTGATGTCACGCTGCACCGAGACCCAGTGCGTGAACCATCCTGCCGTGTTCGCCACCGGCACGATGCTCAGCTCGATCCAGAATTCCGATCCGTCCTTTCGGTAGTTGACCAGCTCGACAACCACCGGCTTCCAGGCCAGGAGGCTCTCGCGAAGGAGATCGAGTGTGGCGCGGTCGGATTTCGGTCCTTGCAGCATGCGAGGGGTTCGTCCGAGGACCTCGTTTTCCTCGTAGCCGGTCGTCCGCGTGAACGCCGCGTTGCAGTAGAGGATGCGCGGACCGGGGGGGTCGATCGGCTCGGCTTCGGTGATCAGGATCGCGTCGTTCGCGTGGACGGCAACGGATTCCAGCAGACGCAGACGCTCGTTCTTCGCCTCGCGGGCAACCTCTTCGCCCGGCGGAGGTGGCGCGACCGTCTCGACCAGTCCGATCAGGGCCGCATGGGTCTGCAGCACGTAGGCCTGCGCGGCCGTGAGACCCGGGTGCGCTTCGTCGCTTCCGACGGCGAGCAGGCCGCACACCGACCCGGCCGAGCGGACCGGCACCGAGCCGACCAGTTGGACGGAACGCTCCGCGTCGACCGGCCGCCGATCGGTTGCTGGCAGCGCCCCGTCCTGCCTGAGGAACCAGTCGCGCTCCACAGCCTCTGCGAACCGGGTGGCGTCAGCGTCGGACGCGACATCGAACCGCTTCTCGATCCGGAACGTTTTCCCGTCGTCACGGAGCCGGAGGAACATCGCCGTGCTGCAGCCCGCCGCGTAGGCCGTGGCCTGCACTATTCTCGTGAGCCTCTCGGCCTCCTGGTCGCCGTCGCCGGGCCACCATGATGCGGACGCGAGGCCGGCGCCTTGTCCGACCGGGTCGGTCATGAAGTAACGTCCTTGCTGGGTCGACATCTCCCGAGGTCGAGCCAAGACAAACGACCCCAACGGTCCACATGGCGCCGATGAACACGCGCGCAAGATTTCGT
Organism: uncultured Acetobacteraceae bacterium; assembly: GCA_964249405.1. Classification (GTDB taxonomy): domain Bacteria; phylum Pseudomonadota; class Alphaproteobacteria; order Acetobacterales; family Acetobacteraceae; genus CAXTPV01. Next base: position 1,965 of record CAXUBX010000057.1, on the reverse strand, counting down.
TCGCCCGCAAGCGCGATCGGAACCGGGTTGAACCCGCGGCGTGTGTCGGCACGGAAACGAACCGATGTCGCGACGGAGTGGAACAGGCGGGGGGATCACGTCGAACCGGTCCGCCCGTGGCGAGGATCCTTGCCGGTCAGGAGCGGCTTGATCATGCCCGCGCCGGTCGTCACAACCGGACCGGTTCTCGGAGGCGAGCGGCGATGGCAAGGAACAAAGGAGGGGACTCGGGGCAGACGCCGTCGCGCGTGCTGTCCACGGGCCAGCGCGAATACGAGATGCGTCGGGCCAAGGAGGCCGGTGTCAGTCTGGAAGCCTGGATGGCCCGCAAGGCGCGAGCCGCCGCGGCTGCGGTGCCCGCGGAGGGTCGGCCGCCGGCCAAGACCCGGAGGAGCCTGTTCGCGAAACTGCTCGACAGGGCGCACCGGCCGCTCTGATCCCGCACCGGGCTGGCCTGCGATGCTGACTGATGGCGAATTGCGCCAAGATCAGCCGGGCCCGTCCGAGATCTTCCGGACAAGACGAGCGATTTCAATGGACTGACGACATCGTCCGTCTTGGCACGCTCTTCGCTCCTTCAGACCCGAAGGAGAGTGCCCGATGCGCCGGTACGATGTTCAGGCGATCGCCTCGTCTCGGTCACGCGTCCCGGCTCTCGCCGACCTGGCCGGGAAGCAGACGGTGGTTCCGGAGATGGTGGCGGAACTGGTAGTAGGTGAGGCCGAGTCGCTCGGCCGCCTGCTTCTGGTTGAACCGGGCGGCCTGCAAGGCGTCGCGAAGCAGCCGTGCCTCGAAGGCCCGCGTGCGATCGACGAAGCTCGCGTTCGTCTCCGGCTCGCGCGGAGCGCCGTTCGCCGGCCACGCCGTCCGCTCCTCGGGGCCGGCCGCGTCCCCCTTCGTCGGGCGCGGATCGCCTTCCGTGGCGAGCGGCGGCACCCCGGTCCTGAACGGGTCGAGCACGACGTCGTCGATCATCCGCTCCGGGCGGTCGGCCCGCGCCACGCTCCGTTCGACGACGTTCCGGAGCTCGCGCACATTGCCGGGCCAGTCGTGCGTGAGCAGCGTCGCCTCGGCGCGCGGCGTGAAGCCCGCGAACACGGTCCGTCCGAGCTCGCGTGTCATGCGCCGTGCGAAATGCCCGGCGAGCAGGAGCACGTCCTCGTGCCGGATGCGAAGCGGCGGGATGTTGACGACGTCGAAGGCAAGCCGGTCGAGCAGGTCAGAACGGAAGCGCCCCGACCGCGCGAGCGCCGGCAGGTCGGCGTTGGTCGCGCCGATCAGCCGCACGTTGACCGCGATCGTCTCGTTGCCGCCCACCCGCTCGAAGCGGCCGTACTCGATCACCCGGAGCAGCTTCTCCTGCACCGCGAGCGAGGCGTTGGCGATCTCGTCGAGGAACAGCGTGCCGCCATCCGCCATCTCGAAACGCGAGGCACGCCGTCGTTGCGCTCCCGTGTAGGCGCCGGCCTCGTGGCCGAACAGTTCGCTGTCGAGCAGCGGCTCGGCGAGCGATGCGCAGTTGAGGGTGATGAAGGGCCGGTCCCAGCGCGGCGACAGGAAGGTGAGCCGGCCCGCGACCAGCTCCTTGCCGGTGCCGCGCTCGCCGATCACCAGCACCGGCCGGTCGATCGCGGCGATCCGGCTCACATGGGCCAGCATGTCGAGGAAGGCGGGAGACGAGCCGATCGGTGTCGGCGGTCCTTCCGCGTTGGCCATCTTTGCCAATCCCTGGCGCTCCGGACCTTTGAACTCCCGTCGATCAGTGCCACCGACCCGGAACACGGGCAAGCAACGAGGATCGCGTCATGAGCATCTTCTCGCGTCTCGCCGACATCGTGAATTCGAACCTGAATTCGATCCTCGCCAGCGCCGAGGACCCGGAGAAGATCATCCGCCTGGTGATCCAGGAAATGGAGGACACGCTGGTCGAGGTGCGGAGCGGTGCGGTGCGCGCGATCGCCGACC